>JACXUY010000121.1 GCA_014763665.1 Gammaproteobacteria bacterium
AATGCGTATTAGCACGGAATTTCTAAAAAATACAAAAGGGATGGGGGCGTGGGAGAAGGACTGCATTTGGGTAACCGGTAACCACATTGATTTAATCTCCTTCCACCAATCAAAAATGAGAATGGGAAATATGAATGAAAAGCGAAGCGCATTATGCAGACTTACCCTAACGTTTTTTTAAGGTGCATCCAAATTTTACTATACGATAGGATTGGACAAAAAATCAATTGCTAAATGATCACCAACAGTTAAGGACGCCTGTAAAAACCAGCGCAACTAAAAACTGTTAACATACGCACATGAAAGACTTTTGCGGAATGCTCTGGCTATGAACCTGCTTGACCGTTGCATTATCGAGTTGTTAGTTTGTGTGCTTGCAGCTAGCACGCCTGCTCGACGGGCAATATTGGCCATACTGAAACAATAGCCTTTGTCCTCAAAAGCGACTTTTGCCGATAATATATTTTGTGCGTATTTATCAATCGACACCCAAACTCACCCTCATTATGCTCTAACCCTAAAAATAGACTAGACGGTCTGGTTCTTTTTAAGCCATCTGTTTTTCACTGCAAAGCACACCATGGCAATAAAGTGAAAATTTCCTTTAACTGTCACACAAGTGTGTCATAATTCACTCATTATTTTTATACATGCTCGTTTAAGGAAGTTTCCGCCATGCGCTTTCGTTTTCCTGTCGTCATTATTGACGAAGACTTTCGCTCTGAAAACACCTCTGGCTTAGGCATTCGCGCTCTAGCCGATGCCATCGAATCGGAAGGGATGGAAGTGCTAGGCGTGACCAGCTATGGCGATCTTTCGACCTTTGCTCAGCAACAAAGTCGTGCTTCTGCCTTTATTTTGTCGATTGACGATGAAGAATTAGCGGCAGCCGCCGACGAATGTAACGAAAATTACGAAGCCAAAGCCATTAGCGCCCTGCGCGCTTTCGTGGAAGAGATTCGTTGGCGCAATGCGGAAATCCCGATTTTCTTACATGGTGAAACACGCACCGCACGCCACATTCCCAACGATATTCTACGTGAACTGAATGGCTTTATTCACATGTTTGAAGACACGCCCGAATTCGTTGCACGTTATATTATTCGTGAAGCTAAAGCCTATTTAGACAGTCTGGCACCACCTTTCTTCCGTGCCCTAACTCATTACGCTGCTGACGGCTCTTACTCGTGGCATTGCCCAGGACATTCTGGCGGTGTGGCCTTCTTAAAATCACCTGTGGGTCAAATGTTCCACCAGTTTTTTGGTGAAAATCTACTGCGTGCCGACGTGTGTAATGCGGTAGATGAATTAGGGCAGCTGCTCGACCATACGGGTCCCGTTGCCGCATCAGAGCGTAATGCTGCTCGCATCTTCAATGCCGATCATCTGTACTTTGTTACCAACGGCACCTCCACCTCCAACAAAATGGTATGGCATTCTTGTGTCGCCGATAACGACATCGTTTTGGTTGATCGCAACTGTCACAAATCCATTCTTCATGCCATTACCATGACTGGTGCGATTCCCGTATTTTTGACACCGACGCGTAATCACTATGGCATTATCGGCCCCATTCCTCTGAGTGAATTTGAGCCAGAAACCATCAAGGCGAAAATTGCTGCTCACCCGATGGCCAGTAAACTCGCTACCAATCCGCGCATTTTAACCATTACGCAATCGACTTATGACGGCGTGCTTTACAACACTGGCATGATTAAAGATCGTTTAGATGGCTGGGTCGACACCCTACATTTCGATGAAGCTTGGTTGCCTCACGCTTCTTTCCACGATTTCTACAAAGGCATGCACGCCATTGCACGCGACGGTAAGCGTACCGATAAATCACTGGTATTCTCAACACAATCAACGCATAAATTGCTGGCTGGCTTATCGCAAGCCTCACAAATTCTGGTACAAGATGCACAAAGCAACAAGCTCGACTTGCACGTCTTTAACGAAGCTTACCTCATGCACAGCTCGACTAGCCCACAGTATGCCATTATCGCCAGTTGTGACGTCGCTGCTGCCATGATGGAACCCCCCGGTGGTACCGCCTTGGTCGAAGAGTCGATTGCCGAATCCATTAACTTCCGTCATGCCATGGCAAAAGTCGATGAAGAATATGGCGACTCTTGGTGGTTCAAGGTCTGGGGACCGGATGTTTCCAATCAAGAAGGCGCCAGTGACCGCGACGCTTGGGTATTAAAGGCGAATGATCGCTGGCATGGCTTCGGCAACCTAGCCGATGGCTTTAACATGCTCGACCCTGTCAAAGCGACCATTATCACACCTGGTCTGGATGTCGATGGTGCTTTCAGCGATGACATTGGTATTCCCGCCGCCATCGTCACCAAATACTTGGCTGAGCATGGTGTCATTGTTGAAAAATGTGGTCTTTACAGCTTCTTCATTATGTTTACCATCGGCATCACCAAAGGTCGTTGGAATACCCTAATGGCGGCGTTACAACAATTCAAAGACGATTTTGACAAAAACCAACCATTATGGCGCGTGTTACCTGAGTTTGTCACCAAAAACCCACGTTATGAAAAAATTGGCCTACGTGACCTCTGTCAGCAATTCCATAGCTTCTATGCACAACACGACATTGCTCACTTGACCACCGACATGTATTTGTCGGAAATGGAAGCGGTGATGAAGCCAGCAGACGCCTTCGCCATGATGACGCACCGCAAAATTGAGCGTGTGGAAATTGACCAGCTAGAAGGTCGTATCACTGCCAGCTTGGTAACGCCTTATCCTCCGGGCATTCCTCTACTGATTCCGGGTGAACGTTTTAATAAAACCATCGTCGATTACCTGAAGTTCACGCGCGTCTTCAACGAGCGCTTCCCTGGCTTCGATACCGATGTGCATGGTCTAACCATTGAAGACATGGAAGACGGACGCAAGCGTTACTCAGTCGATTGTGTACAAAGCAGCTAAGTACTGTTAATCCTTTGAAACACAAACATAAAGAGCAGCGAATCGCTGCTCTTTTTTGTTTCAACCAACATGACGCGCGCAACTCTAGGCTAACAGGCCAGACTTCTTGCCAAGGCATTTAAAATGGCTTGCATGCTGGCAAAAACGCTATCTTCACTGCAACTGACGCCCATTACACCTTTGGCTGTTGGCTCACCAATAGACTCTTTAAATATCTAAATAGTGTTGGCATCAGGAATATGGGGGAATGCGTTAACTTGGTAAAACGCTGAAAGCTCATGCGGTCATTGAGCATAAACTCCATCTGATCATTGGATAGCGTGTTCAGATGTTTGAGAATACTCACGCGCAACATGATTTGGGTGGGATACTGTGGTCT
>JACXUY010000122.1 GCA_014763665.1 Gammaproteobacteria bacterium
ATGGCTGGAAAAATCAGCGGTACGACAAGCACTGGTGCTAACATGTATGCAGTTGGTTACGATTATGCTATGAGCAAACACACAACTGTTTATGCTGCTTACGCTATGGTTGATAACGAAGCTAACGGTGCTTACACTGTAAACCATGGTGGTCACGGTGAGAAATCTAAAGTTAATGCAGGTAAAGATCCTTCAGCATTCTCTGTTGGTATCATCCACAAGTTCTAATGGCTTGCCGTGGCAACACGGCTTAACAGCTTGAAACTGCGAAAAAGCGATCTGAAAGGGTCGCTTTTTTGTTTTGTGGTATAGTGCCGTTAACCAAATTGACTAGGAGTAACAATGGCAAAATTTGTATTTAACGCGCAAGCAGCAAAAAATTTTGCCGTTGAGCTAAGAAGGGCTTCGTGGGGTGTTACTGCCTTTGCTGGTTTGATATACTTCAAGCAGTCAGACCCAATTTATCTACTGTTGGCTGCTGTTGCTTGGTTTGCATTACAGCTTTCAGCTTTTATTGCTGATAACCAAGAGGATGATTAAGTCATGAGTACAGAAGTTGGTTTCATTTTATCGTTACTGATTGTTGTCGGTGGTGCTTGGTCTGTTGTTGCTTTTATGGTTTGGTCTAAACATCATCATAAGCAGGGTAAAGATTCGGTTGACACATCGGCGCAGCATGCTTAACACTTAACTCAAATTGCTTGCCGTGGCAACATGGCTTCCAAGTTGAACCTTTAAAAAAGCGCTCCGAAAAGGGCGCTTTTTTGGTTTGTGGGGTGGTGGTATACTAGTGCCATCAAATGGATGAGATATATGCTATGTCTACAATGATTATTGAAGTTTATCAAGCTTTTCGCTCTATTGGAATTGATGAAGAAAAAGCGCAAAAAGCTGCGCAAGCAATTAGTGCTGAATCTGTTGCTACTAAGGGCGATATTGTTGCCATGGAAAAGCGTTTATCAGACCAATATATAAAACCGGATAAAGAGGTCGTTGTTATGAAATGGATGTTGGCAGTGATTATGGCTGCAACGGTGTTGCCTTTACTCAAAGGATCGTTGTTGTAATTTTGCCTGCCGTGGCAACACGGCTTTCAAGTTGAACCTTTGAAAAAGCGATCCGAAAGAGTCGCTTTTTTGTCTTTTGGGGGTCATGGAATCGACTATCAAGGCTGCATTCGTAAAATCTTTTCCCCAACATATTGGGCTGTTTTTTGTTTGCTGGTACAATAGCGATACTTATCTAATTTTTTACCGAGGACTTGTCATGTTTACCAAATCAATGACTATTGCTGGCTATGATGATGTGATTGCGCGCGCTATCAGCGATGAAGCGCAACGTCAGGAAGATCATATTGAGTTGATTGCTTCTGAAAACTATACCAGTCCTCGTGTAATGGAAGCTCAGGGTAGCGTATTAACCAATAAGTATGCCGAAGGCTACCCTGGTAAACGTTATTATGGTGGGTGTGAGTTTGTTGACGTTGTCGAACAGGTGGCGATTGATCGTGCTAAACAGCTGTTTGGTGCCGATTGGGCGAATGTTCAACCTCATTCGGGTTCACAAGCAAATGGTGCTGTGTTTCAGGCTTTATTGAATCCGGGTGATAGGGTGCTGGGTATGAGCTTGGCGCATGGTGGTCATTTAACGCATGGTGCTAAGGTCAACTTTTCCGGCAAAATTTATAACTCAGTGCAGTATGGCGTTGATGATAACGGCATTGTGCAAATGGACGAAGTGCGCAAGTTAGCACTGGAACATAAACCCAAAATGATTATTGCTGGTTTTTCGGCTTACTCTAAAACGATGGACTGGGCTGCCTTTCGCGCGATTGCCGATGAAGTCGGCGCTTATTTATTTGTTGATATGGCGCACGTAGCAGGCTTGGTGGCGGCGGGTCTGTATCCGAATCCTTTGCCTTATGCCGATGTGGTGACCACCACTACCCATAAAACACTACGTGGTCCTCGTGGTGGTTTAATTTTAGGTAAAGCGAACGAAGCGATTGAAAAAGCCATTGCTTCTCGTGTTTTCCCAGGTACGCAAGGTGGTCCGCTAATGCACGTGATTGCCGCGAAAGCGGTGGCGTTCAAAGAAGCATTAGAGCCGGGATTCAAAGCTTATGCAGCGCAAGTCATTAAAAACGCGCAGGCCATGGCGAAAGTATTTATGGATCGCGGTTATAAAGTGGTTTCGGGTGGTACCGATAATCACCTATTCTTGGTCGATTTGGTGGCGCAAGGCTTAACGGGTAAGCAAGCCGATGCGGCTCTGGGTGCGGCGCACATTACCGTTAACAAAAACGCTGTACCAAACGATCCACAATCGCCATTTGTCACCAGCGGTATCCGCATTGGTACACCTGCCGTCACCTCGCGTGGTTTCACCGAAGGTGAGTGTACGGAGTTAGCAGGCTGGATGTGTGACGTGTTAGACAGTATTGGCAAAGACAATGAAGCACAAGTGCAAGCGACTACCGTCGCTAAAGTGACTGCATTGTGTGAGCGTTTCCCAGTATACGCAAATTAAGTCATAATGAACGTTTGTAAAAACCGTTACGAGCACCTAGGAGTGCTAGGCGCAAGGAACGCAGCACAAGGAGTGTACATCAGGTACATGACGCAGTGCGAGTACCGAGCAACAACGCAAAACAGCTGCGCAGTAGGTTTGCCATGAATTGTCCCTTTTGTGGTGCCTCCGATACGAAGGTAATCGACTCTCGCTTAGCGGTTGATGGCACACAAGTGCGTCGCCGCCGCGAGTGCCATAAGTGTAATGAGCGCTTCACCACCTATGAAGTGATTGAGGTCGCTTTGCCGCGTGTCATTAAGCGAGACGGTAATCGCGAGCGCTATGATGATGCCAAAATTCGTGCCGGTATGATGCGTGCGCTAGAGAAGCGTCCTGTTGATGCCGATGCCATTGAAGATGCGGTCATGCGCATACGCCATAAAGTGATGGCAGAAGGGGTACGTGAATTACCGGCTAGTCAAGTGGGTGAGTGGGTGATGCAAGAGTTGAAAGGCTTGGATCAGGTTGCTTATGTGCGTTACGCTTCGGTTTATCGTAGCTTTCAAGATGTGCAAGCCTTTCAAACGGAAATTTTGCGTTTGCTCGATGGCACAGCGGCAAAAAGCTAAGCTGATGTTAGTTAACTTGGCGCAACTCGCAATATTTATGGGTCGTTGAACCTTGTCTGATCTTAATTCCTTTACCGCAGAGGATGCGCTTTACATGGCGCAGGCCATTCGTTTGGCAGAGCGAGGCCAATTTACCGTAAGACCAAACCCCGCGGTGGGTTGTGTTATCGTC
>JACXUY010000123.1 GCA_014763665.1 Gammaproteobacteria bacterium
ATGTCTTCCCCACGCCCGTGGGGGTGATTCTGGCTGAGTTTGAGCAGGTTAAGGCGGCTGAAATTAAGCCAGAATCCTTAGGGTATGGCGGCGCTGTCAATGCGCCGTTTGCACCCGATAATGCGCAACCCGTGACGTTAAACGATTAAGCGCAGCCAAGAGGCGCTGATGGTGGTGTGAAATATTCATTTGCTGGCGCTAAAGCCAAAACAGCCAACCTAGACAACCTTGCTAACGCTGAGGCGCGTATCGCAAACGGTGAAGATGCTGAGGTTGTGCACTTTGATAGTGGTCGGGCGGAGATGGCAGAACAAGCAAGCAAAGATGGAAAGAGAGTTACTCTATTTGATGATAGTAACTATGCCTATTTACATAACGAGAATCCAACCAATGTCTACCGTAATCCTGATGGAAGCGACCCATTATCGCCACAATATCAGATCGATTCTAAGAAGTCGGTTTATGCCAGTGTTGTTGCAAACAATGGGCATATTATCGCCACAAACAATATGAATCCTGAGTTATTATATTGGGTAACACGCAATCATCCGTCTGAGGTGTATGGGTTTAAGCATTTTTCGCAATGGTCGCCAGACACAGAAGCTAAGGCGTATATTTCACCATTTAGACCAGAGTATTTAGCCTTAATTGGAAAGGGAGTTAAGCAAAATGTCGAATATAGAAAGACGCAAGGACGTGGACGTGGTTTACAACAATATCATGTGGCTGGTGAAGGAGTACAAGATACTGGAGCGCGGAATCGTGACACAGGAGGAGTTGGATTATTACCTGAATTATCCAATGGACGAGAGGCTGGACGAGAAGGCGCAAATGACGAAATATCTAATTCTTCGCGAGGACGATCCAACAGTGAAGCTGGAGGAAGTGGAGTAAAATTCTCTCGCAACAACTCGCAAGGGATAACGCCTACTGCCCAACCTCAACAAGACTCCCAACAAAAGACCACCACCGACACTCTAACAAAGCAACAGGCAACCGACATTATTTCACAAGATGATGACGGTAAGCGGTTGCTTGCCCGCGGAAAAGTGAAGGTGCTGGGAAGTATGGATGAAGCGCCTGAAAATATCCAAGATCAAATTACACTATCTGACGATAACGGAAACATCCAAGGCTTCTTTGATCCAGCAACCGACACAACCTATCTAGTTGCTGATGCCTTAACGGCCGACTCCATTCAAGGCGTGCTTGTGCACGAGGTCGGTGTTCATGCTTGGTGGGCTAAGGCTAACAGCGACAATAAAGCGGATCTTGAAAAGCGCGCGATGCAATTGCTTAACCAAGGCAAGCGTTTTGGTAACGAGAAAATCAAGGCGTTTTATGCTGCTGTTGAACAGCGCATGATGGATGCTGGTGTTCAAGGTAACGCAGAAGAAGCGGTAGCCTATATTGTTGAGGAAGCGATTAACCAAGCTGGTGCTAACAAGTCTAAGCTATCCGATTCTCGCATAATCGACTGGGTAGCTAAGAACATTTCACAATCGCTTGCTAACTTCCTATCGGACTTCATATCAAGCGTTCGTGCATCAATGCACCGTATCGGTTGGTTAAAGACTGCAAACCTTACTGGTGCGGATTTGGTGGCGATTGCCAAGCGTAATATGCGTGAGGTGGCTACATCAAAAGGTGTAGAAAATACACAAATAAATGTATCTGACTACGCTGGCGTTCTTGCAAGCATGGCAAGCAACAAACCAACACAAGCCGAAATCGCACAGGCGCAACGTGACCTAGATATACAGCTTGCGATTGCTGATAAACTAGAAGCAGAGTATGGCTACTTGACCGCACCTAATGGCGAGAAGTCTAACCCGAATCGTTTGCAGTGGGCACAAGTGCGCACGCCACAATTTAAGGAGTTTTACGGTGACTGGGAGAAGAACGGAAAGCAGCTTGAAGTTTATCGAGGCAGTGAACAAGGCAAAGACTGGAGAGGAATTATTGGCGGCAGTGAAGCTATTGCCACCGCTAACGGCAAAGCAACAGGCGGAATAGGATCAAGAAATGATGGAAATGGAGCAGGCTTTACGGATGGAAACGGAGAGCCAGTAGTTTTTTATCATGGTACTTCTGACGATGTTATTTCATTTGATACTAACCACAAAAACCGTAAGGACAAAGGTTGGTTAGGTAATTAAAAAGCTATAACATATTCGCTTAAACACTACTAAAAGCAACCAAGCTGGCTCTAACTGAGACCTGAATCTGTGTCATCATGACAACACGGATGCAGGATAAGTTCATGGTTCGCTCAGCAGGGATTGTTATGTACGTATTTTACTCGGTTTCAGCTCAGGAGGTTTTTAGAGGTGCCCATGATAAGAATGAGGCTAATAGACAGGATAAAAATCCACTCTGCTTTTGTTCCACGAAAATAAGTTTTAGGTGTACTCATGGCAATGTCCAATATTGAACTGATTATTTCTTCTAAAGATCAGTATAGCAAAATGCGGAAAGAAGCAGGCGAAAAAACGGATTGAATGAGATTGCGGTTAATTTGGCTAGCACGATTGTCTCGTCCAACCATAAATACTAACCAGCTATGATTATATCCAGCAGGAACAACTTCACAACGTAAAATACTGCCTTATCAGTATTTATTGTGTTTACGTGTTGTTATTGTTGTATAATCCTTCTAAAAAAGGATTATATGATGGCGAAAAAGGTTGTTGCTCACTCCATTGCACATATCGACTTGGATAGCCCTGTTAGCAGCGCAGAACAAATCGGTGATATTGTTTGTGCCCGAAGAACGGCAGAAGGAATTAGTATTGAAGATGCGGCTGCGCTTTGTGGTGTCGCTAAGGATACGCTATTAAAACTAGAGCATGGTCATGATGGTATCAAGTTGGCCACCTTATTTCGTATCTTTGCTGAACTGGGCATTGAGTTACGGCTGTCGCTAAAAGGTAGTGGTGATGACGACTGGGTCTGATGATCCACTGACAGAGCATGGTTGGCAACAACTTGAAGCTGTAGTGCAGAGTTTGGTTGTCGATTGTGTTTACACCTCGCCATTACAGCGTTGTCGTGCCTTTGCCGAGCAATATGCCCAAGCACAACAGCTGCCTTGCCTTGTTGAACCACGTTTAATCGAAATGGGCATGGGGTCGTGGGAAGATTTAGCAAAGGAGACGGTACTGGCTGGTTCTATCGATTTATGGCGATTGTTGCTGCGGTTTATCGATCATGCTTCTGTTAACTGGGTTTATAAGCTTCTGGCATGTCAAGGTTGGCATCACCAAATAAAAACTCTTCCATTTGC
>JACXUY010000124.1 GCA_014763665.1 Gammaproteobacteria bacterium
GGCGGATTACGGTGCGATTGTATTAGCGGTATCGCATGATCAGTTTGCAGATTTGACTTTGCGCCAAAATGCTTCACAAGTCATTTTTGACGTGAAGGGCATTTTAGCTGATGCTGACGCGCGTTTGTAATTTTATGGAAAAAACAAGTGCTAAAGTTTTGGTTGTCGGTGTTTTGCCAAAATCACTGCTCAATTTTCGGGGTGAGCTGATTCAGGCGATCAAGGCGCAGAATAAATCGGTATTAACGATTTCTACGCCTTTATCTGATGACGAATCAAAAAACTTTAAGGCAAAAGGGATAGACCATTGCGCCGTGAATTTTCAGCGCAATGGTTTGAATCCTTGGGTAGATTTGATGTCTTGTTGGGCGTTGTACCGTCTTTATAAAAAAGAGCAACCCGAAAAGGTGTTGGCTTATACGATTAAGCCGGTTATTTGGGGCGGGATCGCGGCACGTATGGCGAAGGTGCCGTTTTATGCGCTGATAACTGGGTTAGGGTTTGCGTTTCAGGGCGAAACTTTTAAACGCAAGTTATTAACCAAGTTGGTTTCTTTTCTTTATAAAGTGGGTTTGTCGGGTTCGCGTAAGGTTATTTTTCAAAATGAGGATAATCGACGTTTATTTGTTGATCGAGGAATTGTTACTTTTTCAAAAACGGAAGTAGTGAATGGCTCAGGCGTGGATATTTACCGTTTTGGCTTGGCTGCGTTGCCTGGATTTGAACAGGGCGTTCATTTTTTATGTATCGCTCGTTTATTGGGTGAAAAAGGCTTGCGCGAGTATGCGCAAGCGGCGTCAATTGTGAAAGCGCAATATCCAAATGCTATGTTTGTTTTGGTTGGGCCGGAAGATACCTCTCCGGATGGTATTTTGGTTTCTGAGGTGTCAACATGGAAGGATATAAATTTTGTTGGGGCTGCAAATGATGTACGACCTTTTATAGAACGGGCGCACGTTTATGTATTGCCTTCTTATCACGAAGGTTTGCCTCGCAGCACAATTGAAGCCATGGCGATGGGGCGTGCGGTGATTACAACGGATGCGGTTGGCTGTAAAGAAACGGTTGAGAATGGGTTGAATGGTTTTAAAGTGCCAGTTGCCGATGCTCAAGCCTTAGCTGAAAAAATGATTTGGTTTATTGAGAATGCGCACCAAATTGAACCGATGGGCTTAGCCTCTCGAAAAATGGCAGAAGATAAATTTGATGTGCATAAAGTCAATGCGCGGATGTTAGAGATTATGGGAATTTAAGCATGAAAATCGAAACCATCAAAATTAGGAATTTTAAGGCGCTGAAGGAAGTTGAGTTGTTACAGATTCCGGCGTTTTGTGTGGTGGTTGGGGCGAATGGCACCGGTAAAACAACCCTGTTTGATGTGTTCGGTTTTTTAAAGGATTGTTTGAGCTCGAATGTGCGCAAGGCGTTGCAGGTGCGTGGTGGGTTTAAAGAGGTATTAAGCCGTGGTGTAGAGTCTGGGCGCATTGAGTTTGAGATTCAGTTTCGGTTGCACATTTCGGGCTATGAGCGCTTGGTGACGTATCATTTGGTTATCGGTTTGCTCAATAACCAGCCGGTGGTTGAGCGTGAAGTGTTGCGTTATAAACGCGGGGCTTCGGGCAAGCCGTTTCATTTTTTGGATTTTGAATGTGGTAAAGGGTACGCGATTACCAATGAAGAGGATTTTTCTAAAACCGAGGAAGCGCTAAATCGCGAACAGCAGGAGTTGGATTCGCCGGATATTTTGGCGGTAAAGGGGTTGGGGCAGTTTGAGCGCTTTAAGGCTGCTAGCGCGTTTCGGCAGTTGATTGAAAATTGGCATGTATCTGATTTTCACATTTCCAGTGCAAGAGGATCTAAAGACGCGATTGGTATGGATGATCACTTATCCAATACCGGAGATAATCTTCAGTTAGTGGCGCGAAATTTATTTGAAAATCATCCTGAAATTTTTGCCAAGATTATTCGTGCGATGCGCCATCGTGTGCCCGGTGTGTCGGATGTAAAAACCATTGCCACAGAAGACGGTCGGTTGTTGTTGGGTTTTCAGGATGGGTCGTTTAAAGATCCGTTTATTGATCGTTATGTGTCGGATGGCACGATTAAGATGTTTGCGTACTTGGTGTTGTTGTACGACCCGAAGCCGTTTCCGGTTTTGTGTATCGAAGAACCGGAAAACCAGCTGTATGTGTCTTTGTTGCATGAGTTGGCGGAGGAGTTTCGCGCTTATACACGAAAGGGTGGTCAGGTGTTTGTTTCAACCCATTCGCCGGATTTTTTAAACGCCACATGTGATGATGAAGTGTATTGGTTGGTGAAACAGGACGGTTATACGCAGATAAAACGCGCGTCGGATGATCCGCAATTGGTGGCTTATATGCAGCAAGGTGACCAAATGGGGTATTTGTGGAAACAAGGCTTTTTTGAAGGGGCCGACCCACGATGACGATGATGTTGGTGTTTTTTCTTGAAGAACGCAGTGCCAAAGAGTTTTTAGAGGGGTTTTTGCCGCGCGTTTTACCTGATGGGGTGTTGTTTAAGTGCATTGCGTTTGAGGGTAAGCAGGATCTAGAAAAACATCTAAAAGCTAAAATTCAAGGTTGGCGAATGCCGAATACCTGCTTTGTGGTTTTGCGGGATCAAGACTCAGCGAATTGTATCGATGTTAAACAACGTTTAAAGGATATATGTGTGGATGCGGGGCGGCCCGACACCTTGGTGCGAATTGTGTGCCATGAACTTGAAAGTTGGTTTCTAGGGAATTTGTTGGCGGTAGAACAGGCCTTGGGTTTGAGCGGACTGGCTAAAAAGCAGCAACAGAAAAAATTTAAAAACCCGGATTTACTTGCCAACGCCAGTGAAGAACTCGAAAAGTTAACCGGTTATGAATACACCAAAGTGGCCGGTTCGCGTGCGTTAGGATTTGTCATGTCGCAGCACTCAAATTGTTCCACTTCTTTTAATCATTTTGTATCAGGTCTGTTACGTCATTTGGAGGTTTGCCCGCAATGAAGCGCATTTTTGATGTGTCTTTGATTTTATTAAGCCTGCCGTTGTTGTTGCCGTTATTAGCGGTGGTGGGGTTGTTGGTTCGGGTGAAGTTGGGTGCGCCGGTGTTGTTTAAGCAGGTGCGCCCCGGCCTGGCGGGCAAGCCGTTTACGATGATGAAGTTTCGTAGCATGACCGATGAGCGCGATGAGCAGGGTCATTTGTTGCCCGACGCGGTGCGTTTAACG
>JACXUY010000007.1 GCA_014763665.1 Gammaproteobacteria bacterium
ATGTAATCAATGACCTCGCTAAAGTTTGGCATGTCGTTACTCAGTTGATCCAATGCCTGCATCGCCAAAGGCAATTGTGGCGTTAGCTTAACCATGGTTCCCAAACCCTCTGACTTTTTCAGCACATCAAGCAAATCATCCGTGCGACCGTCTCTACTGGCAAAGCAGTCAAGGTTTTTAAGCTTTTGCTCAAAGGCAGCTACATCACACACAGGATAAGCTTTTTCGTGACGATAAAAGGCGTCCGTATCAGAATACAATGGCTTAGGTGGAGTTTTTTCTGTTACCTCTTCATCAGCAGACCCCACACGCGCCCCCCTCATTTTGGCTCTTCTGCCTTCAAGATATTCCAATTTGCTTTTCATCCATGCCGGTATAGGCTGAACATCCCTGTCGGCATCAGGTTTACTACCAGCACTTTTATTCTTTCTATGTCTCTCTATGATTGCCCTGCGTCTTTCCTCAATTTCACGATGGCGCTTCTGCTCTTCGCGTCTTTGTTTGCTGGCTTCAAAAATATCACGAAATAACTCATGCTCTTGCGCCAATTCCAGCAAGAAATCCATTTCCGTGAAAGGGATAATGCGTACTAATTCACCCGTCATCTCGCTAGCGATACCGATTAGATTATCTTGATCATCTTTCTCTATTACAGTCATCGGCTCAATATCCGTGGCGTCTAACAAATATTTTCTAGCTTGCCAACAGAGTGAACTAAGTGAGATTGCAGCGCTAAAGAGTTTCGAATCCCATTGAGAAAAATTCTGATAATAATCGCTTAAGCGAGTCTCAAAACGAACAAAATCATGATCGACTTCCATCTCCAAAATGTAACGGCTATGTTCATCAGGGTACTGGTCGTCAGCTCGATAAAAG
Organism: Gammaproteobacteria bacterium; assembly: GCA_014763665.1. Lineage (GTDB taxonomy): Bacteria > Pseudomonadota > Gammaproteobacteria > Thiomicrospirales > Thiomicrospiraceae. The sequence continues at coordinate 877 of JACXUY010000007.1, forward strand.
TTCAACCATTTTCCAAGCTTCCATTCATGCGTCTGATCAAATTGAACACTGCCATCATGACGCTTGCGATGATAAACCAAAAATTGATGATCTTTTTCAGGCGAAAAAAGTTGTAGTACCACCATGTCGTAATTTTTAAGTTCCATTATTGCACTCCATTATAATATTATTTATATATTGCTGTATTGCATACTATATTAAAACCAGCAACCAAGAACTTATCTTGGCAATGAAGAGCTATGCCTTCCCTTCTTGATACTCGGCTAAACGGCTAACAAAAGCCAATCCATCTGACAACAGGCCTTCAATACCCTCTTGCAGCTGACTAGCCGCCGCGTTTAACTGTTGAACAATTTTCATGTTTTCCGCATGGCGACGTTCTATATCGACCAACTCGGCTTCGCTCGGTAGTAAAATTGGAATGAGCTTGGCGTCTTCCATGCGCAACAGCGGCAAGTTAGTACCTGTATTCTTTTGCTGAATATACTGTTGTACGATGGGCAGTCTCAGATAATGATACAAATAGATTGGACTGATACCGCTATTTGGACGACAACGCATCACCAGTACTTGCATGCCGGGAATACAGTTGTCATCGATTTCATCTGGCATGAGCATCACCTTACCAATCGAACTTTTAGCCGTCAATAAAACATCTCTTGGCCTTAATCCATAACGTTTTTTCAATCGGGCCGCATCTGCCTCGCTAAAATGCTGAGACTTGTTCAATTTCATTAACTGACCGTACTGATCAAAGTCACCCGATGCCACATCGAATAACTCAATCGTGCCACTTTCACTCATTTCCTTTTTCGAGCTAAATGAACGAGTGGGTAAAAAATCCACTAACTGTGAAAGACGATGCCCTCTTCCACTTTGCATCACATGACGTTCCCAAGCTTCTAGCCCTTCGGGTTTAATATGATCCGTTGCTAACAGCATCAAGTCGGTTTCGTCTTGGTTGAATAAAGCATCGACACCCATGGCTTTGAATCGATCGCCTTCATTAGACAGAATATCAACTAGGATACCTCGGGATGAATCACTATTCTCTAAGAACCGTTCATCACTGTAATTCGCCAAGAGTACACCAGAGCTATCTTTTGCTTGCTTATCGATATAAATCAATTGAAGCTCGACATTACTGGTAGTTAATGCGCCTTTAGGTAATGCAACTAGCACACTGAGCGGTGTGATGCGTTTGCCCTGTTCGTAACGTATAAAGGCAGCTAAACGCTCGCTGGCCAGATTGTTTTTCTTACCGATAAAGAAGCTTTTAGGGTGATAAGAAACAATAACGGGATATTTAGTAAGCAGGGTTTGATAAATACTGGGCGAATCTAAGGGTCCATTGTTACCAAAATAAGGACACAACACTAAAGCATCTTTACTAGGTAATTGTGTCAACTCATCATTCCCTACCGACAGCGCCTTTGGATGAAAGTTAGGCCATAGCTTATTGAGCCAATTGTAAAGCCATGTCAGGGTTAAATCTCGGTAAGCATAAGTCACTTCTACCTTGCGTTGACACAGCTTAATAGCGGCGAAAATACCGGCATCGGCATAAACAACGCAGCTATGTACATAAGGCAACACTCCATCATCCTTTTCCGAAACATTGAGATCTTGGCGAAACATCAAAAAATCATTCATCAAACCGCTTAACCCTAATGAAGTCACTGGGTAATGACGGGATTTGAAGTAATGAAAAAGATTGGCCACCAATGCTGGCTCCGAATCTTGCGTTTTGGACGTGAAAATCAAGCGCTCTAACGCTGTAATGTCTGAATGCTCTATACTGGGCAATGAAACCGAATAGTCAGTCTGTTCATTAAAAACATCAGCCACTGACTGCAAATATTTCAGAGCATCAGCACCCAAAGCAACCTGATGTTGAGATTTAGTCAACATGGCAATATTCCAAAGCAAAAACAGCTCAGTCGGCTTGATTTTACCTGCTTCTTCAAACACCTTTGCAAAAGTGAGTTTGTTTTCTAGATTCGACATACGATAGCACTCCTGTTTACCTAGGAGCTATATTACGACTTAGTCAGCATCAATTCAATAGTATGCAATACTATATTTTAGTTTATTTCGGTTTCAGCACTCATTCAGATAGTTGATTGAAGGCTCACTACTTCCCCTACCCTGCCTATCCACAAGGTTACCAACAGAATTTGTGGAGAAGTCGTCATTAACTTAGCCGACTTGTCATGCTACTTAACCATTATCCAGTTCTCAACACGCAGGCCATCAACTCGCTCAAACTCTCGCTCATTATTCGTGACCACAATCAATCCTTCTGAGCGCGCATGAGCAGCAATATGAATATCATTAACACCAATCGGAGTTCCTTTCTTATCTAATGCGGCGCGAATATCACCATAATGTGAAGCTGCAGCATCAGAATATGGCAGTACCTCTAAGCGGCTACAAAAGTCTTCAACTGCTTTAATGTTTTTAGCAATGTGTTGGCTTTTTTCAGCACCATGCAATAACTCCGCCAAGGTAATTGATGAAATCGCCATGCGATTTGCTGATTCGTTGAATTTACCAAGTACTTCTACCGGCCTGCGCTTAATAACGTGAATGCACATATTAGTATCGAGCAAAAATTTAAGCATCAAATGACTCTCTTACTGCTTCTAACTGTGTTGCTCGCTCTAGCATAAAATCTTCTGACACCTCGTTTTCTACAGATAGAAAGAAGCTATCCCATACATGATCAATGGGAGATATAACACGATCATGCCCTAGGCTACGTATCAGCACTTTTTTTGTCGTACTGGGATAGCGAACGGATAAAGGCAATCTAACCGCCTGTGTTTTATTATTTTCGAAAACAGTCGAAGTAACCATTTAAATAACCTCTTTTTGTTTCATCGTACAACTATATATATTAAGTATATAGTAGCACAAACTAACGCACCACTGGCAACTCATCCCATCGTGTCGTGTAACGTGGTGATACCTTATCCCGTTTCATTGCCCAAGGTTTACTGATCCCTTCACATCCAAAGAACACTTGTCCTTTATGTTGTTTGTTGAGCTGATCGACCAAACTCATTAAGCCTTTACGCTTGGACTCATCTTTTGGCTGTTCATCGAACAAACTCAACTGAAAGGTTCCTGGTGCGTAAAAGTTTGATAGCATCACCCCGGCTTTAGCATAACGAAACTGAGGTTTATAAATACGCTGAATCAGCTCATTGGCTTGGTGTAGAAAGACAGCTGTGTCGTCACTAGGATAGCTGAGTTGGCTACTGGCTTGATTACTGTAGTAAGGTTCTTTATCGGCAAAAGGACTGGTACGACAAAACACCGTAATGGATTGTGCGCTCATCGCTTCGCTTCTGAGTTTTTCACAGGCTCTGGCGGTATAAGTGGCAACCGCTTGCGCTAGGTGGTCTAATTGTGTAATGCGATCACCAAATGAGCGAGAGCAGACAATTTGTTGTTTGGTGGCAGGTGTTTCATCTAGCCCAAAACAAGCTTGTCCTTTTAACTCTCGTTGCGTGCGTTCTAGCACCACTGAAAACTGTTTACGCAGGCTTCCCGTATCATGCTGGATAAAATCCCACACGGTTTGAATACCCATATCGGTTAATTGACGCGATAAGCGACGACCCACACCCCATACTTCACCTACTTCGGTAATACGCATGAGCTTTTCAATGCGAGCTTTGTCGGTTAATACAACCACACCGCCGGTTTTCGGATACTGCTTGGCCGCATGATTGGCTAACTTAGCCAAAGTCTTGGTGGCACCAATCCCAACGCCAACGCTGATACCTGTGTGTTTAAATACCGTCGATTGAATAAGCTTACCCATCTGCGATAACGCATGATCATCACTAAAACCACGTAAATCGGCAAAAGCCTCATCTATGGAGTAAATCTCAATCGCTGGCACAACCGATTCAATGGTTTCCATGACCCGACGGCTAATGTCGGCATACAATTCATAGTTACTGGAAAAGACCATCACGCCATTACGATCAATACGCTCTTTAGCCTGAAAGTAAGGCTCACCCATCTTAAAGCCTAATGCTTTGGCTTCTTTACTGCGTGCGACTATGCAACCATCATTATTACTCAGCACAACAACGGGAGTATGAGCTAGATCAGGACGAAACAACTTCTCACAAGAAGCGTAGAAGTTATTGCAATCGATGAGTGCAAACACTAGCTTGTCCGCTTAAACGAATGCAAGGTATGCACCACCACACCCTGAATCAATAGCTCACTTTCATTAGGAACCTGAATAACTGGATAATCTGGATTCATCGGTGCTAATCTCACCCCTTTATCATCTACCTCTAAACGCTTCACCGTCAGTTCACCATAGTAGCCAGCGATGACAATATCACCAGACTTAGGCTCAATCGAACGATCGACAATGAGCATATCGCCATCTTGTATGCCAGCGCCAATCATTGAATCTCCCGAAACCCGCACAAAGTAAGTGGCTGCAGGATGACGAATACACAGCTCATTCAAATCCAAACTCTGCTCAATGTAATCTGCTGCTGGTGACGGAAAGCCTGCAGGCACTAACGCCTCAACATAAGCACAAGGCATATAACTCATGGGTGAAGCAACGGAAAAATGAAGCATGACAAACTCCAGATGGTGTGGAGTTGCAATTATAGAACGATTGTTCTTGTTAGACAATTGATCAAATAAAGATATACATAAACACTCTGGCACTAACGAATCTTCAATGGAGCACTAGCGGGACACTGCGTGAAAACACGAAAGACGAAAAAGACAACAAAAACACAAAATACATAACAACATGATAAATAAGCATTAATAGTGTTGTTTCAGCCACATCCCCACTATTCCCCCATTACAGCCAGAAACAAAAACTTAACGTATTTAAGTCATTTAATTATATGATTTAGTTAAATAAGTTGAGCTGAACAACAAAGATTGCACCTTGTTTAAATGAATGCTGACATATACATAAAACATATACCTATTAAAGGAGCGTGATGATGTTAGTGCAAGCTACTGTTTTCAAAAATAACCAATCACAGGCCATTCGCCTACCCAAGCTGGTGGCTTTAGATGAACACATTAAACAAGTCACCGTCATTGCTTTAGGTAAAACCCGTATCATTACCCCTACTGATCACACATGGGATGATTGGTTTGATCAGAACAATACCACCAATGACTTCATGAATGAACGGTCACAAGAAGCCGATCAGGTTCGTGAATCATTATGATTAAGTATCTGCTCGATACGAACATCCTGATTTACACCATTAAAAATCGACCATCATCGGTGCGCGATAAATTCAACCAACACGTCGGTCAAATGGCTATTTCGACCATTACGATTGGAGAATTGGTTTATGGTGCTGAGCGCTCGTCTCATCCGCAGAAAAACCTGCTGGACATTGAAGGATTAATTGCACGTTTAGAGGTCTTAGATTTTGACCAAACGGCTGCCGAACATTTCGGAGATATTAGAGCACATCTTTACCGTCAAGGCACGCCGATTGATCCTTACGACATGATGCTCGCCGGTCATGCTCGTGCGCATGGTCTTATCATGGTAACGAATAACATGAAAGAGTTTGATCGTGTGGAAGGACTGCGCTGTGAGAATTGGGTATAAATTATGCCATCTGCCGTCAGTCACGAAACCCTCGTTCGTCAGTTGCAAGTGCTGCAATTTATCCCAAGATCACCCGCACAAATTACGGTTGCCGACCTAAGGTGCTCATTAAGTGAATTGGGTTTCAGTGCACTAGTCGTACAGTTCAGCGGACTTGAACGATATTGCAACCGTGATGCCAAAGCACACTTGCCAATGATGAGCCTTCGCGAGGCGATCACCTTGCATTTAGTTAGCAAGCCATTTATCGCATGTTTTGCCACCAAATATGTTAGAGGACTTATCTCCTCTGTTTATTCAGGCTGAACAAACGTTCACGCATCTTGGCACAAAAAATCAGGTTGCACACTGGTTAGCTTGTATTGCCGTGGTATCGCCAACTTAACCGATGCTCGAGGAGCCAAAATACTTGTAAAGGCACCAGAAAAACTAAAAACCGCCATAAAAAATGAAATTAAGCTGATGTACCAGCACTATCAAAATTAAGAACATGATTAATGAATCAATAAAAACCCTAAACCGCCTTTAAGGCCTCAACCCTAAACTCTCCTGCCCACAATTGACTGATGATCACTTGCACCAGTTCAACCGAACCAGTGGTGTAAAAACGAATATCGCCCACAGCTTCACCTTGTGCTAGTCCATCGTGTTCAGCTAATTTACGTTGCAGTTGTCGCGCAATGGCAGCGGAAGGATCAATGATTGTTACCGCTTCGCCCGCCACCGCACGAATCGCATCACTTAAAAACGGGTAATGGGTACAGCCTAACACCAGCGTATCCGCACCCTGCGCTAATAAGGGCTGAACTCGTTGAGTGACCAATTCAGCGACAGCTTCACCCTGCAACTGACCCAACTCAACCAATTCGACAAAACCCTTGCAAGGTTGCAACAATACCTGAATATCTTTGCCATGCTCGGCGATTAACCGATTGACATTAGCACTACACAAGGTCTGCGTCGTTGCCAACACACCAACGACACCACTTTTAGTTTGCAATCGCGCTGGTTTAATGGCGGGTTCCATAGCAATAATCGGTACAGGACACCAATGCCTTAACCCATCGACCGCCACACTGGTTGCCGTATTACAGGCGACGACAATCGCTTTAACCGAATGCGTTAAAAAGAAGCGAGTGATCTGTTCGCAACGCTGTTGAATGTACTCACACGACTTATCGCCATAAGGCGCAAAGCCAGAATCGGCAACATACAGCAAGGATTCTTGCGGCAGTAATCGGTGAATTTCTTTCAGTACCGATAAGCCCCCCACACCCGAATCAAACACACCAATGGGCGCATTAACCATGTGAAGCAACCTCAAACTGCACTAAATCCATCGCCTCACGAAGCACGGCTAAACTGGCATCGGGTTTATACATATTCGCACTTAAATAACGACGCCACTGACGTGCGCCCTTTTGCCCGACAAACAATGCCAACATGTGCTGTAACATTAAGCCGATGGGTACACCCTCAGCAATGGCTTCAGCCAAATAATCTTCATAAACAGCCAGAGCCGCTTTAGGATCCATAAACGGGTTTTCCGCCCCATAATAAAGACGATCGGCATCATGCAATGCCCAAGCATCATCCATAATCAGACGACCCAGCATCACGCCGTCCACTGCGGGCAGCCCTTCATAATCTTCCAAGTGTAATAGCCCTTGTGATAAGGACTTAATATCGCCATTAATAATGATTTCCAGCTGCGGAAACTGCGCTTTCAATTGATGCACCATACGCCAATTAATGGGGGGCTTATGACGATTTTCTTTTGGACTTAACCCTTTCAACCAAGCCTTGCGTGCATGCACAATGAATGTGTGACAACCGGCATCCGCTACCGTTTCAACAAATTGGCAGAGTTGTTCAAAGCTCTCTTGCTCATCAATGCCAATTCTGTGTTTGACAGTCACCGGAATCTTCACCGCCGACTGCATGGCATGAACCGCCTCAGCGACCACCTGTGGCGTAGCCATCAAACAGGCACCGATGCCGCCATTCTGAACGCGATCCGAAGGACAACCAACGTTCAGGTTAACCTCGTCATATCCCCATTCTTCTGCCCAACGCGTACACTGAGCTAAACGCTGGGCATCATGCCCCCCCAGTTGCAACGCAATCGGATGCTCACAATCGGCATACTGCAAAAAGCGCTTTTTGTCGCCATGAATTAACGACTGATCCACCACCATTTCGGTGTACAACCAAGTGTGTTTAGACAGTAAGCGGAGAAAGTAGCGATAATGTCGATCAGTAACCGCCATCATAGGGGCAACACTCAAACGACGAGCAGGCAGGGCAATCGACATAGTAGAAATCTTTGCTGTTTTAGAGAAGGATTGAAATTTAACTTATTATAGCCGAATTGACGGTCATCATGGGCAATGCCATGTAAGCGACTTCTTCGTAAGGATGCGCTGCTAACAAGGCCTGCACCACTGCTGGCAAAACATCAACCTGACAAACGGTTTCGACCTTAACCTCTTCAACCTGCTCGATGCGATTAACCTCACCCAGAAAAGGATTAGCACCATCGAGCGGACGAAACTGCCCATGCCCTAAAGTTTGCCAACTACAGCAATCGTACTGACCCACCCGACCTGCACCAGCGGCAAAAATCGCTGTTTTTACCGCTTCGGCATGCGTGGTCGGCACATAAAAAGCGAAATGAACGAGCTGACTCATTCAGTCAACACTTAAAGCGTTTGCGCTAAACGCTGCAAATATTGATTAATATGGAACATGGCCTCACCCGACTGACCTTTGAAAGCAACCAAAGCAATCTGATCCAAAATACCCCGAAACAAGACTTCTTCTTCGCGTTGCTCGGCGATAAACCATTGCAACATATTAAAGGTATTAAAATCACGCTCGTCTAACGCTAAGTTAGCGATGTCATTAATCATGGCTGTTACCTTTTTTTCATGCGCATAAGCCGCTTCAATCACTTCAACCAAGTTGTTGTAATCAGCACGAGGCGCTTCTAAAGCACCAATACGAACCGACGCACCGCATTCAAATAAATAGTGAATAAACTTGTCACGATGTGCTAACTCTTCCGGCACATGCTTTTTAAAAAACTCAGCCGCACCTGCCAGGCCTTTATCCTCAGACCAAGCCGACATTTGTAAGTACATATTAGACGAAAACATTTCTGCGTTCACTTGCGCATTGAGTTTTTCGATAATGTTGGCTTTTAGCATATTTTCCTCCACCATTAGGTTATCAAAATGACGCTCACGTATTGACCCATTTTTACCGGGAAAATAATGTCAAATCAAGTATTAATTTCAGTGTAACATAAGCCCATTAATTGTGCGATAATCGGCAAAACAATCGAAATAACCAATCGACGATAAATCCATTAGGAGCGAAACTGTGTTCAAGTATTGTGTGATTGTGTTAATGCTCCTACTGAGTGCTTGTGGACGTACTGTTGCCTTCAAAGACGGCATGGTATCGGATCAACGCCAACACGACGCTGACTACAATGTTTGTGTGCAGGAAGCTCGTCCCCTCTACCCCACCAAATGGATACAACAACCCTATTGGGTGCAAGTGCCGGTTTACGGTCGTCGTATTCACGATGGTCGCGAAATTTGGTATGTCAGTCATTATCAACCACGCATGCGCTTTGAAACCTTCGATGCCAACGAACTAGAACGCGAAGCCTATATCAATCGTTGCATGTCTGCTAAAGGCTATACCTACCGCTATCTTTCTAAAGATGAATTAGAAGCGATGGGGTTGAATTGAATTTTATTGGCGCGCCCGAGACGATTCGAACGTCCGACCACCGCCTTCGGAGGGCGATACTCTATCCAGCTGAGCTACGGGCGCTTTAAAGACAAGAACATCATTTTAACACAGCAGCAGACCAAGCGTCTTAACCATGTGCCTAGTTTGTGCTAAAATTGCATCGTAAACATGATTATTGGGTGCGTTTAGCTTAATCGTTAAACGTTAAACGGGAAGTTGGGTGAAATGCCCACACTGCCCCCGCAACAGTAATTGAGAAGACATTTCGCGTGACAAGGCGTCACAACCACTGGTCAGCAAGCTTACTGGGAAGGTGAAATGAAACTGCTCTTGAGTCTGGATACCGGCCTAATAACGTCATTTACCGATTGCGGTGGGCAATACGGCAAAGCAGATGCGATGATATCTTTCTGTTTTAACCAGATACTCTGGTGTTTCCGTTTGTCTTTCGTGCCATTTAATATAATGACCGAAGGAAATGTTATGAACCTTTATTTTTCTCGCACGGCGCTCAGTATAGCTGTGGCAACCGCTTTTGTTACACCTGTTTGGGCAAATGCGACCAACCTAGACCAAGTCATTGTATCAGCCACAAGGGTAGAACAAGCCAAATCCGACTACACGGGCAACATTACCGTTATTACCAGTGAACAGCTAACTGAAAAAGCCATTCAAACCCTACCAGAAGCCTTGGACAAAATTGCAGGCATTCCTGTTTACAGCAATGGCGGACTGGGAACCTCAACCAGCGTCTTTTTACGCGGACACGACAGCAAGCGACTGTTATTGGTGGTCGATGGTATGCGTTTTAATGACCCTTCTGGTACGAGTGGTGCACAATGGCAACATCTATTGGTTAGCGACATTGAACGCATTGAAATATTACCGGGTGCACAAGCGGGTATTTGGGGCGCGGATGCTGCCGCGGGTGTCATTAACGTCATCACGAAAAAAGCAGAACAAGGGACACATGGCAGTATTGCTTATACCTTGGGTGATTTAGGTCAAAAACAAACGCAAGGCACGATTGGCTATGCTAATAAAAGGTTCGACGCACGCATTGGCTATACAGGATTGAGTAGTGATGAGTTTTCCTCCATTACCCCCATTGTTAATGGCGTTAAGCAAAATCCTTTAGACTATGAAAAAGATGGCTACCGTAATGACACACTGAATGCCAAACTGGGTTGGAACATTGCCCACAACCAACGTCTCGAAATCAGCGCCTTCAAAGCCGATGCACGCGGTAATTATGATGGTTCTGCACCCAGCAACACCAACTATTTAACTTACCAACAGCAAACGCTAGGCGCAACCTATCGTTTTGCACTTGCCGATTGGCAGCTTGCCCTTAATGCACAAAATGGCAGTATTGATCGAGATTTTAATGGCTCATTATTCAATGCCAAAACCAATCAGCAAGGCATTACTGCTAATCGCAAGGACGATTTAGGTGGTTGGACGCTAGGTGCCGATAGCTCAGAACAATCAAGCGATACCATGAGCAACGCAGGCATTGGTAAAAATCAACGCCAACAAGGCGTATTCGTTGCCAGAACACAAAGTTTTCATTTACCTAATGCCCAACAGCCTAGCATCGTCAATTTAAGCCTTCGTAACGATGACTTTAATGATTATAAGAGTTACATTGGCAAGCGTTTGGGCATTAAGCAAATGCTGACCAAAGATGCCTACTTTGCCATCAATATGGCAGATAGTCGTCGTATGCCTAATTTATTTGAACGCTTCATTCAGTACGATGCCGCATTTAAGGCAAGAGTGCGTTCCGATGTTGGCGCATTACGCCCAGAAACAGTCGAGAGCAAAGAAATTAGCCTTGGCTGGAAGGGGTATAGCCTTTCTCGCTTTGAAGATAAAGTGACTGATTTAATTGACTATGATAGAACCAATCGCAACTACTTCAATCGCTCAGGTGAATCTCAACTCAACGGCTGGGAATGGAAAGCGTCTGAAAGTCTTCCTTCGATTTCATCTGAAGTCAGCGCCAGCTACACAGTCCTCGATGCCAAAACACAAACGGGCATCCCCCTCGCCCGTCGTCCCGAAACCAGTGGAAGTTTAGGTTGGACTTATCTGGGACTCAGTAAAACAGTGTTAAACTTACAATCGCAATTTGTTGGCACGCGCTTAGACTATACCAGTAGTAGCGCTGGCAAAGTCAACCCCGACACAGGCAACTATTGGTTATGGCATGCGAATGTAAGCTATCAACTGAATAAAGAAGTACGATTATTTGCAAAAGCAATCAACCTAAGCGATGAGCGCATTGCACAAGCCTACGGTAAGACCACACTGTCAACCGCTACTTATTACGCTTACTCGCCACGCACCTTCCTAGCAGGTGTTGAGTACAAGTTTTAATGCGTAACGCGTTTAAAGAATCGGAAAAAGCAGTGATTTATCGCACTATTCATGAGCGTCGTGATGTGCGTTCTCAGTTTTTGCCAGACCCGATTCCCAATGAAGTGCTAACTCGATTGTTGGCGGCGGCTCATGCCGCCCCTTCAGTCGGGTTTATGCAGCCTTGGGACTTTATTATCATTGACGATTTAACTATTCGTCAGCGCATTAAGGCAAATTTTGATAGCGAAAATAGCAAAGCTGCCTGCAACTATTCAGACAACCAAAAAAACCTTTATCAACAACTCAAACTCGAAGGGATCTTAGAAAGCCCCATTAATATTTGTATCACTTGTGATCGAGCGCGTGGCGGCAAACACGTTTTAGGGCGCAACTCTGTTATCGACATGGACTTATTTAGCACCTGCTTGGCAGTGCAAAACTTCTGGTTAGCAGCAAGAGCCGAAGGGGTTGGTGTCGGTTGGGTGAGCATTCTCGACCACGACTTACTCAGCCAACAGCTTAATTTACCAGAAAATGTATATCCCTTAGCCTATTTGTGTGTTGGCTATGTCAGTGAGTTTTTAACCGAACCCGAACTGGCAACCAAAGGTTGGCGACAACGCTTACCACTCGAACAACTTATTCACTATAATCAGTGGTAGTATTATGAAAGTATTTATTTATCTCCTCGTACTGCTTCAGATGTTTATTCAGTCAGCTCTGGCCGACTGCCCACGCATCATCAGTCAGTCGCCTTATATTACCCTTCAGCTCGAATATTTAGGTTTGAAAAACTGCATCGTCGGTACCAGTCGCTACGATGACCTTAAAGATATTCCCAACACAGGTGGCATTATCGACCCAGACGCTTCAGCGATTGCTCAACTTAAACCTGACTTATGGATTACCTCTGTGTGGACAAAGTCAGACATATTCCAACAAACATTGCCCCCAACTAGCCAAGGACTTCGTTTAGACAGTTTTCAAGGCATGGCGCAAATTAGTCAAAACTTAATCGACATTGCCAAGATTGTTAAGCAACCTGAAGCCATGCACAAAGCACAACAATTTTCCGCTCAATGGCAAAGCAAAATTCAGCAAGTAAAAGGGAATGGTAAAAAAGTGCTCTTGCTTTCTAGTTGTACTGGCCAGCCTTATTCTTTTGGCAATAAAACTTGGCTTGCTGAACTATTTACTCAAGCAGGCTTTAAACTGGTTGACAACACCGAAGGTGTCAGGCATCTTTCTAAAGATAGAACCCCAGAAGAAACTCAAGCCTTAATTGCCGCCTTAAAACCCGATTTGATTTTTGTCTTTACCCGTCAAGTCGCTGATGCTTGTTCACTGATTGAACTGCCAAAAATTAGCCAACTGCTAGTTTTGAACGGCGACAATTTTTTACATCCAGCACCTGTTCTGCTCAAAGGAATAGATGAGCTAATTGAGAAACAGGCTATTTGGCAATAACCTTAAGGAAAGCCTCTATGAACATCAATCCCGAAAATCATGCTAAGCGCATGAAAAAACACAAAGCCATTGTTGACGCTGGCATAGCACGCGCTACCAATGAAAAGGGCTTAATATTAGTAATGACAGGCGATGGCAAAGGTAAGTCATCATCGGGTTTTGGCATGGTTGCACGTGCTTTAGGTCACGGCATGAAAGTGGGCGTGGTACAATTTATTAAAGGTAGTTATAGCACGGGAGAAGAAGCCTTTTTCCGTCGTTTTCCCGAAGAAGTCAGCTACCATGTGATGGGTGATGGTTTTACCTGGGAAACGCAAAATATCGAAAAGGATATTGCCAGCGCACAAAAAGCATGGGAACAAGTGAAACTGTTTTTAGCCGATGACAGCTACGATATGATTCTGCTCGATGAATTGAATATTGTGTTGCGTATGCGTTATTTAGAAACCGAGCAAGTATTAGCCGACTTAGCTACTCGCCCCTTCATGCAACACGTCATTATCACAGGTCGCGGTGCACCGCAAGCGTTAATCGATGTTGCAGATACAGTCAGCGACGTGAAAGAGATTAAACACGCCTACAAAGCAGGCATTAAAGCCCAACATGGTATTGAACTTTAAGGAGAAAAAGATGCCCAATTTATCAATTCGCAACCAACTACTCTTAGGTGCCTTTTTAATTTTATTACTGGTGACTACTCGTGGACACAGCGTCATGACGTGGGAGGTGATTCCTGCCTCAACCATGGGACTATTCTTTTTACTGGGCGTTTACTTTCGTCAAGTATGGGTGCTTACACTTGCTTTCGCCATTATCTGGACAATGGATATTACTGGCTTAACCTGGTCAGGCAATACCGATTTTTGTTTAAGCAATAGCTATCTATTCCTGCTCTTTTCATACGCTATTTACTGGGCAGGTGGTCAACTCTTTGCTCGCTTATATGCTGGCGAGTCGCTGAAAAGCGTGGCAACATTAATAGTGATTGCGCCTATTGCAGGTGCTTTGGGGTATTTCATTTCAGCTTCTAGCTTTCACTATCTATCGGGCAAATTTGCCGAACCCAACTTTTCTGCTATGTTCAATGACTACTTAATGCGCTTACCAGGTCATTTAGAAGGACTTGCCGTTTATTTGGTTATTGCCACTATTGTTCACATGGCGTTCAGCACATGGGCAAAAGGTCGTAGCCACGCTCAAGCTGCCTAAATGACACAGGCTCTATTTATTGTCGCACCTGCATCGGGACAAGGAAAAACCACCATTACCGCTGGCTTGGCGTGGCGCTATCGTCAGCAAGGCAAGCGAGTTCGTATTTTCAAAACAGGTCCCGACTTCATTGATCCTATGATCCACGAGGTGGCCACTGGTCAGCCGGTGTATCAATTAGATATGTGGATGGGCGGTGAAGCGCATGTTCGCGCACTTTTGGCCGAAGCAGCACAAACCGCTGACATTATCCTCATCGAAGGTGTTATGGGGCTATTCGATGGCACCCCTTCCTCTGCTGAGTTAGCCGAGGCTTTGGGTGTGCCTGTATTAGCAGTCATTGATGCTTCCTCGATGGCACAAACTTTCGGAGCTTTAGCGCATGGGCTAGCCACCTACCGCACGAGCCTGCCCTTGTTTGGTATCCTAGCCAATCGGGTTGCCAGCGACTTACATGCCGACTTAATCGCTAGCAGTGTGCGTGAAGACACGCCACTAAAAGGCATTATTCGTCGCAACCCCGATGCTAGCTTGCCAGAGCGTCATTTAGGGCTGGTGCAAGCGAGTGAGTTGTCCGATTTGACGCAACGTATCACACAAATGGCCAATCAGTTGGCACAAACAGCCTTGGTTGATGCAACACAATTGCCGCAGGTTGATTTTGGTTACCCCTATTCTAATGTGAAAATAGTGCCGTTGTTAATGGGTAAAAGGATTGCCATATCGAAAGACAAAGCCTTTTCTTTTTTGTATCAGGCGAATACGGATACGTTAACAGCCTTGGGTGCAAAAATTGTTTACTTCTCGCCACTTGCCAATGAGCCAATACCTGAGTGTGATGCCGTTTACCTCACAGGTGGCTATCCCGAACTCTATCTCGACAACCTGGCCAATGCCCAGCAAACGGCCGATTCATTGCGGGAGCATCACACTCAAGGTAAACCCATATTGGCAGAATGTGGAGGAATGCTAGCGTTGCTCAATCAACTGACTGATAAAACAGGTAACACGGCTAGCATGTGGGGCATGTTAGACGGCCAAGCTGTCATGCAAAACCGGTTGGTTGCTTTGGGAATGCAAGCAGTTAACTTTCCTGAAGGTGAATTGCGCGGTCATACCTTCCATCATAGCAGTCTCACCACGCAGCTTGAACCCTTAACGCAAGGCGTTAATCCGCACGGCAAAGGCGTGAGCGAAAAGGTTTATCGAGTCGGAAAACTGACGGCAAGCTATATCCATTTGTATTTCCCCAGCAACGCCAAAGCGACTGCTGCTCTGTTCGTTTAATGTCATTTGACGGAAACTTAGTCATGTCCTCCTCACCTTTCACGGCTATCCATATTCAGTCTGTTATTGCTATTGAAGCAACGAGCGAACAAGCGCTCAGTCCCGCGCAGCGCAAATACAACGCCGCTCTTGATTAACATTGATGATGACTAGTATTAAGTAGTATCCATGACCTTGTTAATCGCAATTAGCGCCTTATTTCTTGACAGACTATTGGGTGAGCCAAGCAATCGATGGCACCCACTGGTGGGGTTTGGCTGGCTGGCACACTGGCTAGAAAAACGACTGAATAACGCACATCATCATCCGTTACTCAACTTTTGCCTTGGCTTGCTGAGCTTACTGCTTCTGGTCGGACTGCCTATTGCGTTGTTAACTGGCTTGCTGATGTTACTACCCCTTTGGGCAAGCTTTCTGGTACAAACCTTAGTACTGATGTTCTGCCTTGGTTTGCAAAGTCTGCGCGAGCATGCCTTAGCCATCGCCCAACCACTTACCCAGGGCGATTTAAAACAAGCTCGGCAAGCCCTAGCCATGATTGTCAGTCGAGATACACAAACACTCAAAGAAACAGCCATGGCTAAAGCCACCTGTGAGTCGGTTTTGGAAAATGGACATGACGCAGTGTTCGCCAGTTTGTTCTGGTTTATATTATTGGGCGCTCCCGCTGCTTTAGCGCATCGGCTCATCAACACCCTAGATGGCATGTGGGGCTATCGAAATGTCCGTTTTGAATATTTTGGTAAATCTGCAGCACGCATCGATGATCTACTCGGTTATATCCCCGCCCGACTGACAGCGTTGACTTACGCCATCGTCGGAAAGAACACACGACACGCATTGAGCTGCGCTTGGAGACAAGGACGACGACACAACAGCCCCAATGCTGGCTTAGTCATGGCCACTGGCGCAGGGGCTTTAGGCATTCGACTGGGTGGTTGTGCGACCTATCAAGGCGTGCGCGAAAACCGTCCCTACTTCGGTTGCGGAAAACTCTGTCAAGCCAAACATATTCAAGCCTGCTTATCATTAATCGATAAATCTGTCATGGCTTGGTTGCTTGTCATTGCTGTGTTAAGCTTATGAGATACCAGCACGGAGGTCGATTACACGCCGCTTGCCAAAGCTATGGCGGCACGCCAGAACAATGGGTTGACTTATCTACCGGTATAGCGCCTTGGGCTTATCCTTTACCAAGGGTTCCTGAAAGCGTCTGGCAGCGCCTACCCGAAACGGAAGATGGACTCATTGACGTCGCTGCTCGCTATTATGGCGTATGCCCTACAGAATGCCTTGCAATTCCAGGGAGTCAATGGGCGATTGAACAAATACCTTATTGTTATTCCAACCGACTGGTCGTGCTCATGCTAGCAAACGGGTACAGCGAACACCCTCGCGCTTGGCGCAACGCTGGTCATCATATCATCGAAGTGACTGATATCAATGAATTAATAGCGCAATCACCCAACTGCGATGCTTGCGTCCTGATTCAACCGCATAATCCACTAGGAATTGTGCTAAACGAAATGCAATTACAGCAGATTAAACATAATCTGCGTCAAGGTATTATAGTCATAGATGAAGCCTTTGCTGATAGTCGCCCTAACCCAACGCTACCGCTCGCCATGAATACGTGGAAATTGCGTTCCGTCGGTAAGTTTTTCGGCTTAGCGGGGATTCGCTTGGGATTTGTGCTTGCAACACGCGCGCAAATTAAGCAACTAAGCCTGCGACAATCACCTTGGTCAGTAAGCAACCTAGCACGTTGGGCGGGAAAATTAGCGTTAAACGATACAGCTTGGCAAGCTCAACAAGCATCTCGACTTCAACAGCAGAGTCAATGCTTAACGACATCATTAGCAGATCATGGCATAACACCTACAATTCAAACGGATTATTTTGTCACAATAGTGTCTGAACAGCATCGAGAATGGGAGGAAATGGCCGCTCACTCTCAGCTATTGCTCAGGCACCTTCCCGCTATTCATAGTCTTCGCTTGGGCTTGCCGGCGCAAGAGAAAGAATGGAATCGATTAAGACAGTGGTTGTCTCAACTAAAACAGGTTAGCTAACTACTCAATTCCCAAAACGAAAAAAAGCTATGCTCTTCCTTATGGAAAAGCATAGCTTGCAGGATCACTGTGTAACTGTATCGGCGGTTTGGTCTTAACTTCAGCAACCACTTTTTGAGCTTTCGCTGGTTTTGGACGTTGCTTAATGATTGCCTTAGCTTGTGCAGCTTGCTTATCTGCTTCAGCTTTTGCCGCCATCGCTTTTTCCGCCTCCATTCTTGCCAACTGCAACTGCGCGATTTGTTTATTGGTCAACTCTTGTTGAGCGGACAATTCGCGCAATTTTTTGTCATGCAACCGAACCTTCTCTTCAACCACTTTAACGCGAGTTGAAATGCTCGATGAAGCCAATACCTGTTGTGCCGACAACCCCACACCGACCAATAATATCACGGTAAAACCGAGTGTTTTCATAACGATTCCTCCCTTGATAACTGCGGTGATCTTGGCACTTGCACTTATCGAGGTGCTAAATCGTCCGGATCAAAACAGTTAGTACCACAACTTGATTTGACAGGTGAGTTCAAGGCTTGATCACTATAAGACAAGTAGTTGTCGAAGAAATCACGGTCAACAAATACTTCAATCACGGTTTCATAGTTGTTATCTGCCATGGGCGTTACGCTAGTAACACGTGCACCTCGGACCATTGCGTTCACTTTAGCACGGAATGAATCGCTTTTAAGTGCCAACGCACCCACTGTTGTGTTACCTTCGATTTTAACACCGTTGATTTGTTCTGCCAACGAACGGTAAGCGTCTAATTTAGAAGCACGAATCGCCATCAAACGACGCTGACCTGGTGTATAAGCTTCGTATAAACTTTCGGTACCATAACCGACTGCTGAAATACGCACTCGTTCTTTGGGTGCAACAGGCTTGGCAACTGTCACTTCCGGTTTTGTTGCCTGAATGCTGCTACCATTGTTGTTCACACAACCAAGCAACAGCATCGAACTAGCAACAGCAATACTCATAATTGACATTATCGGTTTCATGATAAGAGTTCCTTATTGGGCTGTTTCATTGATTTCTCACTCCCATTGCCGAATTCGGTCAATGTCTGTTGCTGTTTGCAACTATTATTATCAATCATGGTTTCCATCCTAAGGAAATCCGTCAGACCTGCCCATTTGTTGACTCCAACGAGCTCGCCATTCAGGGTCATCAGCCGGCTTTATTGGTTTCACCTCAGCTTTTGGTGCAACCTCTTTCGCTTTGACTTTTTTCACAACGGGCGCTTTTGGCGCACTATTCACTTTCGCAACAGGCTTAAGTGCCTTAACGTCTGTCTCAACTGACTTTAAGGTATCTGTTACTAATTGTGATTGTTGTTGCAAAGTTTCCGATTGTTTCTGCAAGTTTTCGAGCACCTTTTGAGTGGCGACTAACCGCTTCTTCATATCAGCTATGTCGGCAACAAGCTGCTCAGCTTGAGCTGAATTAACAACTTTTTCACTTTTGGGGGTTGCAACAACTTCAGTATCAGCTGCTTTATCACCTTCGGCATCACCATTAGCAAGTTTGTGTTGAATCTCTTCGCGCAAAGCAGCTTTGCGTTCTGCTGCTGTCATTGGCTTACCACTCGCTGCCGCTGGTGTTGGTGCAGCACTCACCGTTTTGGTCTTTAATATCTCAATCGCTTCGGCAATTTCTGCTAACTGCGTTGCTACATCTGACAACTGACCTGACATGGTTTTCGTCTTTTTGCCCGAATCCTCTAAAATCAAATAAGATTGACCCACCTCATTCTTAATGGCTTCAACCTGTTCCATCAATTTAGCATCTGTTTTGGGTGAAGCAAATAAACCACCCGCCGCTAAGCCGATCGCCGTCAGTACTAATACAATTAAAATACTGCCAAAAATAATAATCAATTTTTTAAGTGAGTCCATTTCTGCGTCCTTCCACTGTGCTGTTGATTTACCGGCTTTAAGACTGGGAGGTGCTTTAGCAGGCGTCGGTGATTCGTTAAGTTCTGATTTAAGTGGCATCTCTGGCTTAGCCGAAGGCGGAGCCATGGCCGACAGGTCATCATCTGCCGAAACAGAAGGCGCAGCATCCACTACTTCTGGAGCGGAGGCCAACTCAGCTGTATCTGGTGGAACCGTTAGCTCTGGAGCAATAGCTTGGGTATCGCCTACTGCTAGATCAAGCAACGGGTCTGGTGGTGGTTCGTTGTTGATCTTGGTAGCCGCATCTGCAGATTCTGGCGTAACATCCGCCGCATCCAGTAATGCATCTAAGCTATCTAAATCTAATGTGTTAAAATCTGACACAGATTAACCCTACTTAAGGAAGTGCTCAATAATGAAATATGATTGAAGCAGGCTTCCGACTGTTACCAATTTAAAGACATGTGAAGCTTATCGACCAACGACAGAATTTCTGAACGATAAATTTCAATGAAGATTAAGCAAGATTAATACCAATGTGAACTCATTCAGCGACACTCATGTCATCAACGATCTCGATTTGACCATCGCCTAACCAGACTAATGGCAAACGTACTTGAATACGCTGCTCATCATCGAGCGTTAGATAACCCGTGGCACCCTTAAAAGACGTCTTGGGTAAGGCATGGGGATGAGACAATCGCATTAACGCCAAACGCATCGCATCTTCACCTAACGCAGTAAAAAAACTATCCTGTTTAGCGCGTTGCTGTTGCATGGCTTCAATTTGATAAAAAGGCATAAAACTCTTCATCCGACCCCAATTGGCTGTACTACGCACATAATCGCTCATCGCATTTGCTCCCGTATCCACCCAATACAAACTGAATGACTGTCCCCAAGCATAATCCACCCGATGCGATACTTCTAATGCATCGGCTAAGGGTGCAAACAACACTAACGCCTCGACATCTTGACGTAACCAAGGCATAGACACTAGAGGTTCCTGTAACAGCTTTTCCAACTGCGTTATACGACGACGACTTTTATGGTAACCGGTAATGGCATAAAGAGCGGCCAATAACTGCTCGCTTTCTTGATACACCAAACGTTCTTTAATTTGCGCATCCTGAACGGATAAAAAGCTGTGCGACAAACGATTTGCATGAGGTGAATTGACTTCTAACATCAATAATTCAGTCATGGATTTTTCGGCTAAATGCATGGCCAATTGGTAAACAGGTTGTTCTGCCGACGCGGCAAATTGCCAAACCTGTGGATGCACTAAAGCGCTTTGATTAAGAGCAATCACAGGTATCTTAGGCGAAACCTGGATCAGTTGTTGCACATCTCCTTTGTGCAATGGACCGATGACTATTTTAGGATTTAACTGGACTGTCGCTCGCCAAGCCGCTTGAAAGTGGTCAAAATCATCCAAGCGCACTACCTTAAGCGTCTGATCAGCAGGCAAATAACGTCTTGCGCCCATCAACAATTGATCGTTGGCCGCTCGTCCTACCTGTTCTGCAGAGCTTAGCAGCACCACAATGGGCTGTTGCTCTGCCCAAGTCGTCAAAGGCAAAGCAAACAGCAAATAGCTGAACTGTGCCAAGCGCTGCAATGAGCGCAAAATGGCATCGCTCGACTTAAACGCTTGCATACCCCAAATTGCCTAGCACTTCGCGTAAATCTTTCGACAAATGCGCTCTAGCTGCCAAACTAGCCAGTGCCGCTCCTGCCAAATCTCGTTGCATGGGAACCAACTTTTGCCAAGCATTAAAAGCTTGAATAAGCCGAGCGGCAATTTGTGGATTAATAGCGTCAATTTCTGCCACCTGCTCCACTAACAAACGATAACCCGCACCATCCGCTTGATGAAAAACGCGCGGATTAGCACGTCCAAACACCCCTAAGACACTACGAACACGATTGGGAGTCGTGCGTACAAAGCGTTCATGCTGACACAAAGATTCAATCTGCTCAATACTGGCTTGAGGATTACCCGCTTGAACACTAAACCATTTATCTAGCACCAAACCCACACCCTGCCAGCGCTCATAAAACTGAGCTAAAGCATCCTGCGCTTGTGGTGCCTGATGATGAACCAATAGCGTTAAGGCGGCTTGGCTATTGGTCATATTATTCGCTAACAGGACTTGATCATAAGCCCAGGCAAAAGCGCGCTCATCTGCCACACTGGCTAAATAGCTCAACAATAAATGACACCAGTTACGATTGGCAATCACATCCGCCGAGAAAGCAAACTGCTGAATCGTCGCTAAACGCGCATCCAATAGCTGCCACATTACATCACCCAACTCATATGCCAGCCAACGCTTTAATTGCTGCATTGCATCTAATATCGACTGTGGTGATAAAGTTGATACTTGCTGCGCCAAATAATCAAAACTGGGTAAACGCAAGGCTTCAGCTAGCCAAGCGGCAGGGAGCTCATCGTTCAACAACATCGCCTTGACTAATGGCAACAGAGTGGATGGCAAAGACATCTCACCTCCTTGCGCTAAGGCTTGCTGACCCGACAAGATCAACGAAACCCAAACCTGTTGCCAAGCTTCCCAGCGATTAAATAAATCATCATCATGTGCTGCTTGCCACAACCAATCATCGAGCCTTCGCTCCATCTGCAAAATCACCGGTGCAGAGAAATTACGCAATAATGATAAGCGAGGCGATTCGACAACCTGAGTAAACAGCAAGGTTTCTTCCACTTGTGTTAACCAAATTATGCCCTCACTGCCTTGCCAATCGCCTTTACCTCGCTGCAGTAGGACTGATTGACGACAACCTGACTCATTAAAAATCGCCATGGAGAACGGAATCAGCAAAGGTTGGAAGTTGGCCACTTCTGGCAAAGACTGTGTGACTTTCAATTGCAAGGTTTGCGTTGCTGCATGCCACTCGGACACCACTGAAAGTGTCGGCGTACCCGCTTGTGTATACCAAGCATGCATCTGCGATAAATCAACGCCATTGGCGTCGGCCATCGCTTGACGAAACTCCTCTACTCTTACCGCTTGACCATCATGACGATCAAAGTACAAGTCCATGCCTTTACGAAAACCCGCTTTGCCTAGCAAGCTTTCATAAATGCGAACCACTTCAGCCCCTTTTTCATAAACGGTTGCTGTATAAAAATTATTCATTTCCACATAAGACGATGGTTGAATGGGATGGCGAAGCGGACTAGCGTCTTCCGCAAACTGAATACTCCTTAACCCACGCACATCCTCAATACGCTTCACCTTACCCAACAAGGTTTGCTCGGTATAAAGCTGATCACGATAAACCGTTAAGCCTTCTTTTAACGTCAGCTGAAACCAATCACGACAGGTAATTCGATTACCTGTCCAATTATGAAAGTACTCATGCGCAATGACGCTATCAATATTAATGTAATCCGTATCGGTTGCGGTTTGCGGGTCAGCCAAAACAAAACGGGCATTAAACACGTTTAAGCCTTTGTTTTCCATAGCCCCCATATTGAAATCATCAACAGCGACAATCATATAGCGATCAAGATCATAACAACGACCAAAAGTTTGCTCATCCCAACGCATGGCCTTTTCCAGTGACACCAATGCATGTTCGCAACGACTAGCGTGATGTTGCTTAACATAAACTTCCAACGAAACAGATTTACCTTCCGCTGTAATATAAGGGCGTTGTTGACAAACCAAATCACCTGCCACAAGAGCGAACAAATAACTGGGTTTTGGAAAAGGATCCTGCCAAACAGCATAGTGCCAACCCTCTGCCAAGTTGCCCGATTCCACTAAATTACCATTAGATAATAATACGGGGGCTAAGGACACTGGAGATTCAATTCGCGTGGTGTAAACCGCCATCACATCGGGGCGATCTAAATAATAGGTAATGCGTCTAAAGCCTTCAGCTTCGCATTGAGTACAAAAAACACCATCAGATAAATAAAGCCCCTCTAAACGAGAGTTGGCTTGTGGATTAACTTCCGTTTGAATTTCAACCCGTGCCTCACTGCCAGAAATCGTTAACAGCAAGGCTTCTTCTGTGAGCACATAATCAGATTCTGAAAGCTTTTGACCGTTAACACTAACAGAAATAAGTTTAAGGTCTTCACCCTGTAATGCCAGAACTTGAGAGTCATCATCATGATTCGCGCAAATCGACAGCACACTAGTCACTTGAGTCACCGTCGGATGTAAACGAACGGTTAATTCCACACGCTCAATTAAAAAATTAGAAGGCCGATAATCCGACAGATACTTACGTTGTAACTCAGACATGATGTAAACACTAATCCAAAAGAAATAAACTCGATTTTAACAGACTAAAAACAAAAAAGCCCCCTTGGAAATCCAAGGAGGCTTTTTTAGTTCAAATCAGTAAGGCAATTACTGAGCAACGAACTCTACGCGACGGTTTTTAGACCATGCAGACTCGTCATGGCCTTCTACCGCTGGACGGTCTTCACCGAAGCTAACCATTTTGATACGGTCAGCAGTAATACCGTTTGCTTTCAACACTTCAGCGACAGACTTAGCACGACGCTCGCCCAAACCTAGGTTGTACTCACGAGTACCACGCTCGTCAGCATGACCTTCTAAAGTTACTTTCTTAGCGTTACCTGCTAGTCTAGCAGCCTGAGCTTTGATAACAGCCATGTACTCTGGCTTAACTTCGGCACGGTCAAAATCGAAATAAACCACTGAACCAGCAGTAGCAGCAGGAGCAGCAGGAGCAGCAGCAGAAGCAGCCGTAGCACCCACAACTGGAGTTGCTGGAGCAGCAGTTGTCTTAGTACCTTCTTCAGTTGGTGTAGAAGAGCAACCAGCCAACACTAAACCAGCAGCAGCCATTGCAAACAAATTAAACTTAGTCATCATAAGACCCCTTAAATAATCAAAAAAACCAACAATACAATTCAGTAGCTATAGCATACTTAAAATGTTGCAAAAAAACAACAAGGAAATAAACTATTTTTTATCATGCATAAAAAAACCTAGCTAATTAGCTAGGTTTTGGTATTTGGTGGGTTGTGCTGGATTCGAACCAGCGACCAACTGATTAAAAGTCAGCTGCTCTACCGACTGAGCTAACAACCCGCTCGATATGAATAATTATAGCAGAGACTGTTTATATTGCAAGCCCCCTGTCATTATTTTGTCACATTTTTTGCAGCAGTGTAATGCGTTGGATCTGCTACGCCCGCTTGCACAAATCCCTCATGGCGCAAACGACAAGCATCACATACACCACACGCCTTTCCCTCCTCATCGGCTTGATAGCAAGATACCGTTTGAGAGAAATCGACACCTAAACGCATTCCAGTTTGAATGATTTCAGCTTTCGACATAAACTGCAAAGGCGCATGTATCTTGACGGACTGACCCTCAACACCCGCTTTGGTTGCTAAGTTTGCCATTTTTTCAAATGCCTCAATAAACTCAGGACGACAGTCAGGATAGCCCGAATAATCCACTGCGTTAACACCAATAAAAATATGTCGCGCTGTTAATACTTCAGCCAAAGCTAAGGAATAGGATAAAAAAACCGTATTACGTGCTGGCACATAAGTAAGCGGAATACCCGACGATTCTATTTCTGGCACAGGAATAGAAGCATCCGTTAAGGCAGAACCACCCATCTGCGCCAAATCAATTGTTACCACTCGATGTGTCAATGCCCCCAAACGACGTGAGAGACGCTCAGCTGCCAGCAACTCAGCGGCATGTCGTTGACCATAATTAAAGCTAATGGTATGACACTCATAACCTTGTGCAATTGCCCAAGCGAGCGTAGTGGCTGAATCTAGCCCACCCGATAAAAGTACTACCGCTAATCGCGGTTCATTATTTAACTGCATCGACCAAAACCCAAACGAAGGGGCATCACTAAAAACCTCGCCTTGCTCGATTTTCAGCGTTCCCAAGATTGTTTTACCTCTGGTGGAAGGGATTAAATCAATTGGTTACATGCCTTTTGAGTTCATCCCTTCCCCCACACTTTAGTGCACCGCAAGGTGAAGCCCCCAAACCGCTAGGGTTTTTAGAGGTCACTAAAGGTTAACTTGTTTCAAGTCATGTTATAAAAAAGAAAGGGACAGGAAGCATAACCTCCTATCCCGTTCACAGCATACAAAACTAATCCAAACTGAAACACTTATTTTTTTAGTGTTGCCAATAGCTTATCTGCCTGTTTGGCCGCTGTTGATTCTGGGAAGCGTTTTTTAACTTCTTCAAAACTGGCTTTAGCTTCTTTTGGCTTCTTCAACTCAAGGTAACACTCGCCTTGTTTCAATAACGCATCCGCTTGTTTGGGACCGCCCGCTTGCACCGAGGCGGTGTAGGCGTTCAGAGCAAGCTCATATTTACGAGCCACAAACTGCGTTTCGCCATACCAGTAATGCGCATTCCCCAGTTGGTCTGAGTACGGAAACTTATTAACAAATTCCTTAAACAACTTACCCGCTTCAGAATATTTTCCAGCCATTAACTGATCAAAAGCTTTTTTGTAAGCTTGCTGCGCTTGCTCCACTTCAGCTGGCGTCATGCTTGGTTTAGCTGCAGTATTAGCCTCATTGGGCGCAACCACGGGAGCTGCTTTAAGTGCGGCAACCTGTTTTTCTAAGGCTTCAATTTTGGCTTCTAACTGCTTAATCTTAGCCAAATCACGTTCAAGACGATCAAGACGGTCTGCATTTTCTAACGAATTTTTCTCGATGCGATTGAACTTGTCATTAACATAGCCCATCATACCAACATCAGCTTCCATCACCTTTGGCGGCTGTGTACGAACACTAGGATCATACTCCACCACTTCGGCAGGATTAGCTGAGGATTGTCCCGTAATCAGTAATACACCAACAGCAACGACTAATACATACTTGGATGACAACATATCAAACACACCCCTAAATGGCTTTAATTACTGAGGGAACTTCATCTCGACACGACGATTTAACGCCCAAGATGCTTCATCATGCCCTTCAGCCGCTGGCTTTTCTTCACCGAAACTGACCACACGGATGCGTGAACTTGGAATACCCGCAACCGTTAAGGCATCACGCACCGCTTTTGCACGACGCTCGCCCAATGCCATATTGTACTCGCTACTACCACGTTCATCACAATGTCCTTCTAAGACAATATTCAATGTTGGTTTTGACTGCAAATAACGTACATAATGATTGATCACAGCCTGACCTTTACCATCAATCGAATACTGATCAAAACCAAAATAAATGGTCGGCTGAACATCGCCTACAGCATAATTCTTTTCATCTTCCATCGCAGCCATGGCGCCCAAGGTATTTAAGTCAATTCCTTTTAGATCACTACTGCTCATACCGTTACCGACTGTACTATCAACCACAACTGGTTTATTAACATTGCTGTCATCAACGGGCGGATCAGAACAGGCTGCCAACAATACCGATAAACTTGAAACCAACGCAATACGCATAACTTGGCGCATTTTACAAACCCCTCTGCTCATTTGTTCAATCATAAAACATTCAATCCATTCGGTACAGCATTACTGGCTACTGTTGAGTGGTCCCCATGCTGGATCACGCACATCACCTGCAATATTCAGCTTGGTAAAGGAACGACCATTACGAGATAAGACAGCGATAACACCGCCGCGATAATCATTGTAAGAGTAAGCAATCATATCACCATTAGGCGCAAAGCTGGGAGACTCGTCCGTACCGGTGGTCGAAATCACTTTCGATGTGCCACTCACTAAATCCTGCGTTGTGACTTTAAAGCCACCAATATCTTGACGAATATAGGCTAAATAACGACCATCTGGTGAAGCCGTAGGACGCGCATTATATTTTCCTTCAAAGGTAATACGTTTCACGTCTCTCGGATTGGCTAAACTCGCTTGAAAAATCTGCGGTTGACCACGACGATCTGAGTTAAAGAATATCGACTGACCATTTGCAGACCATACTGCTTCTGTTTCAATTGCGGCATCGAAAGTCAACTGAGTTAGCCGCTTCGTTGCCACATCCATGACATAAATATCTGGATTACCGCCTTTAGAGAGTGTCATCAGTAAACCACGACCATCAGGTGACCATGCGGGCGCACTGTTAATACCTTCATAAGCAGCAATACTATAACGACTGCGACCATCTAAGCTTTGTACGATAATTTCAGGACGACGATTTTCAAAAGACACATAAGCCAACTTGGAACCATCTGGAGACCAGCTGACCGACATCAACGGCATATACGAGCGTAAAATTGTGCGCGGACCGTAACCGTCAGAATCCGCCACTTCAAGTAAAAACATTTTACGCTTGCCCTTTGCATGTTCAACGCGTACATAAGCCATACGAGAATCGAAAGCACCGCCACGACCCGTTACCGCCGTGTAAATCGCATCGGACATTTGATGTGCTGCGGTACGCAATAATGGTGCAGAAACACCGTTCCAGCGACGTGCTACCATTTCTTGATTATTCAAGGTGTTAATAAGACGCATATCGACCTGATACATATCACCACCTTGCGAACGGACTTCGCCAATGACCAAGTAGTCTTGCATCATTTTGCGCCAGTAATCCAAGTTCAATTCGCTCGCTAACACAGCGGCTGACATATCGCTTTCACGCATCGGCGTAAAACTACCTGAACGCGCTAAATCATCACGAATAATTTGAGCAATATTGTAGTCAGGGTTAACAATGCTCATCTGATTCTTGAATGGCGTCACAGCAATCGGCAATGCCTGCTCAGTACCACCAGTAATTTCGACTCTAACCGCTTCTTGCGCCATGGCTTGAGCACTCATCCACAGACTAATACAAATCAACCATACTTTCACTAATTGGTTAACACGGATTCCACTGAGTTGCATCATAAACACCCCGATTATTGTGGTTTGAAAATAAAAATAATTTCTTCTTTGAATACTTCATCCGAAGGTGCTCTGGGTAAAGGAGATGCGCGACGGACAGCTAAATCAACCGAACGCTTGTATGCATCACTCGCCTCACCCTGACAAGATTTCACGCGTACTTCTTTCACTTCGCCTTCTCGTGTTTGACGCATGTAAACATCGCACACCACATTTTCGCTAGATTCTTTAATCCATGCGCGACGCACTTTAGCACTAATCGCACTAATCCAAGTCGCTGTTTCTTGCTTCACCAGAGCAGCATTGGCAGCTTTGGCTTCCGCCTCACGTTCTGCTTGCATGGCTTTACGCATGGCTTCTTCTCGCTTCGCCTGCACTTTAATGTCATTTTTACGCCATTCCGCTTCGGCTTTTTCTTTCACTTCCTGCTCAGCTTTTTTCTTTAATTCAGCTTCTTGCTTCTGCTTCTCTGCTACTTGTTTTTTTTTCAATGCTTCTTGTTTCTTTAACTCTTCTTGTTTCTTTAACTCTTCTTGTTTCTTTAGCTCTTCTTGTTTCTTTAGCTCTTCTTGTTTCTTTAGCTCTTCTTGTTTCTGCATTTCCTGCTTTTGTTTTTCCGCATCTTGTTGCTTTTTCAGTGCTTCGGCCTGCTTCTGTTTCTCGGCTTCCTTTTCTTTGGCTAATGCTTGTTCCGCAGCGACACGCCTAGCCTCTTCTGCTTGTTTTTTCTGTGCTTCTTGTTTCTTTAACTCTTCTTGTTTCTTTAGCTCTTCTTGTTTTTTTAGCTCTTCTTGCTGTTTCTGCATTTCCTGCTTTTGTTTTTCCGCTTGCGCTTGCGCCAATTGCTCAGTACTGGGTTGAGGCGGCACTGTCGGTAATGGCTCTGGTTTAGCAGGCTTTACTGGCTTTTCCACAACTGGCGTTGGTCGCTGTGTTAAAGCTTGAGAAACACGCGAATCAACCACATCGGCTTGTACTAAGTCTACTTCGGAAATTTCTGCCAAAACATCATTCATCTGTTGTTTATGTTGCAAGAACCCATAAACGATGAAGTAAAGCAAGACACCATGTACAATCAAGGCCAACAAAGTCGCTAAAGGATGGTGTCGTAAAAATGCCAACACGGTTTATTTACCCTGTGACTTAGCTGGCTGAGTTGCCAGTTTAACGCTCTTGATATTTTCACCTTTCAAGCGCAAAAACAAACCAACCACATCACCGTATTCCGCTGCTTTATCGCCAAAAACCACAATGGCACTTTCATCATCACTTTTTCCTGCACGCAACAAAGCAATATAACTGGTTAACTCCCGAATACTGGCATCATCTTGCGCAAACAACTTAGGCTCAAGCTGACCTGTTTGTACACTATAGAGCAAACCATTTTCAGCTTTGGCTTTGGGCAATACCTGAATGACAATTTCGTTCGCTTTATCTCCGCGCGCTTTCGGCTTATCTTTTTGTTGCACTTCTTCGGGCAAATCCACTTTAACTGAATGATGAATCACCGGAACGGTAATCATAAAAATCACCAACAACACCAACATGATGTCGATAAAGGGAACGACGTTAATTTCTGCTTTCAGTTTGTGTTTGCGCTGACTGCGAAACGAAGAATCTGCGCTCATTTAAACTGTCTCAGCCTTGTCACTTTTGTAGGCTTGACGTTGCAGAATGGTCAAAAACTCTTGCGAAAAGTTTTCATACTGATTGAGCAAGCGATCTGACTTAACACTCAGGCGGTTATAAGCTATCACCGCAGGAATAGCGGCAAATAAGCCCATTGCTGTTGCTACCAAGGCTTCCGCAATGCCAGGTGCCACTTGAGCCAGTGTCACTTGCTCAGCCGATGCAAAGGCAACGAACGAAATCATGATGCCCCAAACGGTACCAAATAGACCGATATAAGGACTCACTGAAGCGACTGTCGCCAAGAAGGGTAAGCGTGTTTCCAACTGATCTAATTCACGACCAAAAGCCACTTTCATCGCGCGTTGAGCGCCACCAATAATTTCAGAAGCTTCAATTCCTGCTTGTTTTTTCAAACGCACAAACTCTTTGAATCCCACCGTAAAAATCGCATTCATGCCACGAGGCTCTAAATTCAATGAAGCGGTATAGGTGTAAAACCCTGACAAATCATGACTTGACCAAAAAGCAGTTTCGAAAGTCTTACTTTGTCGTTCCGCCACATTAAACTCCCATGACTTGGCAAAAATAACCGCCCACGAAGCAACGGATAAGAAGACCAAAATTGCCATCACAATTTGCACCACCAAACTGGCATCGCTCACCAACTGAACAATCGATAATTCCGTACCTGCACTCACCTGACTAGCACTCCCTGAAAGGCTTCTTTTAATTTGGTTGGAAACGCCATTGGCTTACCATTAATCTCACTTACACACGCAATCGTCACTTCACCTTGGCAAAGCAACTGATCATCACACAAAATACCTTGTCGAAAATCAACTTTTGCACGTCCCAAATGATTCACTTCAACAGTCACCGACAACTGTTGATTAAACTTCGCAGGACGTAAATACTTTACGCTTAAGCTATGAACCATCAGCAATGCACCGGCTTCGACACGAAGCTGATCTTGTTCAACACCTAAAGCCCGTAACCATTCGCTACGAGCTCGTTCCATAAACTTGAGGTAATTGGCGTAATAAACGACACCGCCAGCGTCAGTGTCTTCGTAATACACCCTAACTGGCCAACGATAGTCGCTCATTTTAGCACCTCTGGCACATCAATACCAAGGTGAGAATAAGCAATTGCATTAACAACACGTCCTCGCGTGGTACGCTGAATGAACCCTTGTTGAATTAAGTAAGGCTCTAGCACATCTTCCAGTGTTCCCTTATCTTCACCTAAGGCAGTCGCGAGGGAGTCAACACCCGCTGGCCCGCCTGAAAAATGCTCAATTAAGGTTTGCAAATAGCGGATGTCCATCTTATCTAAACCCGTGTCGTCAATTTGCAACAAGTCCAAAGCAGCGCCCGCCAATGCCTGTGTGATAACTCCATCGGCATGAACTTGCGCGTAATCACGCACCCGCTTCAGCAGACGATTAGCAATGCGAGGCGTTCCGCGAGAACGACGTGCGATTTCGACTGCACCTAAAGCCTCCATAGGCACAACCAAGCGTTCAGCATTGCGCTGCACAATCGTTGTTAGGTCTTCGACAGAATAAAACTCAAGTCGCTGCACAATACCAAAACGATCACGCAAAGGCGCTGTTAGCATACCAGCACGCGTCGTCGCACCCACCAGCGTAAAAGGCGGCAAATCAATTTTAACACTCTGAGCAGCTGGCCCTTCACCAATCATAATGTCGATGTGATAGTCTTCCATCGCCGGATAAAGCACTTCTTCGATAACTGGGTTAAGACGATGAATTTCATCGACAAACAACACATCGTAAGGCTCTAAACGCGTGAGCATGGCCGCCAAATCACCTGGCTTTTCCAGCACGGGACCGGATGTTTGACGCAAATTAGCGCCCATTTCATTCGCCAAGACTTGCGCCAAGGTGGTTTTACCCAAACCCGGTGGCCCATAAAGGAGCACATGGTCCATCGCTTCACGACGTCCCTGAGCCGCTTTAACAAAGGTGGTTAATTGTTCACAAACCGAACGCTGACCAATATACTCATTGAAACGTTGCGGACGCAATGAAGTGACAGCCGTGAAATCTTCCTGCTGTTGCTGATTACCGACAATGCGATCCAGTTCTATCACAAGGTCACCTGAAGCGCATATTTAATTTGGTCGCTTAATACGGCATTATCTTGCCAAGCCTTATCCACACGCTGCGTTGCTTCGGCATTTTTATAGCCCAAGGCTTCTAGCGCCTGAATCGCTTGTTGTCTCATCATGCTATCTGCGTTATTAAGCGATAAGGGAGCCACAGCGCCGTTCAATACAAAAGTGCCAACAATGGAATCAACCGCTGTTGCCAATTCGAGCACCATGCGCTCTGCCGTTTTCTTACCAACACCGGGGATTTTCGTTAACAAAGCAGTGTTCTTTTCTCTAACCGCTTGCACAAAGGCATCTACCGACAGGGATGACAATACCGCTAATGCCAACTTAGGACCAATACCATTCACTTTCACTAACAGACGAAACAAGGACTTCTCTTTTTCCGTGGCGAAACCGTAAAGCAACATCGCATCTTCGCGCACCAGCATTTCGATCAGCAAACTACTTTGCTCACCTAAAGCGGGCAACACCTCAAAGGTAGATAAGGGTACTTCAACTTGATAGCCCACCCCGGCAACATCCAAGACGACCCAAGACGGCAATTTTTCAATCAATTGACCTCGAAGACGAGCGATCATCGCTGAACCTTGTGTATAAAAGCAGCTATTTTAGCATGAGTTAAGGCGCATGCGAGGGCATCGGCAGCATCTTCTGAAGGTGGTTCGGACAAGCCTAATAATTGACTAACCATATATTGCACCTGCGACTTATTGGCATGACCTTTACCGACAATCGAACTTTTAATTTGTGTCGGTGAGTATTCTGCGATGGGCAAGGCTCGACTGGCAGCCGACAACATTACCACCCCACGTGCCATACCCAGCTTAATCGCCGTTTGTGGGTTTTTATAAATAAACGGACTTTCAATGGCCACACTAGCAGGCAAAAATTGTTCGATCAGCGATTGCATACTTTCATGCAGCTTAACCAAACGTTCCCCCTCCGACAAATGCCCAACTTTAATGCTACCCGATGCAATATAACGTGGCGTAAAACGGGTTAGCTCAATCACACCGAAACCCGAAACACGAAACGCAGGGTCGATGCCCAGAATAATCACCCTAGTCGCCCAGCTGCGCCATGACTTCTTCCGATATTTCTAGATTGTGATACACTTCTTGAACATCGTCTAAGTCTTCCATCATATCAATCAAATCCAGTACTTTTTGTGTTTCTTCAGCAT
Source organism: Gammaproteobacteria bacterium (assembly GCA_014763665.1). GTDB lineage: Bacteria > Pseudomonadota > Gammaproteobacteria > Thiomicrospirales > Thiomicrospiraceae. The sequence goes on from JACXUY010000007.1 coordinate 34,387, forward strand.
TGAGTGAGACTTTAACATCCGCTTCCATCACCACGTCAGCATGTTCTGCCACCAATCCAGACGCTTCAAGCGCTGTTTTCACATCCATAAAGGCTTCGGGTGTGGTGATCACATCCATACTACCATCTTCATGCGTCACCACATCATCCGCACCCGCTTCTAGCGCAGCATTCATGACCGTATCTTCATCCACACCAGCGGCGAAGCTAATTATGCCTTGTTTTTTGAACATATAGGAAACCGATCCATCGGTTCCCATATTGCCGCCTTTTTTCGAGAAGGCGTGGCGAACCTCGGCAACAGTGCGTTGCTTGTTATCGGTCATGGTTTCAACAATCACTGCCACACCAAAGGGTGCATAACCTTCGTAACGCAACTCTTCGTAGTTTTCCCCTTCCGCTGTACCTGCCGCACGGGCAATGGTTTTTTCGATGGTATCACGCTTCATATTATTAACCAGCGCTTTATCAACGGCCGCTCTTAAACGCGGGTTTAACGAAGCATCAGGATTTATTTTTGCAGCAACCAAAATTTCTCGCAATAAACGCGTAAAAATTTTGCCTTTTTTAACATCTTGACGTGCTTTACGATGTTTAATATTGGCCCATTTACTGTGTCCTGCCACAGCCTACTCCTTTTTAGATGTGTTTTAGGTATCTTTACGGCCAGCAACGACTAACCCTTGTTGGCGTGAAAAATCCAACATACGATTGAGCGAGTTGACGGCACCTTGTCTAATGCTTTCTTCAATCATAATTTCGTTTGCGCCTGTTGCTAACACCTGCGCTAAATTTTGCAAGCCGTTCAACGCCATCCAAGGACAATGTGCACAACTCTGGCAGGTAGCGCCCTCGCCACTCGTCGGTGCAACCAATAGAGTTTTGTGCGGTGCGAGTTGCTGCATTTTCCAGAAAATACCCGCATCCGTGGCGATAATGAACTTCTCATCGGGTAAATTTTGCACGGCATTAATCAGTATCTTGGTAGAACCCACCACATGCGCCAATTTCACGACCGATTCAGGCGATTCAGGGTGAACCAGCACCTTAGCATCGGGATGTTTAGCGATCAGGTCGATTAAGGCTTGCGTTTTAAACTCGTCATGCACTAAACAATGGCCCTGCCAACGAATCATATCGGCACCTGTTTCACGCGCAATCCAATTGCCTAAATGACGATCGGGCGCCCAGAGCAGTTTTTTTCCTTGAGCATGCAAGTGGCGCACGATTTGTAAGGCATTACCCGAGGTAACGACCCAATCGGCCAGTGCTTTGACTTGCGCACTGGTATTGGCATAAACCAAGGCAACCCGATCGGGATACTGCGCACGCCAAGCAGCAAAATCAGCCGCTGGACAGCCTTCATCTAGTGAGCAGGTAGCGCCTAAGTCTGGCATCAGCACGCGTTTTTCGGGATTGAGAATCTTGGCCGTCTCGCCCATAAAACGCACACCCACCACAACCAGCGTTTTCGCGGGATGCTGATTGCCAAAATTCGCCATTTCTAACGAATCGGCGACGCAACCACCCGTTTCTTCGGCCAAGGCTTGCAGGTCAGCATCGACATAATAGTGCGCTACCAACACCGCATCTTTTTCAATCAGCAGTGCTTTAATACGTTCACGCAATGCCTGTTTGTCTGCGTCAGACAACCAAGGCGTAGTTGGTACCGCCGAGGCTAAGGCTTGAATACCTTGTGCCAGCGCAATCGGAATATCAGTGTGTTGAGTGTTTGTTGTCATATGAGTATTTTACACTGAGAAGGTGGGGTTCTGATAGAGAAATAGTGTAGCCGCTCCACTTTGCAGGATTAGGTCATCCCTATTGGGGACTCACACTGATGATTGTCGTCATTTTTATGATCAGTATCATTTATCGTCATAATACAGAGGAAAACACATCATGTCATGGCTAACACGATTATTTGGCGGCACTGCAACCCATGAATATACTAACTCAACCCTGTTCGAGGAAAATTGTCCCCGCATTAACCCTGCAAACGGCTTACCAATGGTTAACTGCGCTATCGACATAGAAGGCAATCCATACGGCACCGATTCAAGCAGCGATGATACTTTTATCAATGACAGTATGAGTACTAGTATAGATAGCAACGATGATAATTGGAGTAGTAACAGTTGGGATGATTAGAATTAGCAAAGACAACTGCTGCTGGTCATTACCAGCAACAGCGTCATGAATGGTTAATTAAGAACCACTTTCACCCATTAACGCACTATCTTGCACGTCCAGCACTTCGACATCAAAATGCAGTGTCTGCCCAGCTAAAGGATGATTCGCATCTAGCTTGATGCCATTGTCATTCATTTCAGTGACACGGAACAAGGCGACACCATCAGGCAATTCAGTCTGAACTTGCATGCCGATTTCCAGCTCCATATCTTCGGGAAAATTTTCACGTTGCGCTAGCAACAACAAGCCGTGGTTGTACTCACCATAAGCATCCTCTGGGGCAATAGCCACTTTACCAGTGAAACCAACATCTTCACCTTCAAGAAATGCTTCTAAACCAGGAATGATGTCTCCATTACCATGAACGTATTCTAATGGCTCGTAGCCGACTGAGGTGTCTATCACTTCACCCGCATCATTTGTAAGCGTGTAATGCATCAAGACGACACAACCATGACGAATTTTCATGAACTTTCCTTATTAATGCCTTAAAATAAAGCTTACATTATACCGAATGAATCTCTGAAAAATACAAAAGGGATGGGGTGTCACCTTAAGGTGCGCTAAAGTGTAGGGTAAGGACTGCATTTTAGTAACAGCTAACCACGTGATTTAATGTCCTTCCACCAACCAAAAAATGAGAATGGAAAGTCTGAATGAGAAGCGACGCTTTAGCGCTGCGAAGCAGAAGCCATTATTCAGACCTTCCCTAGGTTGAAAAGATTACATGAGACAGATTGTTTTAGATACCGAAACAACGGGCATTGATCCCAAAGATGGTCACCGTATTATTGAAATCGGAGCGGTCGAATTAAAAAATCGCCAAATGACTGGTCGCACTTATCACCAATATATCAATCCTGAGCGACTAATGGATGAAGAAGTGATGCGCGTGCATGGCATAAGCAACGAACGCGTCGCCAATGAACCTAAATTCGCTGAAGTGGTGCATGAGTTTATGCAGTTCGTGCAAGGTGCTGAACTGCTGATTCATAACGCCCCATTCGACGTCGGACACATTAACGCAGAGTTATCGCGCTTAAGCAACAACCCTTGGGGTAAGCTAGAAGATCACGTTACGATTACAGACACCTTGGCGTTAGCCAAAAAAACCTATCCCGGACAGCGCAACTCATTAGATGCCCTCTGTAAACGACTGTTTATCGACAACAGTGCTCGAACCTTTCATGGTGCCTTACTCGATAGCCAAATTCTAGCCGATGTTTACTTGGCCATGACGGGTGGACAAACGGGGTTAGGTTTGTTTAATGAACATGCTAGCGCCGATACGGCATTAGGTTATGAAGCGATTGAAACGACAATCGCTCAAGCATTACCCGCCTTTGAACTCAACGAAGCCTATCTAGCCGCTCATCAAGCCATGCTAGCTAACATGAGTAAAAAGTCGTGTGTCTGGACGGAAAAGTACCCAAACCAGCTTTAGTTTGGTCGATAACCGAAGGGTTCAGCGGCCTTCCTCGCCGCCTCATCCACCCGCTCATTTTCAGCATGACCATTGTGTCCCCTCACCCATTGCCAATTGATGCGATGAGGCTGCGCTGCGGCAAGCAATGACTTCCATAAGTCTGGATTCTTAACATCTTTGAACTGCTTACGTTGCCAACTGGGCATCCATTCAGTCATTCCTTTTTGCACATATTGAGAGTCGGTATAAAGTGTGACCTGACAAGGCATTTTTAACGAACTCAATCCCTCAATAGCTGCTTTCAACTCCATACGATTATTGGTCGTATTGGCTGAACCACCACTAATCATTTTTTCGACATCGCCAAAACGCAGCAATGCCGCCCATCCACCCGGCCCAGGATTACCCGAACAGGCGCCATCGGTAAAAATTTCTACAGTTTTCATCATGCGATTTTATTCTTTTGATTTACGATGCGTCACAGACCCATCTAATTGCTGACGTTTGGCTAATTGCGGCAACAATGATTGCCAACGCCAACCGTCTCGAAGACCGATCAGTTTAACACGAGACGTTTTTTTATGCGCAACCAAGCCGTAGCCTTGTGAGAAAGGCGTCGCCAACCAAGGCAACCAACGCCGCCAACCCGATGCTGGATAAAAATCGACTTGTTGAATTTCGTAACCCAAGGTTTGCAAGGCATCTACCAAACGCCCAGCGCCCAATAAAGACAATCCTGAAGCGGCCTGACGGTGTGCGCCCCACATCTGACCACGCCAGGCATTAAGCGGATGAAATCCCATCACCACCACACGACCATCATTAATCAGTACCCTGTCCACCTCTCGTAACACGGCGTAAGGATCATGCGAGAGTTCTAGCGTAAAGGACATGACAACGAGATCAATACTTTGGTTAGCAATCGGTAAGTCCTCAAAATCAACCAAGGCTTGAGTGTTGGTAAAGCGACTATCAGTTAACACAAAATGCTCACGAATCGGACAGCTACGCCACGCCTCGCCGTAATCGGTTGCCATTCCGAGCTGTAATCCATAGTAGCCAAACTGTTTTTTTAACACGCTGGTTAACCAAGCACTTTGATGGGCCATGAGCGCATCACAGGCATCGGTGGCACAAAAGGCTTTTAAAAAATGACTGAGATGGCGCATCTTAGCTCCTTTTGCCATTGACCATTTCATCTGGCTTGACTATTATGTTGATATGACTAACCCAACCATTACCCAAGCCAAGATTGTCGGACTTCCCGCTCTTGATGACAATTATATCTGGATATTAATTCAGGGAAAGCATACGCTGGTTATTGATCCGGGCGCAAGTGCTCCTGTCATTAACTGGTGTCGCGCCAATAACCGACAACCCACTGCTATTTTACTGACGCACACTCATCACGATCACATTGATGGCATTGCTGATTTGCTGGAAACTTATGGCAACACCTTACCCATCTATGCGCATAGCGAAGCCCAACTTAATTTTGCGTTCAATGCCATTTCACCAGAACAAACACTGACATTCGACGACATTAATCTATCAGTCATCTTGTTAGCAGGGCATACCCCAGACCATATTGGTTTTTACTGGGCATCAGAGCAAGCACTTTTTTGTGGCGACAGCCTGTTTACGGGCGGATGTGGTCGTTTGTTTAACGGTGGCACGGCAGCACAAATGACGGAAACCCTAGCAAAAATCGCTGCGCTTCCGCTCACAACAGCCATCTACTGCGCTCACGAATACACACTTGCCAATTTACGATTTGCGTTAAGAGTCGAGCCTGATAATACAGACACTCAACAACGTTTAACGACAGCAAAAGCATTAAGAGCAGCCGGAATCGCTACCGTTCCCTCTTTGTTAAGTGAAGAATGTGCCACTAACCCCTTCTTACGCACACACCTGCCAGCAGTAGCGGTTGCCATCGAGCACTGGTGGAAAGCACAAACCGATAATCCGATAGAACGCTTTGCCCAATTACGTGCTTGGAAAAATCAACTCGACGCCACAGGTGTGCTAGAGCAAGACGAATGAGCACAGCCCGTTATTCTTTGCTCGCATTATGTATCGGCACCCTGCTGCTTACTGGTTGCAGCCAAGGAATCAAAGATGAAGTTGATCTGTCGAGCAAAACCGCAACCTCGGGTAAACACTCTGGTGCCATGCTCAATTACAGTCTGCACGAACTGAAAGAAATCGACTTAACCAATCGTCAAGCTGATGAAGAAGAGAGCAATATTGATATTTGGCAAAAAATTACTGATGGCTACCAATTTAATCAGCCAATAAATCGTCGAATTCAAAACGAAATTAACTTCTATCGTGCTCGTCCTAAAACCATTCCTGAAGCCTTGCGTCGCGCCTCTCCTTATCTGTACATGATTACGCATGAAATTCAACAGCGTAATATGCCGATGGAAATTGCTTTTTTACCTATTATCGAAAGCTCTTTTAATACCAAAGCCTTATCTAGTGCCAATGCCTCGGGCATGTGGCAGTTCACTCCCGATACCGCACAGGCGCGGGGGCTAAAAAACGACTGGTGGTACGACGGACGTCGTGATGTATATGAATCGACTGTGGCAGCATTAGATCTACTTAAAAGTCTTTATGAGCGTTTAGACAATGACTGGATGCTTGCCTTAGCTGCCTACAATTGGGGCGCACTCAACGTCAAGGCAGCAGTAGCTAAAAATAAGACTAAAGGCTTACCAACTGACTATTGGAACTTAAAAATGCCGGCCGAAACCATGCGCTATGTGCCAAAGCTCTTAGCCGTAGCGGAAATGATTAAATCGGCACCTCATTACAAAATTGATTTGCCTAATATTCCCAATACCCCATTGTTAATGCGAATTCAAATCGACCAACAAATTGATTTATCAACTGCTGCGCAAATGGCAGACATGTCATGGGATGATTTCCATCGCATTAATGCAGGACACAAGCGTATTACCACCAATCCTAACGAACCCACCCATGTGGTCGTACCCGTGGATAAACTCAGCACCTTTGCCATTAACTTAACGCGTTTTGCACCACAAACCAATGGTAAATGGATTTCCTATACTTTAACTACGAACGATACGCTAGAAGATATCGCCAAGCGTCACAACACCACACCAGAAATATTAGCACGGGTGAATCAACTGAGCTACACGCCCAAGGCAGGCCAGATACTGCTCATTCCAATCGATCAACAACAGCTGGATGAAAATGTGGCTCGTGCCGCAGATACCAGTCTGAAAACCACCCTTGCCTTAGAAAGTCGTGAAATGGCCAATGCACGTGCCATAGCTGAACGCAAGAAAGCGCTAAAAAAGCAAAAATTAACGCATAAGTTGCGCAACAATCAATCTTTAGCCAAAGTAGCTAAATATTATGGTGTTTCATTACGTGCCTTGGCTTTAGTTAATAATTTAACGCCACAATCGAAACTTAAAGTGGGTCAAAAGTTGATTATTCCCGTGAAAAAAGTGATTTCTGTTACCGCTAAAAAAGGCGATACCTGGCAATCCATCGCTAAGCACAACCGTGTTCCAGCACATGTACTATTAAGTTTCAATAACGCTAAAGAAAAAGACCCGCTTAAACCGGGTCAAGCCATTAAAGTCCCGAAAATGGGTTAAGGGTCAGCTCAATTTCCTATGCTAACCGCTGTTGCAAATAGCGATGGGGCGCACTAGCCAGTAAGCGTTGGGTATAAGCTTCTTTGGGTGCGGTTAGTACCTGTTCTGTTGTGCCTGTTTCCACAATCTTGCCCGCCTGCATCACCGCTACACGGTGCGCAATGCGCGGCACAATCGACAAATCGTGGGTAATGAATAAATAAGACACACCCATACGTTGTTGCAACTCATCTAGCAAAGTTAATATCTGTCCACGTACCGTCACATCCAAAGCACTAGTGGGTTCATCACAAATAATCAAACTTGGCTCGACTGCTAAAGCTCTGGCAATACCAATACGTTGCCGCTGACCTCCAGAAAACTCATGCGGATAACGCCCAGCATGGGCTGGCTCTAGCCCAACTAAACTGAGTAATTCAGCCACACGTGCATCACGATTACTTGGCTCGCCCACGTTCAAGCTATCCATACCTTCACGAATAATCTTACCTACCGTCATACGCGGATTAAAGGCACCATAAGGGTCTTGAAACACCACTTGTAAGTGCTTTCTAAACGGTCGCATTTCGCGCTCACTCATGTCCACTAAGGCATGACTCAAAAAGGTTATACGTCCCCTAGCAGGAACTAACTTGAGCAGTGCCTGCGCCAAGGTGGTTTTACCACAGCCCGACTCACCAACCAAAGCCAGCGTTTCACCTTTATTCACGTGCAAGTGAATGCTATCAACGGCGATGGTATCGGGCTGCTTACGCAATAGCCAGCCTTTGCGACGACCAGCAAAACTGACGGTTAAGGCTTCTGTTGAAAGTACCCTTTCGCTGTGCGCAACGGGAGAGCGAAACTCTGTTACCGGCAAGGCATTGGCAATTAAACGACGCGTGTAGGGGTGATGTGCTGACTTAAAAAACTGTTCAACCGGCAGCACTTCAATCAACTTGCCCTTATACATCACACCCACGCGGTGTGCTAACTGTGCCACTAAGCCCATATCATGCGTAATAAACAAAATCGTTAAGCCACGCTTTTGTTGTAAGGATAATAACAACTCTAAGACTTGAGCTTGAATGGTCACATCCAAAGCGGTCGTCGGCTCATCGGCAATCAAGAGTTCTGGTTCTCCAGCCAAGGCCATGGCAATCATAATGCGTTGTTTTTGCCCACCAGAAAGCTGATGCGGGTACCAATTATAACGCTCGGTGACATCGGGAATACCCACCTCTTCCATCAACTCAATAACGCGTTGACGCTGAGCACTACCCCGTAAGGACGTTTGTAATTGCAACACCTCGGCGATCTGATCGCCCACGCGCATCAGTGGATTGAGGGCGGTCATGGGTTCTTGAAAAATCATACCGATACGACCACCCCGAACCTGCCGCATCTGCGCCTCGGAGAGGGACAATAAATCACTCTCAGCCAGAGAGACCCGTCCCAACAACTGCATGTTGCCTGGTAATAAACGCATTAATGCCAAGGCCGTTAACGACTTACCCGAACCCGACTCTCCTACCAAAGCAAAGACTTCACCTTTACGCATGGTAAAAGAAACCTCATCGACCAGCTTGCGCTCATCGGCTAATTGAACGCTGAGTTTTTCAACCGCTAATAAACTTGTTGGCATTAGTATTCCTTGATGCTATGTTGAATATCCCAAATGATGGTATCCGCACTAAAGTCTTGTTCATTTGGCCAAGCAATGCCATGATGAGCGGGCTTAACTAAAGCAAAATAGCGCTCATCAACAAGCTCTCGAAAGGCGCTTCCAGTCATATAAGGCTTAACATCAAAAATCCCCTCAACGCCACTGCTAGTCTGTATCTGAATTAAGTAATCTTTAAGCGGAGTCGCTTTAATGATTTTATCCATCGGCTTCATCCTAACGTAGTGGATCTATTTTATGTACAGGTTCCCCATTAATGACCAACTTCCAATTTGCCATTAAACTATCACGATGGATCTCAATCCAGGCTTGGACTAACCTAGTTTGTGAGTTAGGTAAACTGCCTCTCAATACAGAGCCGTCATCAATGGCAAACGAAGCTTCATGCTCGCCATATTCAGCATGAATATGAGGACGATTGTGCTGTTTGTTATCATAAAAATACATCAATAACAATGCCATAACACAATGATATAGTTGGCATATTAACTTCTTCCTTGTGCTCTTGGATTAAATACCTGCTGAATGCGGTCGGCCAATAAATTAGCCGATAGTACCAGCGTAAACATACCGACAAATGCGCCAAACAAATTCCACCAAACGACTGGCTCACGATTGAGCTCTTGCCTTGCTAGATTAATCATATTGCCCCAACTCGGCATGGTCGGATCGACACCAATACCCACATAAGATAAAACCGCTTCCGCCAAAACCAAGCCACTAAAATCCAGCACCACGGCAATCAACACCAAATGACCCACATTCGGTAATAAGTGTCTGCCAATGATTTTACCATCAGAAACACCAAATGCCTTAGCGGCTTTGACATATTCCATTTCGCGTAGCTTTAAGGATTCCGCACGCAAAAGTCGTGCTAGCCCAGTCCAGCCGGTCAACCCCAACACTAAACAGACCAGCAGTAAGCGTACATCTGCCCGCTCCTGTTCACTGGCAAAGAGTTCGGCATGTTGTGCTAAGTAAAGCTGTGCCAACAGCATGGCACTGGCAATCAGCAACGCCCCAGGAACGGCATTGAGCGTGGTGTAAGTATATTGCACCGCATCATCCACCCAGCCTTTGAAATAGCCGGCAGCAATGCCTAAGCTAATGGCAAAAGGAAGTGTTAGCAAGGTGGTGAGTCCACCAATCAACATACCTGTGCGCACCCCTTTTAAGGTTTCATAGAGTACATCTTGCCCAACCTTGCCGGTACCCAACACATGATAAGACTGACCCATGCCCCACAACCAAGCCGATAAAGCCGATAAAGTGATTAAAGTATAGGCCGCCGTTCGCCAAGGTAGGTCACTTGTCTTAAAGAGGCGCAACCTTGCTAGTAACATAATCAGAATAGTCGCCAAGCCCGCACCGACGACTAACCAAAAAAGGGATTGTTGCACCATATCCGTGGCCTGTTCCGATGCATTATTAAGATGCATGCCAGCATGTTTCAAGGCGACAGGCACACGAATCACCGAGCCATCATCTAACTGACGCGTTTCTTTCCAAAGACTTTCTATGGCAAAAGGGGCGGAATAGCTTTTTTCTTGTCCCGTTGCCATCTCAGTCAAAGCAACGTCTAAGGCACTGACGACTGGACGATAAGGATCATCGGTACGCCAATGAATCGAGTCAGCTAAAGCAATAAACACAAACCACAATAAAATAACCGATGAGGCCAAGGCACTATGACTCTGCGCCACCAAACGCCAACGCTCACGAGCCAGCGCATCCCTTTTTAGTTGCCAGCCAAAACCCACTAAACTGAGCACCAGCAACCATACCACCACATCTGACCAGAGCACTAACATTAATCATCCCCCAAACGAACGCGAGGATCCGCCCACGCATAGGCAATGTCAGTCAAGATCAGACCAAACACATACAAAACTGCCCCCAAGTAAACCATCGCACGCACAATGGCAAAATCCTGACTATTAATGGCATCAATGGTATAACTACCCAACCCAGGAATACCGAAAAACGATTCCATAATTAAGCTACCCATAAACAGTAAGGGTAACACAGCCACCACCCCAGTTAGAATGGGTAACATACCATTAGGCAACACGTGTTTTCGCATCACCTGCCATTGGCTCATGCCCTTGGCTCTGGCCGTTCGGGCAAAGTCTTTATCCGCTTCTTCTAACAAAATACTGCGATACCAGCGCACACCCGACCCAACCCCAGCAATCACACCTAACATAATGGGCAACAGTAAAAACCGCCATAAATCACCATCGGGTTCATAGCCAGAAATGGGAAACCAGTGCCAGAGTTTCGCCATCACATACTGACCACCAATGATAAAAAACAGACCCGAAATCGACATAATAATCACGGAAATGACCAAGCCCAACTTATCTAACCATTGACCACGAAACATCACCAACAACAAAGCCAAGGTAATATTAACGACTAATCCCAGCACAAAACTCGGTAAAGCCAGCCACAAAGATGGCCAAGCACGTTGCGCCAAATCTGCACCAATGGCACGCCCCGCATCTGACACACCAAAGTCAAACAGCATCAACTGCACCGATTTCTGCCAAAAAATGGTTTGCGATAGCATCGACCAGCCAGAAGCCTCGCTATTCCATAACAGGGGTAAATCGTAACCTCGTGCCGCTTTCCAAGCCGCAATAGCCGCATCAGTGACGTGCTTATTACCCAGTTGCGCACGCGCCATATCATCAGGTGAGTTCACGACAAAAAACAAGATAAAAGTGAGCAGATTCACCATCAATAAAATAGGCAATAACCAGAGTAAACGACGGATAATATAGGTGGTCATCGGCTATGCTCCATCCTTTACTTTCGCCACACCAACCCAACCAGCCCAATTAACAGCAAAGCACCGACCGCAAACGGCCACAACACGGGCTGATTCCAGCGCTCTTGCGCCTGTTCGCGTTGTGTCACGTCAATACGACGATACTTTAAGGTATTGTTAGCCATCAGGTTAGGATAGACATTATTCACCCAACCATGAAATAGGCTAACGCTTTGCGGATGCAGTCCAAACACCCAAGGCGCATCTTCTCGCACTATGGCAACCGCTTGTTGAATTAAGGCACGACGTTCACTGGAATCTTCCATACGTGCAATCTGCTCATAAAGGGCATCAAACTGGGGATTTTTGTAATTGCTGGCATTTTCACCACCTGCATCCATTTTGGCGTTACCACCCGCTAACAAAAACAAGAAGTTTTCGGCATCGGGGTAATCCGCATTCCAGCCCCAACTAAAAATCTGTGCATTACCTGCCAACATTTTTTCTTGAAAGCGATTGTAATCCGTTGATCGAATCACCAACTGAATACCCAGCTTAGCGAACTGTTTACGCATCCAATCCAGCTGCGCTTTATCATCTGCTCCCGTACTGACCGTATCATAATAAAGCACCAACGCTTTGCCAGTCGCGGGATCGATACCATCAGCATAACCCGCTTTTGCCATCAAGGCTTTCGCGTCAGCTAATGAGCGACGCTGACACTGACCCGCTTCACCAACATGGGTAATGGGGTTGCAGTCCGCACTGGCACCAGCAATACCGGGTGGAATGATTCCTTGCGCCACCACGCCACGCCCATTCAAAAAAATGGCAATTTGTTCTTCATAATCAATGGCGATACTGATCGCTTGGCGTAAGTATTTTGCTTTGTCATTACCCTGCCCAATGACAGGGTCACGCATATTAAAACCCATATACGAAGAGCTGGTTGCGACGCTAGAAACCAATTGCATATTTTTAGCACGCATTTCAGCCGTTAACGAAAGCTTACCTTGTTCATTTAATTGAATCGCTTGATCAAACACCTCACTGGAAACCCCCGAAGCATCGTAATAACCTTGCAAAAACTTCGTCCAATAAGGTACAGCTTCTTTTTCTAAAGCAAAGACCACGCGGTCAATAAACGGTAGCGGTTTACCTGCATCAGCCAAAAGTGATTTAGGCACAGTAGAACCAGCTTCATGCGGATAAGTTTCGCTGTGAAAGTTAGGGTTACGTTGTAACACCATGCGATGATTGGGGTTGTTTTCGGCTAAATAGTAAGCTCCCGATCCAACAGGTAACCAAGACCAGCTTTGATTCGCTGCTTTCATGCCTGGCTGGGCATAATAGGCATCGACTTCCCATGGAATGGGTGCAAAAAACGGCATTGCCAGCCAATAAATAAACGGCGGATACTGACCTTTAATCCGAATAACCAAGGTTCTTTCATCAACAACTTCAACGCCCTGCGGGTTAAACTGACGATAATCCCTCCACTCACTTGATTTGGGCAACTTGGCAAGCGTGGCTACCTGAGCTTCTAATCCGACAATCAAGGGCATCATCATGTCTAAAATAGGTGAACCATTGCGTCTATCACTCATACGCGCAATGGCATAGGCTAAATCTGTGGCGGTGACTTTGCGCTTTTTACCCGCAAACGCAGGATGAGGCGCATAAACCACATCATCACGCAAATGCAAGGTGTAGCTACTGGTATCACTGGTAGCATCATAATGCACAGTGGGCATTTGCGTTAAGATGAGTGGCTCTAACTGATAAGGACGCTTGAGATAATGATACTGTAACGGCGGCTCAACGATATTCGCTAAAAACACCCACTCATTGCTGCTGTAAGACCTAACGGGATCGAGGGTTTTCGGTGGTGCAGAAAAAGCGGAAAACAAGGTATTTTCATGCACCCAACCGCGCGGGTAAGGATTATTCCAGGTTGCATGAGCGCTCAGACTAACGATGCAGCTTAATAGTAACCACCACTTCATAGGCTTAACTCGTTCCTTGCCGATTGATTTAATTGTTGTTGTAACGCGGGCCAGTTGGGTAAAAACTGGGTCATCAGGGCATGAAAACGCGGTGTATGATTGCGCTCTAACAAATGCACCAATTCATGCACCATGACATATTCGATACATTCTACGGGCATTTTCGCCAACATTAAACTCAGCCAAACACGTTTATCGCGTGTATTACAAGTTCCCCAACGCGTTCTCATATCTTTAACGCCCCAATCTAAGGCTTCTACACCCATTATCGGTTGCCATTTTGCTAATAGTTTAGGGATGTATTGCTTCAAGGTTGCACGATAAAAATGCGCCATGACCCTCGCTTTATACTCATTACTCGCCCCTTTAGGAACTTGCATAACCAATTGTTGCAGTGCCTCATCCATCGTCACACTGGAACGGCTACGTTCAGACTCGACCACTACTAAGCGGTAAGACTTACCCAAATAAGCATGTAGCTCACCGCTGATCCAGCTTTTTTCCTGAGCGACAGGACTCTGTGCAAAAGCGGCCTGTTTGGCTCGAATCCAATCCAACCTCGGTTGTAAACTGCATTTAATTTGCGCATCGGTTAGGTGCATGGGGGCAGACACTTGTACCTTGCCTGATGGTGGTCGTAAACGCAGATGCAGATGCTTAATCGGTTTTCGTGTGACTTCGATAGAGATACCCTCAACATCTAATAACGACTGATGTGCTAAAGTCGATGACTCAAGAGAAATAACAGTTATTAGGCGATGAAACAGAGACACGCATTAAACCTTTGCTATGCTGACGGTGGGCTAAAAAGCTATAATACATCAAAATGTCATCACTAAAGGAGTTCCTCATGGGTTTTCTAGCCAACAAACGCGCCCTCGTTATCGGTGTTGCCAATGATCGTTCGATTGCTTGGGGCATTGCCAAACAATTACACGCTCAGGGCGCAGAAGTGATTTTGACCTATCAAACCGATAAATTGAAAAGTCGTGTTGAGGCTGCTGCGGCTGAATTGAATAGTCCAGCCATTTTCCCACTTGATGCTACCAGTGATGAGCAAATCGC
>JACXUY010000047.1 GCA_014763665.1 Gammaproteobacteria bacterium
TGGCATTCCGAGGTTTATTTCCTGTGCTCGTATTGAAAACGGTTATCTAGCACTACCGCGAGGCTGTCTTGATGACGCGATTGCTTTGCTACAAGAGCAAAACATTTCGCCACTATTTGACGATAAGCGTGAAACAGGTAAACCATTATTAAAACTTACCCCTGAGTTCACTTTGCGAAAGAACCAGCGAGACGCAGTGGCCGCAATATCTAAACATGACTTTGGTATTTTGCATGCGCCGACCGCATTTGGAAAAACGGTTACTGCCATAGGTATGATCGTAAAACGCAAAGTAAATACCCTCATACTGGTTCATAGCCGACAACTGCTTGAACAATGGCAAGAGCGCTTGCGCACGTTCCTACCCGAAGTAAACATTGGCAGCATAGGCGGTGGCAAAAGAAAGCCGAGTGGCACTATCGACATAGCCACTTACCAAAGCTTGGTCGATAAAAAAGACAACTCTATCACGCCTCTCATCCAAGACTACGGCCACATTATTGTTGACGAATGCCACCATCTGTCTGCGCCAAGGTTTGAAATGGTACTCAACGAGGCAAGAGCAAAATATGTATTGGGCCTAACAGCAACACCAGAACGACAAGATGGTCATCAAAAGCTCATTTTTATGACAGCAGGGCCAATTCGCTACAAAGTGAAACAAAGCCCTGATGAGCAATTTACTCAAACCGTGATGATTCATCAGCTCTACGATGTACCGTCAGCTGAGCTAATAAAAACAGATGAGCGCCCAAAAATAAGCGATGCCTACCGCTGGCTCGTCAATAATGAGCAGCGCACGTCAAAAATCGTCTCAGACGCCTATCAGTGTGTTCAAAATGGCGGACACCCGTTAGTCCTTACAGAGCGTAGAGAGCATGCAGAGCACATACACTCACGACTTACTGAGATGAGCATAAGCACTGTCGTACTTAAAGGCGCCATGAAAGCTGCGGAACGCAAGAACGCTGACAATCATCTGCAATCGGCTCAAGTCGTCGTCGCAACAGGAAAATATGTAGGCGAAGGGTTTGACCTACCAAGACTGGATACGTTGTTTTTGGCTATGCCAATCGCATGGAAAGGTACGTTAGCCCAATATGCCGGTCGTATTCATCGTGAATCCGAAGGAAAAACACAAGTCACCATTCACGACTATGTAGACTGCGCCCTTCCTATGCTGCAACGCATGTTTAAAAAACGTGAGAAAAGCTACAAGGCGATGGGGTACGCCCTTGAGTACATTGATGACAACAGTAACAAGCAACCTTCATTGAAGTTAGAAAACATCCCTTCACCAAATACCAAGCCAAAATAAACAGCAGCACTTCATTAAACACCTCCCCATGCCTTTACCCCCATTCGCCAAAACCACTATCCGTTTGGCTTTTGGATCGAAACGCCAAACAGGGAAATTAGCCCATTTACTGTTTGGCTTCTCGATTGAAATCCAACGCTGGCAGGCCTTGCCGGTACTGGCGAAAAGTAAGATTTGGCACTTTTTGCACCCTAAATCAACCTCGGCATCAAAGTACAAACCGTTTGATTTTTTAAACCCAGAATGCAAACGATCGTTTGGCGTCTCGATTTTTTTGCACTAGCCAAATGCCGCCAAACAGCGCTGCATTGGACTATGTATTTCAAATAATTAGCCGCGCACAGGTCATCAGAAAAAACTGATTTGATTGGTTAGTTTGATGGCCATTTCTTTCATCTATTTCACCACCGAGTCTGCATCCGACCACTGAAAATAGACGGCATGAAGAACCAAAAGGTGATATGTGACGTGTTATGGGCAAGTGGCAACGATTGGGATAGAGAATGGATACAGCAGGTAATCGATTTACTGGTTGGGCATGGCGCGTTTACCCTCTACCCTGCATTAAGCCAGTGCGATAATGCAGCCGAACGCTTAACCCGCTGGCTGACCTTTCAGTTACCACGCGTTAAGCAGGTGCATCCTGGCTGCCCCATTCACCAATGGCTGAATAGCATTGGCGCACAAGAGATCGTAGAAAAATGGCAGCACCCCGCACAATGGCCAAACCTGTATTGGCTACCTTTACCTGAGGTTGATGGCCACGCCCAAGGCGGGCTAGTTTTGTTGCCAGCTCATTTGTTACCGGCACATTTTTTACCGGTATGTGTGGATGACACGATTCAAACAAGAACATTACCAGCAAACACACCGGCCAACGCCTGTATTTTTTGGTGCATTTCGCCCTTATCTAAAACCGGAAAGCGCGCTACCTTGCACCCCAAACAGCAAAATCGCGCCTTTTGCCTGCCCAGTTCGCCGGAGCAAATAGGAAAATCATGTACAGGATTATTACTGAGTGGTTTGAAAAAAGAGAGCCAAAAACGAAACAGCAACGTGATCAGCCACCAGATTAACCTAGCGCTGCTACACCATCTTTGTGGACCGGAGAATAATGTGTGGATTACAAACAAATGCTTTGTTAACGAGAAAGAAACTCAACAACAAGGCTAAATAACTTGATATTTGTTTTGAAGAAAACCAAAATTTCACTCAAGCTATTTAAAGCTGGTTGAGCCTTTACCTAGTGTTTTGGCTCGTGGCTGCGCCTCAGTCGCCGTTAAGACTGGGGCTTATCTCTTAAAAACTACCCGAAATCACAAGCCCCAGAAACGAGTAACCCCTCGCAGGGCGCTGATCTAACGGGTAGCGGGAGGGGTGTTGTTGATGCGATTTTAATATTAACAATGCAAAATGGCCATCTATTCGTACCATCTCGTGTTGATCCACGAAATGGTTAGTAATCTTTAACTGCTTGATTATATGGACATTAGTAATTAACTATTTTTTACTGAAATTACCTGGTACCGACATAAATGTCGGTACCATCCTCTAGAACAAGAAGGACTTTTTAAGCTTCACCTGAAAGCCGTTTCCATACTTTCAAATAGTCTTCGCCGGACAGCGAGGAATTATCAGGTTTCAAACGCGCCCAATCATCCGGTTTCAAAGACTTCAGATATTCGCTGGCTTTTCGAGGCGACAGAGTATTTTCTGCACCGGCTTCAGTTCGAGCCTTAAAGTCTTCACCGGCACGTTCAGCAATACTACGCGGAACGCTGTTCATGCGCATCAATACGCCTTCTTCGGTTTTCACACCATGGTAAAGCATCGCTGGGAGGTTATTTAATCTGCGCTTTTCTTCGTCTGTCATGGCTTCAAAATCAAGCCCTGAAGTTGGCATTTTGCTTAATGCCGACAGTCCCCAAGCGCCATTATTGGCCAAATCTCTATAAACCGCTCTGCAAGCTTTAGATATTTGATCTGTAAGGCTATCACCTTCAAAGTAAGTCTTCGCTATAGATTCAATGGAGCTACCTGTTACCCAAGCCTGGGTAATATCAGCAAGCTTACGATGACTATTCCCCTGTCCTTTACTAATCTCTTTTAAACTTTCTTGTAACTGCGGAACCCGCAGCATAATCCCCATCAAGCTTGGCAACACAGACTTCGATTTATCGCCAAATAGACTCGAAGGCTCCCAATCTGCAAGCGTTAACTTGTTTTCAAGGTTATTCAAATCCAATAAAGTTGAACGAACCCCCTCAGGAGAGAAGCCTGTAACATCAGCAAGCGAAGCATTTTCTGGATGCTCAGCTAACTTTCTAACATACCCTTTAGTAGCTTCAAGAAGCGCGTCAGCTTTCTCTTGCGAGGCTTTATCAGCTTTAGCGCGAAGAGAACCAAACCCGTAGGTATTTCGCAGTAATTGTTCAGCTTCACCAATTACAGCGTCCAAGTTACGTTTTTCATTCCATAAATGAGCGATATAGCTTCTGAAGTCTGCCCATTGTTCTTGCTGCATAACCCAAGATAAGTTTGCTAATTCCCCCGCAGCTTGAAGATCATCCAGCATTCCTTCCAGGCGAGAAACTAACGATGCGGTTGCATCACTAACATATTTCCGGATCTCATTCGGCTGTGCACCTGCTGCAATACCGATAACGCCGACGCTATCATGGCCGATACGCCCAGCTCGACCCGCTAGGTTCCAAAATGCCCGATGCGACATTTCATTGCCGTAAGGCAATTTTCTCGTCGCAAGAAAAACAGATGAAACAGGGAAGTTAAGCCCTTGTGCTATGGTTGTCGTCGCGCACATCACTCGAACATGGCCAGCTTCTGTAAGCCACTCGATTAATGAAAGCGCCTCCGCGGGTAAACCTGCATGATGCACAACAACACCTTTTGACAGCATATCAATTAGCTCAAAGTCCTCACTAATCTCAGCCGCAAGAAAACGCTGAACCAGTTTAATGTCTTCATGCACCTGAACTAAAGGTTCAAGCTCTGCGGCAACTTTACGAGCAATACTCCAAGCATCTGGAATTGTCTGCGCTACAGCAATACTGGTTCCACGTTTAGAAAACACCTTAGCCATAGCGACAGCTTGTGTCGTTACTCCCTTAGCCTTTGTATAATTCAGCTTTTGCAGAGGCCTATTACCATCTACTTTATGGGTTCCCTTAAGGTGAATCGTACGTTGAGTGGTCGTCAACGTTTCAAAACTTAAATTCCAATCACCACGTTTTTCACCTTTATGAATATCAAATAGACCAACAATTCTCTCATTCGGTTGCCAAGCAGAGGTGCCCAAGCTGATGCTTCGGCCACGATCAGCGGCTAGCCATTGAGCTAAATCGTTAGCATTTGGCACAAATGGCATCAATAGTAAGAAGTTTGCCCGAGGTGATTCTTGCTTAATCGTTGCAAGCAGAAGCTCAATACGCAAACCACGAGACTCATCTTCAATGTTGTGAGCTTCATCCATCACAACCAGAGCCAATGGGCGAGCGACTTTTTTGTTTCTCATCACCAGTTGAAGTTTCTCAGGTGTTGCAACCAAAACCTGAAAAGCACGTGCTTCACCCAAAAGCGCTTCTTCAAAAGCATCGACTTCAATCGCACCAGTTAACGGCTCAACTTGAATACCTAATGGGCCAAAATCTTCACGTAATCGCCGGGTAATTTGAGAAACCAAAGCGCGAGTTGGCGCAACATAAGCCACCCAACCATCATCCTGATCAAATTGATTAAGTGCTTGCAACATGCGGAACTGTGCCAGCTGCGTTTTACCGCCGGAGGTTGGCAAATCAACAATTACCGCTCTGCTGGCTTGGTCGAGTAAACCTTGCTCTTGCAGTGCCGCTCGTTGCGGCGGTAACAGTTCAAATAAGCTCTTGTGCTTAGTCACATGGGAAACAAAGCGTGTCACACGTGAGTTAACCGTATGCGCCACCCACCATAACGAGCCAGCGACCATTTTTCGGCTTGCGACATGTAACCAGCGTAAAATCATTTCGAGCTGCGGGTCTTTCGAGGCTTGTGCCGCTTTTTGCGCCGCTTCAAAATGCTGATCTAATTGTGCATCTATCGCTACCGGTTCGCCTTGCAGCATGTACACCGCTAAACGCTCTGTTGCTTTGGCCCAGTGATAAAGCGCCACTAAACGCATGGCGATGCTTTGCGCCTCTGCACCTTGAGTTTGCTCTAGTAACGCTTTTTCATAGTTTGCTTGATCGTTTCGTAAACCAAGCACAATCTCTGAAATCTGATCTAAGTCGTCCCAGCGGTTTTTACGTAGTAGTCGCAACCAGCAATCAAAAATTCGGTAAAGCAGACGCTTATCCCAAGTAACACCAGCCACACTGGGTACTGCTACTGTACTGTTCTGCTCTTCAAACCATCGACGCAAATCGGTCCAGCGATCGGCGCAATACGCCAAACCCGACACATGCAACGCATGAAACAAGCGCGCCTCATTGTCACTCGGTACGGGTAACACACGATAAAGCCCGAACGCTCGAAACGCGCCAGCTTGTGCAAGCTCACGAATATTTTTATTGTCCTGATTGGCAACAGGGTGCAACAAAGCGCCAATGCCTTCGATCGCGGCCAACTCATACGCCGTTGCTACTTGCTCTAACAAGTCACTGTCAAACTCCGTTGCCGCATGTTCAAGTAGATTACCCAGCGCCACATCAACCAAGCGCCGTTCAGCCATTTCCATAGCTTTATCAAGCCGCTCAGCGCTAATGGACTGAACAGCCCAATGCTGATCTACCTGTAGTAAATGCTCTTGTGAAAGCGTCATGACGCCTCCTGCATAGCCGCTTGAGCACGAGCAGACAGCGTACCAATCATGTTAAGGGGAAGATATAAAGCGTACATTTCAATATCAGTTTGCACTGGACAATCGGCCGCCAGTGCTTTTGCTCGGCCAGCAATATCAGAAGCGCTTGGGGCAATATCGCGCACCAAAACACCATAAACAGCAACGTCCGTTGTGTTCGAGCTCAAATAGCGTTTGGCAGCGCTTTTAAACATCGGTTCCCAAGGTGCTCGCACCGCATGGAGTCCTAAATAACGTAAGAGAGCATCTTTTACTTGGCGATTATCTCGTAGCCCAAACAATTGGGTACCCAAGCTGGTCATCACGCTTGGCGGCGCTTTGTTCTCTTCAGACGTTTTTACTTCACCAAACGCAAAACGGTAGGGAAGCTCAGCATCCTTTACAGGTTGAAATCCAGTCAAATCGCACCCTGCTGGGCTGGCGTTCGGGTTTTTAAGATCACGCCCTGTGGGCCACGGAAACACGCAATTGCCTTTATCTGCCACAAAGGCTTCGGCAATGGCTTCGCCCACTCGCCAATTATCAGGCACGGTTTCATCGATCAGCGCTTGGCGTAAACCCTCTTGCTCAAACTCCGTGCTCACCACACTGCCAAGTAACTCCTGAAGCTCATCATTGCCTGCGGTATCTTGCAAAATATGCTTTACGGGGCCAGCTAACATCTCGCTCACTTGCTCGTCCTGATAAGACAAGCCATGAGCAATTACAGGCTGGGAGCCAGCATCATAAGCAAGCGTCGGTGCAGGCATAGACATTAAACCAATTCTCCCTTAAAGGCTTTATCTAAAATTGAAGGCATCAGAGCCTCTAGCTCAGTTGCATTTTCTGATTGAGCTTGTTTAATTTTTTCAACATAGCTTTGCAGTTGATTAAACCAAAGCTGCTTATCGTAATCGGGTACAGGAACCTTAATTTTCTCTAATCTTTTCATCGCTAAAGTTCGGTTTCGGTCTGCACTACCAGGCGAAGCTGCCTGTACTTGTTCAATACCCTCTTGAGTCAGAAGATAAAATGCCAGAAAGTTCGCAGTTGTTACCCCTTCTACAGGCACACATGTGATATACCTGTGCGACCCAACTCGACCGTGATCATTATCTCCAGCAGCAGCAATAGCGCCTTCCCAGGCTTTAATATTACTTAAGACCAGATCACCAGAGTGGACGGTATACAGCTTTTGCCAATCGAGTTCCGCACCGATTAACGTCGGCTTGTGGAAAATACCTTTGCCAAAAGACCGAGCACCCAGTTCTGGATATTCGCCATCGACTGTAATTTCAATTTGTCTTCTAACAATCGGAGCCACTTCCGACATCGGCTTATAAACAGCGCCCTCAATAATTTTATGGAAGGCACTACTCAGCATTGCTTGCGCATCATCTAACAATGATGATCTAAGAAGCTTAATCTCTTCAAGTTTGCCCAGTGCGAAGTCAACTTTGTCAACGACTACCTTTTGGACAGCTATGTCAGGGAGGGGAATTTCGATATTGAAGAACCGTGGTTCTTTAAGACGCACTCGATTTGTAGTCCCTTCACTCGCCCTTTTACACGCATCAACAAATAAGTGGGTTTTGCTAATTAGCTCAAGATACCTAGGTAAAATCTTATTCTCTTTAGGTGTATAGACAGGAAAATCATTTGTAACCACAGCTCCATCAAGGTTTTTTGGAACGAGTCCGCACGCGCCATGCCTCGCATCAATACGAGAAATAATGAATTGCCCTTCTGAAACAGAAAGTCGGCGAGACGACCCAATTTCACTACCTATTTTGGTACCTCGCAAGTTCACGCCTTTACCCCAAAGCCTAACTGTGACTTCGCTATATTCTTTGTCAGGCTGCACTTCGATCCAGTTTTCTGATTTATCGAGCACTGAACCTAATTTCTGAAGGGGCCAAACGCTCATTGTTTTGAACCTTGTGCTAGTAAATCAGCAATTTCACCAATTAGATCCGTAACTTTTCGCTCTTTTTTCGCCATGCTTGCTAACAACTCTTGAGGGTCTTTATATTCCATCGCCTCAAGACTATTTGGGTTCTTAATATCTAAGTTAACTGAAACCAACTTGCCGCTATCGTCATACTGGATAACGTCTTGTGCTTTCACTGACCAAGCTTGGGCGTTTTCCACACGGCTAGCCCACCACTGTAAGCAGTCTTCAAATTCGAAGTACTCCATTGGTTTAGTCTTGGTGTATTTTTTTCTGCCTTCTGGTGTCGATATTTGGTAATACCAAATATCCTCGGTTGGACCAGAACGATCGAAGAAGAGTAAGTTGCCTGCAATATCGGTATAAGGCGCGAATACTCCTTCCGGCAAACGAACAATGGTATGCAGATTAAAGTTCTTTAACAGCTCTTCTTTAATGCGTGCGCTGATACCATCACTGAATAACGTGCCATTTGGGACAACAACCGCGGCGCGGCCACCATTGTCTGAACCATGACCCGGGCGCTTGAGTTTACGCATGATCAACTGAAGGAACAGCATTGCGGTTTCGGCGGTTTGCATGTCTTCTGGAAAGTTACCAAGAATGCCTTTTTCTTCCTCACCACCAAAAGGTGGGTTGGTTAAGATCACATCTACTCGATCTTTGTCACCCATCTCTCGTAGTGGAAAGCGCAGGCTATTTTCTGGGTCAATTCTTGGGTACTCCAAACCATGCAGTAACAGGTTCATTTGTACCAACAGGTAAGGCAACGATTTAGCCTCACCGCCAAAGATACTGCTTTCTTGCAATACTTCGCGGTCTTCAACCGTTTTGCACTGGCGCTCTAGGTGTTCGAACGCTTCAACCAAAAAACCACCCGTGCCACAGGCTGGGTCCAATACGGACTCACCCAACTGCGGGTCCATCACCTCAACCATAAAGCGAACCACTGGACGCGGAGTATAAAACTCGCCGGAGTCACCAGCGGCATCACGCATTTCACGCAGCATGGTTTCGTATAAGCGGCTTAAGGTGTGCATCTCTTCAGATGAGTTGAAATGAATGCCGTTTATTTTGTCGACCACATCACGTAACAAATAGCCGTTGATCATGCGGTTTTGCATGCCTTTAAACACGGTCGCAATCACATCTCGGCGATCACCACCGTTGTCACCTTGCAGGCTACGCAAGTAGGCAAACAAACCTATGCCACGGGTACCATCAGGTCGCATTGCTTCATCATTGTTAATAAAGGCAATCAGCTCGTCGCCGGTGATACCACCTTCAATTGCTGCCCAGTCTCGCCAGCGGTATGGCGCTTCGATGGCTGGCTGAAAGCTTTTTCCTTCTAGCACGGCTTCGGTTTCTCGCATTTGTTCTAAGTCGTCGAGAAACTTCAAAAACATGATCCAAGTGAGCATTGGCAGGCGGTCGAGATCGCCATTTAAGCCTTTATCTTTACGCATGATTTGCCGAGACGATTTAACAATCGCACCTAATTGCTGGGCGGTGGTCATCGGCTGATCTGCTTTCTTTGTTCGTGCCATAAATCGTATCGTCACTTCTGTTATTGCTGGCTATAGAGCAGCGTTTGTAATTGGTCCACGGCGGTTTTCATTTGCAATGCGCCGCCAAAGAGATTGGCTATTTCCATCACATTGCCATATTCAGAAATGGGCGGTACCTGTAGCGAATCCGGAATACTGAATTGCTTAAGGCCGTGGTCGGTATATTTGTCCAGTAAAGACGTTAAGATCGCGCGGGCCTCTGGGCCGTACTGATCAAAAAAGTCCGGTTTGTTTTTCTTCAAATAGTCAGCGCGCTCTTTTCTGGTTCGCAGCGGTACGTTAAATGCTATGTGACAAAGTAAATCCAATGGATCTGCATCTGTTTTACCCGACTCTGCAACCAAATCATCAAACTGGATCCCGCGTTCTTGTAATTCGAGAATGATCTCTTCTCTCTTTAACGGGTTAGCCCAACTATCTTTTAGTTCGTCAAGTGAGGAAAAGAGAGTCTTTACCTTTTCTGCGGTGTAGTCGGTATATTGGATGACGCGAAGCTGTTTACCGTCTTCGTCTAACTCATAGACCAAATGAGACGTAATTTTAACGCTGCCACCGTCTACGTAGTACTTTCTCGGTTCATGCTCCTCTTCATCATCAGCGCCTTCACCTTCAGTATTCACTTCGTATTCGCCCGTCTCTTCAGCAACCTCTAACTCTTCACTCTCTGGTGTTAAAGTGTCATCCACCACTTCTTCACCGTCTTCATCAATCACCACTTCATCTTCAATTTCTGGGTAACCGTCAAAGTCAGGATCAGCAAAATTTTGTGTGGCGGAGCCGGTATAATCAATGATGTTGAACCACAGCTTGCCGTAATCTTCGCGCAGGCGAGTACCGCGGCCAACAATTTGCTTGAACTCACTCATTGAGTTCACAACACGCGCAAGCACAACATTTTTACAGGTTGGCGCATCTACCCCCGTTGTTAATAGCTGTGAAGTGGTCAGTATCACTGGAGTACTGGTTTCCAGCTCTTGAAAACGACTGAGATGCCCTTTGCCAATTTTCCCTTCTTCTGATGTCACACGTGCAACGTAATCTGGATGCTTTCGTGAAAGGTCAGAATTCAAGTTATTAAGCGCCCGACGCATTTCATCGGCATGTTCTTGGTCGACACAAAACACGATCGTTTTTGCAAAACGATCGGTTCGCTTCATAAAGTCGGTGAGATGCTTAGCAAACGCATCTGTTCGAGCCTTTAACGCGATAACCCGTTCAAAGTCCTTGGTTTGGTATTCACCATCTGGAATTTCTCGTCCAAAGCGGTCTACATCGCCTTTGCTGGGTCGCCAACCTGCCGCATCGACTTCCGAAATAACTCGGTGTACGCGGTATGGCGCAAGAAATCCGTCATCAATACCTTGGCGCAAACTGTAGGTGTAGATGGGGTTGCCAAAATAACGATAAGTATCGCGGTTATCTTCACGCAGCGGCGTCGCAGTCATACCGATTTGAAAGGCTGGCTCAAAATACTCCAGAATTTCGCGCCAGTTGCTGTTGTCACGGGCACTCCCCCGGTGACATTCATCAATGATAATTAGATCAAAGAAGTCTTGCGGAAATTCTTTATACAAGCCAGGACGACGCTCATCACTGGCAATGGACTGATAAATGGCAAAATAAATTTCACGACTTTTAACAACTTTGCCGCCTTCAATTTTGTGCCTGGCATCACCAAACGGGGTAAATGTTTTATCCTTTGGGTCATCGACCAACACATTTCTATCTGCCAAAAATAGAATGCGAGGCTTTCTGTAGTCTCCCGTGCGATTCCAGCGAGCACTCCACAGCTTCCAACTAATTTGAAAAGCGACGACAGTCTTACCCGTACCCGTTGCCATCGTAATTAATGAGCGCTTTTTACCTTGAAGCACCGACTGAACTGCCCGGTTTATGGCTATTTGTTGGTAGTAACGCGGGGAATAACCCGAAACATGGTGGTAAGGGGACAGCAAGGTACCAAGATCTTCATCCTTTAAACCTTCATCGCCACAAAGCCGCTTGAATAACTCATCAGGGGTTGGAAAGCGCGACAACAGTTGCTCTTCACCAGTGGTATAGTCAAATTCTAAGATCTCATGACCATTGGTTGAGTAAGCAAACTTTAGCCCTAAAATTTCTGCGTAATCTTTTGCCTGCTGCATCCCTTGGCCGACAGGGCTGTTTTCAGGTTTAGCCTCAACAACAGCAATAGGAAAGTCGCGAGTGTACTTAAGTAAATAATCCGCTCGCTTTTGCTCCCCAC
Source organism: Gammaproteobacteria bacterium (assembly GCA_014763665.1). Classification (GTDB taxonomy): domain Bacteria; phylum Pseudomonadota; class Gammaproteobacteria; order Thiomicrospirales; family Thiomicrospiraceae. Next base: position 11,914 of record JACXUY010000047.1, read on the forward strand.
GTTGAACTTTGCTGCCCTTAAACTGAACACGACCATCGGTAAATGTGTACTGTTCAGTTATTGCGCTAGGATTGTTTTCCCAACCAGACTCTTTAAGTTTTGGCGTCACATAGACTCGACAAGTATCTGCTTCGTTTAAGGCCATACTATTTTTCTTCCTTGCTATCATCTGATGCGCCACCAGATCTAACCCACTGATCCACCTCATCTGCTTTAAACTTCCAAGGCCGACCAATCCTATGAGCTGGCATACCCTTTTTACTGATCCATGAGTACACAGTATCTTTGCTTACGCCAAGATATTCGGCTATTTCTTCAACAGATAACCAGCGGTCTGAATTCACAAAAGGTACCTAACGTTATGAGCTTGAGGCTTTTGTAAAATAGTCACATATTCGCTCAGCAAAGTAAACTTGATTTAAGCCGAATAGTGAGGATTTAAGAGGATTAAAAAGTAATCCATTTTACCTTGTCGGTACACAACCAGTACGCTAGCGGTACTGTTTGCAATGGACTACAAACTGAACCCAGCCCTTAGGTTGACTGGCGGTACGCTGCAAGGCGACAAACCCACACAGGATTCATCGGCTTTTTAGTCATCCAAGATGCTGCCTTTTACACAATACATGCGTGGGCGGGTGTTGTCGGGCAGACTGACTTTGCGCTGTGGTCGGTTGCCATCGGGGATTAGGTAGCCTGCGGCCATCAGTGCTTTGGCGGCGCGATCTGGGCTGAGGCCTTCGGTGGCTTCACGCCAGCCAGTTGGGTAAAACAGGTAGAGGGTTTGTGGGCCTGTAGAATCAAGCCAACCCGCGCGTTGGCGTACTTGGCTGCTGTAACCGGATTGTTTAAGCGTAAAGCGGCTTTCGCCATGTTGCTCAATAAAGCTGCGCACTTGGCGAATGGCTTGTTGGTCTTCATTGGCAGCTACACCACCGCGGGCAAGTATCCATTGGTTTAGCTGGCTTAAACAGGCAGCTTCGACACTTTGGGTTGGCCAATCAAGTGCTTTGGCTTGAATGGCTAACAGGCCTGCGCTGGCCAGTAAGGCAAATTTTTCGGCGACTCGGCGCACTTGGCCGTCAGCCTCGGCTGGTAAGCTGGCTAAAAAACGTTGGCGTACGTTTTGGAAAACGGGTCGCACCTGCGCGCAGTGCTGCGTTAAATACCGTAACCAGTCCAAGGCCAAACTGCCGTAATGTTGGCGGCTTTGCTGTTTTAGGTGATCGGCTAAATCGGCGGCGTTCATGCCATGGCTCTGATTAAACACACCCATTTGCGCACCGGCATCGGCACTGAGATCAATCACGCGCACCTGCTGCCCTGCTTTTACACGCTTGCCGATACTGGCAAGATGGCTTTCAAGCGTCACTTCACCGGTGGATAAAAACACCAAGCGCCAGCGGGCGGGTAACCGCATTTCACCGTATTTGCCTGCACGGGTTTTACCTTGGCCATTGGCAAGCATATAAGCGACATCGCCTGCCTCTTTTGGATCAACTTCGCCCATTTCATCGAGCGCTAGGAAGGCATCGTTATGCGCTAATGCTGTGCCTTCTAAACCGTTGGCCGTGGCGCGCCAACTGTGGCGCAGTTGATTAGGCTCGCCCCACACCGATAGCGCCGGATACAGCGCCGCGGTTTTACCAGTACTGCTGGCACCGTAGAGGTGTAAACCAAAACCGTCCACCCCGCACAAATGCAATAAAGGTGCAGCCAGTGCAGCACAAACGCCAACGATTAATAGCGGGTTATCCAGACAATAACGGCCAATGTGCTGCCGCCAACTGTCGCTACTACCTTGTTGAATAAAGCCTTCTATCGGGTGCATGGTTTGCAGCACCATGCGCGGGTTGTTGCTGTGTTCGCTTGG
>JACXUY010000008.1 GCA_014763665.1 Gammaproteobacteria bacterium
CCATTGAACCCATGATTAACTTGGGCAAAAAAGACATCAAGGTGCTACCTGATGGCTGGACAGTGGTGACCAAAGACCGCACCCTATCTGCTCAATGGGAGCACACCCTTGCCGTCACTGATACGGGTGTAGAAATCCTTACGCTTCGTCCAGGAGAAGTTCGACTATGGCCATAGCTGCCCCATTGTTGGTTCAATCATTGCACGATAGCAAAGAAGCCATTCGTGTGGGCAGACAACTGCTAACCAACTTACAAGAACAACAATGGTTGCGTTTTGAAAGTAAAGCCCCTATTCAACACCTCATTAGCGAACGTACCAACTTTATCGACCAACTGCTTCGCCGTGTCTGGAAGCACCACATTGGCCAAACACAACGCCTATGCCTGGTCGCTGTAGGCGGCTATGGACGCGCTGAGCTTCACCCCTTTTCGGACATTGACATTTTAATCTTGATTCCCGAAGAGGGAGTGAATGCAGAAGAACAGCGTCAGCTAGAAACCTTTATCACTTACTTGTGGGATATCGGATTACAAGTCGGCCATGCCATACGTAGCCTAACCGACTGTTACGATATGGGCAAATCGGATTTATCGACAGCTACCAATTATATTGAGGCGCGCTGGCTGATTGGTCACTACGAAGACTTTGACCAACTAAGACAACTCTGGCGTAAGCGTGATTTTTGGCCCAGTCGTGAATTTTTCAAGGCCAAAGTAGACGAACAAATTGCTCGCCACAATAAGGCACACGATGTACTGGCACAACTAGAACCCAATATTAAAGAAAGCCCTGGCGGGCTGCGCGACATTCACACCCTAGCATGGGTAGCCAAGCGCCATTTCGACGCCAACAGTTTGCAACAACTGGTCAGTGTCGGTTTTTTATCGGTCAATGAATACAATGACCTAGAAAGGGCGATGCGCTTCCACTGGCGAGTACGCTTTGTGCTACATCATCTCACTCAGCGCAAAGAAGAACGCTTGCTTTTTGAACATCAAAAACGTATTGCCGAACAGCTAGGCTACAAAGAGATCGATGGCAAGCTGGCGGTTGAAAACTTCATGCAAGACTACTACCGCAATGCCAAAACCATCCAACGACTGAACGCTCTATTATTACAACACTTCCGTGAGGATATTTTTGCCTCCCCTAAACCGAATATCCAAACCTTGAATGAACACTTTTCACTGATTGATAAATCTCTCAACGTCTCCAGCGAACAAGTTTTTATTCACAACCCAATACAACTCTTGCACTGTTTTGTACTGCTAACCGATCCCCGTGTCGAAAACATCCGCGCCCAAACGCAACGCATTATTCAAAACTATGCGCATTTAGTGAATGAAGCCTTCTGTCAGCAAGCCGAAACTTGGCAAGTCTTTCGGCATCTGCTTCAGCAACGTCAAGGGGTCACCCGCTCATTACGCACCATGCACGCTTTGGGGCTACTAGGTCGGTTACTGCCCGCCTTTCATCGCATTACAGGACTGATGCAATTCGATCTGTTTCATGCTTACACTGTCGATGAACACACCCTTTTTGTGGTGCGCAATCTGCGCGGCTTTTTAAGACGCACACCCGAAGCGCAAGATGCCTTCGCCTTTGCCTGCGATTTGGCACAACAGATCGAGCAACCCGACCTATTGCTACTGGCGGGTTTATTCCACGACATTGCCAAAGGAAGGGGGGGCGATCATGCCCTACTAGGGGCACAAGATGCACTCGAATTTGCACAACAAGCAAAACTGAGCGACACAGAAGGTCAGCTACTCAGTTGGTTGGTTGAAGCTCACCTACTCATGTCACACACGGCACAGAAAAAAGATATTAGCGACCCGCTGGTGATTGCTGATTTTTGTCAATCTGTAGCCAATTTAGAGCGTCTCAACTATCTTTATTTGCTTACCGTGGCCGATATTTGCGCAACTTCGCCCGATGTTTGGAACGGCTGGAAAGACAATCTGTTAAAAACACTTTATCATCGCGCCCAACATTACTTTGCCAAACAACCCCAGCATGATGACCAACAAAAAGCCACACTCGCTCACTTCAATAGCGACGAGCAACAGCGCTTAACACACCTCTGGATCAGTCTGGCCGACACCCATTATCAACAACAACAAAGCGCTGACGACTTACTCAGACATGCTCAGCTCTGGCTGCAAACGAGTCAGACTTTACCCAAGGCTTCTTTGGCTCCGTCACAGGTTAAAGGAGTAACCAGTTTATTGATTTTTGCTGATGATCATCCTGGTGCTTGGCTTATTTTAACGGCGGCCTTCGACCAAGCCAAACTGAATATTGTCGATGCCAAACTCTACACCAACAATCAACAACAAGCGCTAATTGAACTGAAGTTTTTATCGCCCAAACATTGGTCAGAAGATGAGCAAAATGCTTGGTTACAAGAGTTACTGTCCAACTTACATCAGCACCAGCTACCCACAACACCCTTTTTTCAAAAGCCCAATAGTCGCCAGCAACAATTTAGCATCAAAACGCAGGTTAACATTAACCGACAGACCGATCACAGTGAAGTCAGCCTGATTAGTCGGGACAGAGCCGGGTTACTTTACCGATGTGCGCTGGTATTTCATGAACTGGGCATCAACCTCATTTCTGCGCGAATCAGCACAGCGGGCTTAAGGGTTGAAGACGTTTTTTTAATGCGTAACCGTGATGGCAAAGCCCTAAGTGACGAAGAGGAAAAAGCGCTAGCACCCGCATTAGAACAGGCATTGGTATGACCTACTGAAACTGAGCGCATTAAAAAACGCTTTTTTCAGTCGATTCCCAACAGTTACTAAAATGCAGTATTTCCCCCACGCCGCCATCCCTTTTGTCATTTTCAGAGATTCCTTAGTGACTGTGAAACCTCACCATGCGACACTTGTAACCTAACTGTCATATTTCTGCCATGTTAGTGTCACACATTGCTTTCATAATGCAACACGTTATTTATTAAACCCAGTGGAGCTTTTCCGAATGAAAAAATACATCTTAGCTGCTTTGGCGGCTGCGACCTTAGCTGGCTGTGCAACAACACCTAGCCCATTCACCAATGCTAAAGATGAATACAATGCATTGAATGACTTCTACATGGGTTTCTATGAAAACCGCACTTACATTTTTGATGATGCTAAAGTTTGGTCAGAATTCGTTCAATTTGGCGAACCAACTTTCCGAAACACCATGATTGGTAAGGCTGCAAAAGGTGGAACTCTAGTTGTTGGTTTGACAAAAGCTCAAGCTAAAGCATTAGAGAAAAAACAAGCACCCTACATGGCTTCGTTAGAAGTTTACAATGGCAAATTGTCACTCGCTGATGACATGTACGCCGAAGTATTCGATGGCAATAAATACATGGTTTTCACTGATATGAAAAACCTACGTAACTACTTAGTTAACGTACAAGTTTCTGGCTATACCGATGCGGGTGCTGGTCCTAATGGTCGTGATGTTGTTTATGCAGGTCATTCTGCTAAACCAGCTGCTTTGGTTGAGAAATTCAAGAAAGCACACAGCAAACCTGAAAAAGTCACAGCTAAGCACTAATTAGCGCATTTTCTTGTTACTCAAAACACCCCGTTTAAAACGGGGTGTTTTTTTATTACCTCAAAGAATGTTATAACGCCAAAAAAAAGCCACTGTTTCCAGTGGCTTTTTATGGTCATCATGAGCGACGCGCTTAAACGAGCAAACGATTAACGCGTGCCACAAACCCAGCAGGATCTTTCGGCAAGCTACCATCGGCAACACGAGCCTGATCGAGTAGGAACAAGGCCCAATCATTAAAGGTATCCCCTTCAGCACTCGACACTCGATTGACGATAGCGTGATCCAAATTTACTTCCAGTACTGGCTTGTTCTCTGGCACTGCCTGACCTAGTTGCGCCATGATTTTCGCCATGTGCGGCGCCATATCGTGGCTACCCAATACCAAGCAAGCTGGAGAGTCAACCAAACGAGCCGAAGCTTTCACATCAGAAACCTGCTCTGCCAAAGCTTCTTTCAGACGCTTCAACACATCTTCTTGTGCTTCACTGACTTCTGGTTTTTCATCGCCGATGACATCCGATAAATCGGTGCGGTTCACCGCTTTTAACGACTTACCATCAAACTCAGTTAAATGCTGCACCACCCACTCATCAATACGATCGGTCAGTAACAGCACTTCCCAACCTTTTTTACGGAAGGCTTCTAAATGTGGGCTACCTTTCGCTGAAGTGAGGGTTTCTGCGGTAATGTAATAAATGTCTTTTTGGTCTTCAGGCATACGGGCAATATAGTCCGCCAAGGACACTTTTTGCTCATCCGATGTGGTCGAAGCAAAGCGCAATAAGCCAGCAATTTTTTCACGGTTACTGTAATCGTCAATAACGCCTTCTTTCAATACCTGACCAAAGGTTGACCAGAATTTCGCATACTTATCGGCATCATCTTTAGCCATACTATTAAGATGATCGATGATACGCTTAATGGTTGCCGAGCGAATCTTATCGACTATCGCATTGCTCTGTAAAATTTCACGCGACACATTCAGTGGCAAATCGGCTGAATCGACGACACCACGCACAAAGCGCAACCAGCTTGGCAATAATTGCTCGGCATCGTCCATAATGAATACACGCTTCACGAACAGTTTCACACCATAACGACGGTCTCTGTCCCACAAATCGAAAGGCGCTTGCTCTGGAATATAAAGCAAGGTGGTGTATTCTAAATTCCCTTCAACCTTATTGTGCAAATGTGTCAGCGGCTTGTTCCAATCACTACTAACCGACTGATAGAAAGCCTCATATTCTTCTTGTGTTACTTCCGATTTGGGTTTTTGCCACAAAGCAGTGGCATCGTTCACTTGCTCCCATTCTGGCTCAGTCGCCACAATGCTTTCATCTTCACTATCTTTTGGCGCTACTGGCTTAGGCAACATAATGGGGAAAGCAATGTGTTCGGAATATTTTTTCAAAATCGAACGTAACTTCCAGCCTTCGGCGAACTCTTTGCTGTCTTCTTTTAACGTTAGGATAATTTCGGTACCACGACGCTCAATGGTTTCGGGTGTAATGGTGTAATCACCTTCACCCGTTGAATGCCAGACGATGCCTTCGTCAGCTGCAAGCCCAGCACGACGCGTACGAACCGTCACTTCACTCGCCACCATAAAAGCAGAATAGAAACCAACACCGAACTGACCAATGAGGTTAGCGTCTTTTTTCTGCGCACTTTCCATCGCTTCCATGAAACGCTTAGTACCCGAGCTGGCGATGGTACCCAAGTTCTGCACCACTTCTTCTTTGCTCATACCCACGCCATTATCGCGAATGGTCAGCGTTCCAGCTTCTTTATCAAAATCAATTTCGATACGCAGGTTGCTATCTTCAGCCACTAGGCTATCATCTTGCACTGACAAGAAACGCAGTTTATCGAGCGCATCTGACGCATTGGAAACCAACTCGCGCACAAAAATTTCTTTGTTTGAATAGAGGGCATGAATCATTAACTGTAACAGTTGCTTCACTTCGGTTTGGAAACCATAGGTTTCTGTGGTGTGCATAATCTCTCCTAATAGAACAGTGACGCTTGCAAATTCACACTTGGTTGGCTAACCTAAGGCCATTACAGCCAGCTAGGAAGCCTCCATGCGATACATAAAAAGCTTTGCCCAAATTCGCCTAACCGACTTAGCTCTGGTGGGCGGCAAAAACGCTTCACTGGGTGAAATGTTCAGTGAACTAGTGCCCCAAGGATTACGTATTCCAAATGGCTTTGCCATCACGGCCGACGGCTATTGGGCTTACCTTGCCTATAATGGCTTGACTGACAAAATTCAAGCCCAATTAGCGACCTTAGATCCAAAAAATTTGACGCAACTGCAGCAAGTGGGACAAACCATCCGCAACTGGATTATCAATGGTCAAATGCCGCCAGAGCTTAAAGCGGAAATCACCCAAGCTTATCAGGCACTGGAAACGGAATATCGCCCGATGATTGAGGTTGCCATTCGCTCTTCAGCCACCGCAGAAGACTTGCCTGGCGCCTCTTTTGCCGGTCAGCAAGAAACCTATTTAAATATTGCCGGTGACCGTCATATTATCCACACCACCAAGCGCGTGTTTGCCAGTTTGTTTACCAACCGAGCCATCTCTTACCGAGTGGACAAAGGCTTTGCGCACGATAAAGTCGCGCTATCCGTCACTGTACAAAAAATGGTACGTGCCGACAAAGGCGTTTCGGGTGTGATGTTTACAATCGATACCGAGTCGGGCTTTAACGATGTGGTATTAATTAACGCTGCTTACGGCTTGGGTGAAAACGTGGTACAAGGCGCAGTGAATCCAGACGAATATTTGGTTCATAAACCCACCCTCCTAGCTGGACACGCTCCTATTCTCAAGCGACAACTGGGCGACAAAGCCTTACGCATGGTCTATACCGACGATGCCATTGCTGGCAATTCCACCAAAAACATTAAGGTGATGCGCAAAGAGCGTCAAAGCTTTGCACTGACTGATGACGAAGTTTTATCACTAGCGCGTCAATCGTTGCTGATTGAGCAGCATTACAGCCAGCATCATGGTCGTCACATGCCGATGGACATTGAATGGGCAAAAGATGGCATTGATGGTGAGCTTTACATTTTACAAGCCCGTCCCGAAACCGTGCATGCCGAAAAAATCACCACTGCCATGAGTGAACGCTACCAACTGGGCGATACCAGTGGGGTAGAAATACTGGCAACAGGACGCAGTATTGGCGCTAAAATTGCCACGGGGCGCGCTAAAGTGATTGAGTCTGCCGCACAAATTGACCGTATCAAACCGGGTGATGTGCTGGTCACCGATATGACCGATCCCGATTGGGAACCGATCATGAAAATTGCCAGCGCCATTGTTACAAATCGTGGCGGACGCACTTGTCATGCCGCCATCATTGCGCGTGAACTGGGTATTCCTGCCATTGTTGGCACACAAAACGCCACACTCAGCATTCATGACGACGAAATGGTGACGGTTTCTTGTGCGCAAGGTGAAAGTGGCGTCGTTTACAAAGGTGAAATCCCCTTCATTATTCACAAAGAAAGTTTTCCAGACAGCATCGACACGCGCACCAAAATGATGGTTAACGTCGCCAATCCCGAACTGGCGTTTATTCACGCTAGCCTGCCCGTAGCTGGTGTTGGGCTTGCACGTTTGGAATTTATTATTAACCATGCTATTCGCATTCACCCACGCGCTTTGCTCGAATACGAAAACCTAAGCAAAAAACTACAAAAGCAGATTGATGAGATTATCGCAGGCTACGCTAGCACACGCGATTTCTTTATCGAACGTTTAGCAGAAGGGGTTGGTGCAATTGCGGCCGCTTTCTATCCACGCCAAGTCATTGTGCGTCTATCCGACTTTAAATCGAATGAATATGCCGCTCTTATCGGCGGCGCACAGTTTGAACCCTATGAAGAAAACCCGATGATTGGGCTAAGGGGTGCGGCGCGCTACTTTGATCCGCGTTTCCGTGAATCTTTTGCGCTTGAATGTGCCGCCTTAAAAAAAGTACGTGAACACATGGGACTCAACAATGTGTCGCTGATGATCCCTTTTGTACGCACCCTTCCCGAAGCGCAGTTGACACTGGCTTTAATGGAACGCTACGGCTTAGTGCGCGGCGAAAACGACCTTAAGGTTTACCTAATGTGTGAAATACCCGCCAACGCTATTTTAGCCGATCAATTTTTGCCACTGTTCGATGGCTTCTCGATTGGTTCTAATGATTTAACGCAACTGAGCTTGGGTGTGGATCGTGACTCTGGCTTATTAACTGGTTACGACGAACGCAACCCAGCTGTTACCGCACTAATGGACATGGCCATTGATGCCTGCCACCGTCACGGCAAGTATGTCGGCATCTGCGGGCAAGCACCGAGCGACTTCCCTGAAATCACGCAACATTTAGTGGAAAAAGGCATTACCAGCTTATCACTCAACCCCGATAGCGTCGCCAAGATGCTTAAAGTCGTGCAAGCAACAGAGGAAGGGTTAGCCAAGTAAGCCTAGATTAGGCGGTTATCAAAGGAACAACCTTAATCGCCGACACGTGCATTTTTCCAACCTAATCTAGCAGATATAAAAAATCCGCCCTAAAGCGGATTTTCTCTTTCAGCAAAACGCTGTATTAAAGTAAGCCAGATTAAACCAAAGCAAAGTTATGCTTAGCTTCCAAGGCGGCAATACGCTCTTCTAATGGCGGATGGGTTGCAAACAACATCGACAAGGTACCAGCACTGCTGATACCAAAAGCCGCCATTTGATCTGGCAAATGACCTGGTTGCATCATCGATAAACGACGCAAAGCAGAAGCCATTTTTTGTGGGCTAGACAAGTAAGCACCACCTTCATCGGCACGGAACTCACGCTGACGACTGAACCAAGCCGTTACCATACTCGCCAGAATACCCAACAAAATGTTCATGACGATATCGACAACCAAGAATACCCAGTCGAAACCGCCTTCCTCACCCTCGTTGTTATTGCTATTTAAAATGTTGCTGGCAACGTTAGCAATAATCTTCGCAAAGAAAATCACGAAGGCATTGAGTACGCCTTGCAACAAGGCCATAGTCACCATGTCGCCATTAGCAATATGCGCTACTTCGTGACCCAGCACCGCTTCAACTTCGTCTTGCGTCATTTGTTGCAGCAAGCCCGTTGAAACCGCAACCAAGGCATTGTTTTTGCTCATACCTGTGGCGAAAGCATTAGGTTCTGCACTTTCGTACATCGCCACTTCTGGCATACCAATGCCCGCTTTCTGCGCTTGGCGTTTAACCGTTTCCACCAACCAACGCTCAGTCGGCGTGCTTGGGTTTTCGATAACCACCGCGCCAACGGATTTTTTCGCCATCCATTTCGACATGGCTAACGAAATGAAAGAACCAACAAAACCCCAAACCAAGGCAAAGACCGCTAGGTTGGCTAAATTCATGCCACCTTGACCATCACGTAGGTTGCCTACACCCAACAAGTTCAACACAATCATTGCCACAGCGACAACAAGAATGTTAGTTAGTAAGAAAAGGAAAATACGTTTTCCCATGATCGTCACTCCTTAGTGATTAAAGATGTCATTCAGCACTATAAAGATTATTTATGACCATTTCAAGACTTAATTCATTTCAGTCATGAAAAATTCATCTGGCAGTGCGGTTGATGTTAATAAGATAAGCTGCACCAAAAACCACACCAACTGGTACGTTTTTTTACTTGCCGTGCAAATACTGCTCATCGGTAAAGGTACTCACCCATTCGACCTTGTTAATGACTAAAATGGTCATTAAAAAGCCATTCACAAAGGCTTCAGGTCCCATCATCATCGGGAGTAGCGGCAAGAACTGGTAGGACAACTTCGACCAGCTAATGACATCGCCCCAAACCAATACGGCACTGAGTGCCAAAATACTGGCCAACATCGCCAGCGCACCCACTAAAAACGCATTTAAGAAAACATAAACAAAGAAATTACGTGGCAACCATCTGTAAGCCGCTAACAACGACCACCAAGTGACGAGCACTGGCACCACGGCATGGGTCAACCAATTAGCTGCAAAAGCATCCCAGCCAGCACCGCCGGTATAAGTCACCAAAGCTTGGACAAATGCGAGTGCAATAAATGCAAACTGCCAACCAAACATCAGCGTCAGTAAGGTCGCGCCCAAAAAGTGAAAACTTAGCCCCGGTCCGATAGAAGCCTTGACACTCCATAAGCCCAAAACCAGCAGGACGGCGCCAGCAAAAACCGCTTGGGCAACCCAATCATTTAACACCTTATGCCACGGCGCTCGCCACAACGCCCATAACAGCAAAGGCACTGCCAATAGCCAAGTTAACCAAAAAAAAGTCTCATTTAAACTACCAAAGGGGATGTTCATATTTTTTCTCTATCTCAGCTACAATGGACAATCACGGTGACGAGCAAGTTATTAGAAGTCCTTTCACTTAATCAACTGAGTCATGCCATGAAACTATTTTTTTGGGTCAACGCCGCCTTTGTTTACGATCTGCTAATTTTAGCGGCGTTAAGTATGGTGTTGTCTGCACTTTATACCCTAATAGGTGGCGAAGCTTTTCACGAAAAGCCTCTGTTATTGCTATTGTTTCAATTGAATTGGTTAGCCATGATCAGTGCTTATTATCTTATCAGTTGGCGACGTGCTGGGCAAACCATTGGCATGCGTGCTTGGCGTATTAAAGTAGTTAGCCTTTCTAACGCCTCATTAAGCTGGCCAGAGTGCTGGAAACGGTTAGCCGCTGCTATGGTCAATCTGCTGACCTTGAATCTCGGCTGGCTGGGCTATTTTCATCCTGCACAAAAAAGTTTAACCGATTATTTATCTCACACACGCATAGAGCGCTTGCCCAAAAACAGTTAGAATAGATGGTAACTCATTTTACTCAGGAAGCGGTATGGCCAAGCTCATCATTCATCGCGCTCACTTAACCCAAGCCGAACAAGCATTACTACAAACTCATTTTGGTAGCGAGGCAGTGGCGGTAGCACAACATCACCGTATCGAGCTAAGCGAAACGCCTTCGACAGAAACCCTTTCCACCATCCGAGCATTAAGCGATTGGGATATTAACTGTTTGCCAGATGACTTTGATCCAAGTCAGGTTAAGTTGATTATTTCCGATATGGACTCAACACTGATTAATATTGAGTGTATTGATGAAATCGGTGAACACCTAGGCATTAAAGCACAAATCAGCCACATTACCGAATCGGCCATGCGTGGCGAGTTGAATTTTGAACAATCCCTAACCAAACGTGTTGCTCTATTAAAAGGCACACCTTTGTCGGCGTTAGAAACCGTCTACCAACAACGCTTAAAACTCAATGACGGGGCTGAGCAACTGATTGAAATGACCAAGGCGAGAGACATAAAGTTTGCTTTGGTGTCAGGCGGTTTTACCTTCTTTACCGACCGCTTGCAAGCACGACTGGCATTGGACTTCACACGGGCTAACGTGCTGGGCTTTGATGACAATCAACACACCAGCGGCGAAGTGGTGGGTGACATTATTGGTGCAGAAGCCAAGCGTGAGTTTTTACTCGAACTTTGCGATCAGCTGGGTATTGGTCCGAATCAAGCGATTGCCGTGGGTGATGGTGCTAACGACCTGCGCATGATGCAAGATGCGGGGCTTTCAGTGGCTTATCATGCCAAACCTACGGTGCAAGCTGCCGCCGATACCGCTCTCAATCACCGTGGGTTGGATGCCATTCTCGACTTTTTGCTGTAATATCCCTAAACAGGCCTTGTACCAATAGTCGACTAGGCTGTTTAATCGCACTGGGAGCAACTCCATGAAACGCATACTTCTGGGTCTAATCAGCGTCTTAATCCTCGGCTTCGCCTCTCTATGGTTGCTACTCTTTACCAGCACCGGTAATGGTATTTTGAAGCCTTGGCTGGAGAGTTATCTTCAAGGCTATGTGCCAGATGTAAAGCTTGAAGCGTTTAGCTTGCGCCCTGAGCAAACACGATTCACCCTATCGCTCAAACAAAATGCGCGCTTGGAAATCGATGCGACAAGCAACCTGTGGCAACAAAGCGCACTAGGCACTTGGCGGCTACATGCAACGGATCTTTCCGAACTGAACACACTCTTACCCCTTGCCCTAGGCGGCGCGATGAGCAGTGAAGGTCGTTTTAACATTGCTCCCGATACTTTAGATGTCGATGGCAAGCTGCAATTCCCGCACAGTCTACTCAACTTCCATGCCCAACAAGCCAGCGCAAGCACCCCTATTCAAGCGCAGCTTTCTGGCGACTTGGCTTTAACCGACTTATGGACGCTACTGGCGCAACCCAAACTGGCTTCAGGAACCTTGTCCGTGGCGACATCCGCTGATATTCCACGTCAAGAGCCTCTGAAATTGGGCGCACAAGTAAAATTGACTGTGCCAGACGGAGTAGCTTATCATCAAGCCATTAATCAACTCAGCGAATTACAACTGCCGCAAGATCAACCCTTTAGTTTAAGCAGTCATAGTGACATAGTATCTGGCCATAGTTTAAGCAAGCTACAAGTCAGCAGTCCCTTAGCCCAAATCCAGCTCAGCGATTTACGTTATGTGTTAGGCAGCGACGATATCAGCACCCAACATGAAATGCAGGTCAATGACCTAGCTCGCCTCGTCTTCTTAACCAAAACACCCTTGCACGGCACATTAACCGCAACGGGCGATGCGCAGCTGAATCTCAAAACCAAAGCCCTCACTGCCACAGTTAATAGCGACACCCTAGGTGGACGCATTAACGCCAAGCTAGCAAACCAACAGCTCACAGCAACATTGCAAGACCTGTCGGCTGTTGAATTGTCCCGTTTACTGGGCATGAAACCGGTATTCAAATCTCGACTCGAAGGTCAAATTAATTACCATATTGCCCAACAACAAGGCACCTTTTCTGCTTTACTGTCTGATGGTCAAATTCTACCTAACGATGTCAGTGCTTTGCTCAACCAAGCAGCACGTTTTGATGTTACGCGCGAAGTTTATAAAACCGTGACCACTCAAGGCCATATCCAACAAAAAGTCATTACCGCCGATTTGGATATGCAAAGCCAACTGACACACATCAACAGTCAAGGCGCACGCATCGACCTAAGCCAGCAGCAGTTGGATATGTTAATTAATGTGGCAATTCAAGGACTCAAACTGCCTGTACACCTAAAGGGCGACCTAACTAGCCCAAGCGTCAGTGCCGACTTTGCCAGCTTACTGCAACAAAACTTCAAACAGAATTTACAACAGAATGCCGAAAAAGCAGCACGAGAAGCGATTGAAAAAGAGAAGGAGAAACTTCAGCAACAGTTTAAGTTACCGAAGCTGTTTTAAGGCATCAACTGTGCTTACTACCTGCACAAGTTGGGCTTTCGGGTATCTCATAGCCACGTTGTTTCCATTCGTCTGGCGTGTAGGTGTGAATACCTAGCGCATGAACCACGCCACCAGTTACTGGCGCAACCACCTGTTGCACTTTGCGATGACGAGCAACCAATGACAAGCCATTAAAAGCGTCACTGACAACAGTAACTTTAAAGTGAGAATTGCCACCTTTCCCGCTGCTGTGCAAATGGCTCTCGTTATCGACTTCGATAAAGTCGGGTGATAAATCAGTGGTTAAACATTGCGTGATGGCTTCTTCTAAAGACATGATGCTTACTCCGCAACACTTTGTACAATATCATCGAGCAAACGATGAATGGGTTGATAAACTTTTAATTTAGGCGGTACTTTGTAGCTAACAAAAACCTTGTTAGGCTCTGTTGGTAATGTGTAAACACTAATACCGTAGGGACACAGTGCAATGTTGTGCACATTATCGCGCATCATCGCTTGCGATAAATCGGCCTTACAGAATAAAACGGTTTCACCACCCGTGGCGTAGATAGCTTGTTTGTAACCCAAATCGGCACTGGTACGATCAATCATATCTTTAACATGAGACACCGCACTAATGACCATACCACGCTCCTCAATCGCTGCTGTCAGGTCTTCGCGCACCTGCTCATAGGTTTTACCCGGCAAGGTATAAACCATCGCCTCACTGATTTTCTGGGGTTTAATGGGAGCCGACACCGCTAGCGATGACCAAGCCAAGGCAAATAAGGGAATCGACATTAAGGCTTTCATCATTTTGTCTCCTATTACACAGCTGAATACAAAGTATTTTAACATGCGCCCTTTCATTCCGTATAATAAGCTTAATTTGCGCGCAAGAATAAGGAAGGTTTATGAGTAGCACTATCCAAATTACCATTGAAGGCTTAGGCACCATTCCATGGCAAGGTCAAAGTAGCCTATTGGAAGCGTTGGAGGAAGCTGGTATCTATGTCAACTATAGCTGTCGTGCTGGCATCTGCGCTGCCTGTCGAGCTAAGCTGGTCAGTGGCGACATCAGTTGGCGCAACCAACCCATCTTAGCGATGGATGAAACAGATATTTTAACCTGTTCAGTAGTGCCCACCTCGAATATTGTCATTCAATTGCCTGATTAAAACCCTGTCGTTAAGACAGGGTAATATTCAGTTAGGGAATATCTGCAAAGACACCGCCTAATTTTTCCCTTTTTGCGCTGGCAAATTGGCATAGTAAGCTGCCAGTGACTTAATTTCATCATCGGTTAAATTACTGGCAATCATGCGCATCATGCCATTACTATCACTGGCACGCGTTGACTGTTTATAGGCCTGCATGGTGCGTTCAAAATGCAGCACTTCTTGCCCAGCTAGGGCAGGCGTTTCATTAATACCGCCCTCGCCTTTCACACCGTGACAACTGGCACATGGCGTAATCAGTCGCTTAGCATCGCCATGACGCACGATAATGTCGGCATTTTTATGATCTGCCTTCGATAATTCCGGCTTTACACTAGCTGTCGGTGACGATTGAGCGGCATAATAAACCGCTAAATCCGCCATTTGCTGATGAGTCAGCATCGAAGCCGCTGCCGCCATAGCGCCAGCACCCCGATGTTGCGCAAAACGCCCTTGTGCATAATCGAGTAAGGTTTTGTATGTGTACTCAACACGTTGCCCAGCTGTTGACGGCCAGTTACGCGTTAAACCTTGCCCTGCTTCACCATGACAGCTGGCACACATCATATCCTGATTGAGCTGTTTGCCACGAGCTGCATCCCCCTTAGGCATAGCGGTCAAGGTGGCTTTCAGTTCAGCAGGCGTCCATTCGCTGGCTTTAGCAGTGTGCTCTTGCGCCAAAACTGAGCCGCTTAACATTAAAACACCGCTTAGGGTCATAACAGAAGTTAATTTCATGCTCATCTCCCTCACGCAAAACAATCTTGAGTAAAGCTACGTATCCACGCCTGCTGGTAAGCCGCACCTTGACGAATCTGCACTGGTGTTTGCTGTAAAGACGGATAACGGTTAGGATTAACGCGATACATCACATTACCTTCTTTCAAACGGAACACGTCGGCAACAAACAACCCGTAATCACTGCCCGCTAAGGCGTAACAGGTATTTTCCCAAACGGGATTTTCATTGGGTTCTTTACCCGCCAGTGCATTCACTACCGCCATTGCGGTCACTTTCGCCTGACTATTTGCCGAAAAACCCGATTTAGGTGCCATACCACCGTGCGTAGCATCACCCAACACATAAACATCTTTAAAATGATTAGAGGCGAAATCAGTTAAGTTGACCGGACACCAACCCTTTTCGTCCGTTAGTCCCAGTTGCTGGGCGATTTTACCAGCTCTCATCGGTGCAATGATATTGAGTACATCTGCTTGAATAGTCCCCGCCTCAAAGTGCACGGTTTTACTCGCCGCATCAATCGACTTAACCTTGCCGCCTTCTTTAGCCCGCACCCACTCTAAATGAGAAGGTGTAGTGTGCGTCTTCACGTCACTGGGCATACCTTCCATAAATTCAGCTGGAATATTGAAGTTATAAAGGCGATTCCATCCCAGCAACATATTCTTGTCGGTAACAAATTGATTTTTCGGGTCTAAAATGACAATTTTGGCATTTGGATTATGCTTCGCACACCATTCTGTTACCAAGGACGCACGTTCATAAGGACCAGGCGGACAACGATAAGGATTAGGAGGCGCTACCAGCACAAAGGTACCACCCTGTGGCATGGCTTTAAGCTGGTTCGCAAGTAATTGTGTCTGCTCTCCTGGGATCCAACCGTTCGGAATACTGGTATTGGCAATACTTTCTGAATAACCTTCGATCTTGTCATACAGAATTTCGATACCTGGTGACACCACCAGTTTGTCGTAACTGATGTCTTTACCACCTGCAAGGCGCAGGCTTTTCTTGTCTAAATCACCACCAACAACCGTATCAAAAACAAACTCAATGCCATATTTGCGAGCAAAGTCGTCATAAGTCACTTCTAGGTCTTTCATACCAATATGACCAGTAACCACTTCAGTACTACCGTAAGGGCGAATGTAGGTGCGATTTTTTTCAATCACCGTAACACGTATGCTCTTATCAGCCAGTTTTAGGTATTTAGCAAAGGTAGCACCACCAACACCACCACCCAACACCACCACGTGCGCCTGTGCTTGCGCAAAGAGTCCGCGCGTTGGCAAAGCCAACGATAAGGCACCTAAACTAGCCGCTGTTAAAAATTGACGACGATTCATCATAGCTATTCTCCTCAATCCAACTTTTGTGCGGCAAAATAGTCTGCCATGGCTTCATATTCCTCTGGTGTAAAACCTTCAGCGACTTTAATCATCAGCGTTGAAGCCCGTTTACCCGACTTGAAATCGGTCATGGCTTGCACAAACTGTGCTTTAGGCATGCCTGCTAAGGCAGGAAATGCTTCATTAACCAATTTGCCTTGAGTGCCATGACAAGCCGCACAGGTTTGTGCCGCCATTTCACCTGGCATGGGTTCAGCCATCACGGGTAACGCCAAGACAAACAGTGATGACAATAAGATTTTATTGATGTTCATGAAATAGCTCCTCATTGCATCCACACATAAAAACCAATGGCAAAAAAGTGCACAATCCACAACACAATGAGCGATAAGGCAATATGTCCCATACGCACGACGGTGGCTGAAGGTGTGTATTGCCCAACCGTTTGGCCCGCTTGCCATGCCACAGTTAACAAATAACTCAGCACTCCACCACCTAATACGGCAAAGGTAATGAAAAACAATAGCGTGCTATACCAATCAATATTGAGCGGATAGCCCATGACATCGAAACCAAACTGACCCACCAGCACCGACCAACGCAAGGCTTCACGCGCTGCCGCTACGATAATGAGTGCGACGGCTCCCACAGGTAAGACCATATAGCTGTGCATCGAATCACGCTGTTGATTCCACACCCAAGTGGCATAAGCCACAAAGCCTAACAAAGCCACTAAGGACACCAACATCCAAGGGCTGGTGGCAAATTCAGCTTGTTTTCCTTCTAGCCCCATCATCCAGAAAGCAGCGACGATAACCGAAATAACACCACCAAAAGTTACCCATTTCAAACCTAGAGCGCCAACCCAATCAAGGTAAGCATGGTCAGCATCAGCACGAACACGGAAGAAACGACGCATAGCGATTAAGAATGCGCCCGTTACTGGCACACTCAAACTGATAAAGAAAGCAAAGCGCCACAGATTGTAACTGTGCAGTTGCGTACCCGATGTATCCAACTTGCCTTCTGGGGCATACCACTGCATCCATAAGTCGGGTGAGAGCATTTGGTTGGTTAATGCGTGCATAATGAAACCCACCACCAACAGCAATACCACTGAAGCCAGCAAACTCCCTGGACACTTAACCGATTGTTTTGGATTGGCTAGGTCGCCATTCATCCAATAATAGGCATACATGAGAATGTAACCGACACTGAGAATGACAATAAAACCAATCACCCACCAAGCTGACAGCAGATTACTGGTATACCAAAAAGGATCGTAAATCACCTGCACAAACAGTAAGGGAGCGACACCTATCACAATCGCCACCGACAGCATGACTTTACCCACACCCAACATGGTGCTGGCTAATTGACGCTTATGCGCGTCTTTCGATAAAGAACCCCACAGCGTCAAACCGGTTGCACCCAACATCAGCTGCACGGCAGCAATGTGCAGAGCAAAGGTCAGCACCCCAAGCACCAAAAATACCAAGGGATGCATTGGCAACCCAGCTGGGTCGCGCAGGGCATTTAATACTTCAGCTTCCATGTTCTATTCTCCTGTTTTCGCTTGTGCTAAAGCACTGGCTTTCAACTTCCATTGCTCAGCCACCTTCATATCGGTCATCGATGCCAAATAAACGGCCAAAGCTTCAGCTTCGTTATCTTTTAACGGGATTTTAGGCATATAAAGCGTATTACCCGTTGCCAGTGCCCCTAGCAAATAGTGTTTAATCGCCTTCACATCAGTATTACCACCAAAGTAGTTCATTATTGGACGAATACCGGTTTCGCTCAGACTATGACAGTTGCTACACATACTAAGCGCCACCACATGCCCTACTTCTAACACGTTATCTGGAGTCACTTCACGCAAATTATCGGGAATAAAGGGATGAGCTTTGACTAGACCGACTTTTTCCAAAATAGGAATTTCAGAATGAATATTCAGTCCAGGAACATCGCGGGCAATCACTTGATTGGAATAAACATATTGACCTGACACATAAGGCTTACGAATCGACTCACGCGCCACCTCTTCTGGCCACAAACCGAAGACCAACAGATAAACGGTAGCCAGTGAAGCAAAGGTAGTGGTTATCATGCGCGGCTTAAACAACAGAGCCAAGAAATAGACCAGCATGCCGCCCACAACACTCAACAAGGCGGGCACGAAATAGTCTGGCAGACGGTTTTCCATGACCAAGTGCGCATAATCAGGCAAGGTCGTTAAATACCAGCTGAATAAAGAAGCACCCGCAATGGTTGATACCAAGCCCATAATAGCCATATAGCGAGAAAGTTCTCGACGTAAGTCATCTTCTTTGAATCGCGATAAAACAATGCTACCAACCACTGCCGTAATCGACATCATAAAAAAGGTACGCATAGCAAGTTGAGCAAAGGTATTAGAACCGTAAAAACCGTTCAAATAACCGCCTTCGATAAACCAAGCTTCTTTACCTGGCCACATCATGAACGACAAAATACCTATAATAATGAGCATGGTGGTATAAGAAGCTAAACCGAAAATCCAAGTGATGCGTAAGTGCGTACGTTGATCCACTTTACCAACCAAGTAAACCACCATGTAAACACCCACGACTTCGATGATGAAGAACACCCATTCAGTTGCCCATTTCCAGACAAAACTATGAATCAACGATGAGATGCCACGAGGACTAGCGACGGTGGTAGAGTACCAAATACCTGGACCAGTAATAGACCCTAACACATAGGAAAAGACTAACAGAAATAAGCCGTACTTCTTGATGTACTCTAAATACTCAGGCTTGTTATTGCTATAAGCGATGGTCGCTAACACAGCGAAAAAAATGGCAGCACCCACCGAGGTATGTGAAAACAGCACATGAGCCGTAGCAATCATGCCGACGACCCAACCGCTTCCTACTCCTGGCTCGTACCAGGTTGGAAATAAACCAATGATGTCCATAATGAGACTCCATAAATCAAAAAAGGTGATTAACGGAGCCTATTATGAAATAATCAAGATCATTTTAATATGCGACAAATTGTCGCACTATAAAGCCTTTTTTCAGACCCATAAATGACATTTATGAGCTAACAATAGCCTAGTGGCTTTATTGTCCACCATACAAACGCTGATAAACACTGCCATCGACAGCCACCAACTCATCATGAGAGCCTTGTTCAATAATTTGTCCATTATCGAATACCAACACCCTATCTGCTTCCTTTACGGCCGATAAACGGTGTGCGATCACCAACAAAGTGCGTCCTCTTAAGAAATCACGCATGGCTTCATGCAACCTAGCTTCGGTATGGGTATCGAGCATCGAAGTGGCTTCATCTAAAATCACCACCTGTGGTTGCGCCAGCATCATCCGCGCAATAGCTAAGCGCTGACGCTGACCGCCCGATAAACGTACCCCATTTCTGCCCAGCATCGTATCCAGCCCATTAGGCATGGCTTCGACGGTTTCAGCCAGTTGTGCCACTCGCAACACCTTCCACAAGTCATCATCATGAGCGGGTAGGCCCAGCGTTAAATTGGCACGTAACGTATCGTTGAATAACATGGGTTGTTGCAGCACAACGCCAACATGATCACGCACTTGCTCGAATCCCAATTCCGTTACCGGTTGGTCGCCGTAATAAATCTGCCCTTCATTGGGCGCATAAAGACCCAATAACAACTGAACCAAGGTCGATTTACCCGCACCCGAAACGCCAACTAAAGCTACCTGTTCACCCGGTTCAATCGACAAAGAAACCTTATCTAATACAGGAGGGGAATCGGGATAAGCAAAACTCACCTGCTCTAATCGAATCGGCAATGCCTTACCCGAATCAAAAGCCTGCACTTTGGCGTTATAACGTACTTCTTCTTCTGATGCTAACAATTGATTAATCCGTCCCAAGGCGGCCTTAGCACCATAATAGGAATATTGCACCGACAACAACTCTTGCACTGGTCCGATCATGAACCAGAGATAACCGAACACACCGATCATCTCTCCAATCGTTAAGTCAGAAAGCAGCACCGTCAGCATGGCCACAGCACGAAAGACCTCAAACCCCGCCAAAAAAACACCAAACGAAAAGCGGGATAAGGCATCGGTTTTCCAGCCCGAAGCAATAGCCGCTGAACGCACTTCTTGCGCTGCAAGTTTTGCCCTTTCTAAAAAGCGCTTATCCGCATTCACCGCACGCAATTGCTGCATGGCGTCCAAGGTTTCGGCGACAGATTGCGACAGCATCTCAAAAGCGCCATTTTCGCGTTGCTTCCAGTTTTTGACCTTTTTGCCCATCACCATGGTTAAGCCAATGACAAACGGGTTCAAAAATAAAATAATCAGCGCCAACTGCCAATGAATCCACAGTAACACCAACGCCACACCAATGATACTGAGGATGGCTACTAACACCTTGGCAACAGTTTCGCCCAAAAACTTATCAACGGTTTCCACATCGGTGAGCAGACGCGCCGTTACTTGGCCAGAGCCTAGAGACTCATAGACACGCATACTGACGCGTGAAAGCTTATCCAGCAACTGCTCACGTACCGACAGAGTGACCGTTTTCGCAATCGACACAAACAAGCGAGTTGTCGCCACACCCAATAGCAAGCTGCCCAAGCGAAGCGCAATGGTAACCACCATGACGGTGAGCACTACCGCCATAGGGCCCATCAAAAAGTCTGGCAACAAGACATCAACCAGTGAGGTTAGGGTTGCTGGCTGATTGAGCAACACTTCATCTACTAACAAAGGCATCAGCAAGGGAACTGGAACGGCAACCAAAGCGCCCAATACCGCCAACACTTGTCCAAAAACCAAGGCTCTTTTATGTTGTTTAATGGATTGCCATAAACTCGATAGCGTAATCATTTCGTAAATTGTCCCATTCGTTAATGTAGCCTTATCATTGTAGCACTATAATCGATGCTTAACAGAGACATAAAAAAACCCCACAATCGCTTGCGGGGTTTTTTTCAAGGTTTGTAACGCCTAAACGATTACATACCCATATCGCCCATACCACCTGCAGGTGCTGGAGCAACGTCTTTCTTAGGTAGGTCAGCAACCATCGCTTCAGTGGTAATAATCAACGAAGCAACAGAGGCTGCATTTTGTAACGCAGAACGGGTTACTTTCGCCGGATCAATAATACCCATTTCGAACATATCGCCGTAAACTTCGTTAGCCGCATCAAAACCATGAGAAGTACCTGAGCCTTCCAATACTTTATTGATAACCACAGAACCTTCTAGACCACAGTTACCCACGATCATACGGATTGGCTCTTGCATCGCACGGCAGGCAATCTTAATACCCATATCTTGGTCAGGATTGTCACCTTTCAACGATTTGATGCTTTCAGCAATACGCAACAAAGTCACGCCACCGCCAGGAACGATGCCCTCTTCAACCGCAGCACGAGTAGCATGCAAGGCATCTTCTACGCGGTCTTTCTTCTCTTTCATTTCAACTTCGGTTGAAGCACCAATTTTCAGAACTGCGACACCACCAGACAACTTCGCCAAACGTTCTTGCAGCTTTTCTTTGTCATAGTCAGAAGTGGTTTGTTCAATTTGTGCACGAATTTGCAATACACGTGCATCTATGTCCGCTTTAGCGCCAGCACCATCGATAATCGTAGTGTTGTCTTTACCAACCACGATACGCTTCGCTTGACCCAACTCATTCAAGGTGACTGATTCTAATGTCAAACCGATTTCTTCAGAAATCAAGGTACCGCCAGTTAAAATCGCGATATCTTGCATGATCGCTTTACGGCGATCACCAAAACCAGGTGCTTTAACCGCTGCCACTTTCACGATGCCACGCATGCTGTTGATAACCAAAGTAGCCAAGGCTTCGCCTTCGACGTCTTCGGCAATAATCAACAACGGACGACCTGATTTAGCCACAGCTTCTAACGCAGGAATCAAATCACGAATGCTGCTGATTTTTTTGTCAAACAACAACACAAATGGATTTTCCATTTCTGCCGTCATGTTTTGTTGATTGTTGACAAAGTAAGGCGACAAGTAACCACGATCAAACTCCATGCCTTCAACCACATCTAACTCGTCAGTCAAAGAAGAACCTTCTTCAACCGTGATCACGCCTTCTTTGCCCACTTTTTCCATCGCTTGTGCAATCAAATCACCAATGGTCTTATCAGAGTTCGCCGAAATGGTACCCACTTGCGCAATATCCGCACTGGTCGCACAAGGCTTAGACATGTTACGAATTTCTTCGACCGCAGCAACCACTGCTTTGTCGATACCACGCTTAATATCCATTGGATTCATGCCAGCAGCAACTGACTTCATGCCTTCACGCACAATGGCCTGCGCCAACACTGTTGCGGTTGTTGTACCGTCACCAGCTGCGTCATTGGTCTGAGAAGCAACCGTCTTAACCAACTGTGCACCCATGTTCATGAACTTGTCTTCCAATTCGATTTCACGGGCAACAGACACACCGTCTTTGGTCACAACAGGTGCACCAAAAGACTTTTCTAATACCACATTACGACCCTTAGGACCCAGCGTTACTTTAACGGCATTCGCTAAAATGTTAACGCCTTCAACCATACGTTCGCGGGCATCAATACCAAACTTGACATCTTTAGCAGACATTCATCTATCTCCTAGCTTTAACTACTATAAAAATCAATTAAATACAGCAATGATGTCGTCTTCACGCATCACCAACACATCTGCACCATCAACTTTGACTTCCTGACCAGCATACTTGCCAAATAAGACTTTATCGCCTACTTTTACGCTCATTGGCACGATATTACCGTTGTCCGCACGTTTACCTTCACCAACGGCCAAAACTTCACCCTTAGCTGGTTTTTCTTTAGCACTGTCAGGCAGCACGATACCGCCAGCAGTGGTTTTTTCTTCTTCCATACGTTTAACAACAACGCGATCGCTCAAAGGACGCAAATTCATGTCTTACCTCTCCTAAACTAAAAAATTGCTTACCAAAGTTAACCGGATTCGATAGCATTTCGCTATCGGCCTTGATTGCACTATGGCAAATCATGCTCATCGGCTATATAGTGACAACACAGAAATAGTTCAAGAGGAAAAATAAAAATTTTTCAGATTGCTGCTGCTCACACTCAACTCAAGACAAATGCTGCCGAAAGAAAGCTTCAGCTCGATCATTAATCTCTTTGGCAGAAAGCCCGACAGCAAGAGGCTGAGAAATGTATATATCAACAACACCAGGGTACTTTAAGAAAGCCCCCTTCGCCCAATAACGACCTGCATTATGACTGATTAAAACAACTGGCACCTTCGCTTTTTCCGCCAATAAAGCGCCACCAATATTCATCTTACCTAACTCACCGGCTGGCATACGTGTCCCTTCAGGAAACACCACCACCCAGGCACCATGCGCTAAACGTTCTTGACCTTGTTCCAACACCTGTTTCAAGGCCGCTCGTCCTGCACCGCGATCAATGGCAATCGGCCACATGGCTTTTAATCCCCAGCCAAAAAAAGGAATGCGCAATAATTCACGTTTTAACACCCAAGCCTGACGTGGCAATAACTGTTGTAAGGCAAAGGTTTCCCAAGCAGATTCATGGCGAACCAAAGCCACACAAGGGGTTTTCAAAAGATTTTCCGCGCCGTGAACTTTAAAGCTCAGCCCACAAGTCACTTTCAACCACCAGATAACAAAGCGTGCCATATTGGTCATTACTTGGTAACGCGTCTCTTTACTGACCAACCATAATGGCAAGCTAATAAGCGAAAATAAGATGGTACTCAGCACATAACCCAAATGAAACAGCAAGGAGCGCAAAAAAATCATAGCGACACTCCCAAAGACTCAACCGCCGCTGCTAAATCATCCACTACGGGAATCGAGGCATTCGCTAACCCCTCAGCTTGTTGCACAGCCGTCTGCGCCCCCTTACCTGTTTTTACCAATAGAGGACGAGCGCCTACAGACAAAGCGGCCGCCAAATCACGCCAACTATCACCGACAACAGGCACATCAGTTAACGAAGACAAACCAAAACGCCAAGCAATAGCTTGGTACATACCCGCATTGGGTTTGCGACAAGGGGTTTCATGTAAATAAGGAGAATAAGCAATCCAATCAACCGCCGCACCATGAGCCGTTAGCTGTGCTTGTAACTTGATGTGCATGGCGTGTAAGTCTGTTCGGGTATAAAGCCCCCGCGCTATGCCCGACTGATTGGTAGCAATCGCAAGGGTGTAGTTCGCTCTTTTGAGTGCCACAATAGCAGCAACCGTATTTGGCAAGAGCACAAACTCATCAACTGATTTAATATACTGATCCGAGTCTTGGTTAATGACACCATCGCGATCCAAAATGATAAGCTTCGTCATAAAACACCCTTAAAGAGGAGTGCTTCATTATAAGAGTTACACCCTCATGCCGCAAACTGACGCACACGCTCCGAAACCTGAGAAGCCATAACGACACCTTGTTGTTGGGACAACTGATCACCCGCTTTAGCGTGTAACATGACTCCCTGCACAGCCGCAACCGATAAAGACAAACCCTGTGCCACCAAGGCAGCAATCATACCAGCCAACACATCACCCATACCGGCAGTGCTTAACGCACCATCACCAAAATCGCAAATTTGTGCTTCGACACCGTCATAAACCAGCGTACCATTGCCTTTAAGCACGACCACTCCGCCGAATTTTTCTTGCAGAGCCACCACTGCCGCCAGTCGGTCTGCTTGTACTTCTTTCGTGGACAGCCCCAACAAGGCTGCCGCTTCACCTGGATGTGGCGTGAGAATCCAATTATCACAACGCGTTGGCTGTGCCGCCAGTAAGCGCAGAGCACCCGCGTCGACCACTTTAGGCTTGTCTGATAGCAACACCTGCTGCCACAGATTATTCGACCAAGCATTATTGCTCAAGCCAAAACCGACGGCCACAACCGTTGAACGCTCGATCAAATCAGATAGATTGCGATCACCGTAAGCCATGACTTCAGGACATTTAACCGTTACCATCGGTGCGTGCTCGCTGCGTGTCACCACGCGCACAATCCCCGCTCCGGTGTAAGCACAGGTTTGCGCCGCCAGCATGACCGAACCCAGCATACCCTCATCACCGCCAACAATTAATGCTTGTCCAAACTGACCTTTGTGCGCATTTTTCTTACGTGCCACCAGTCCCTGTTCGGTTTGCGCAACGTTCAGCAATTTAGAAACGGGACGAATATCCGCATACAATGACTCAGCCACCCCCAAAGATTCGACGCGAACCTCGCCGGCGAAATCCGCTCCATCCGCACTGACCAAACCCAGTTTATGCGTCAAAAACGTCATCGTATGTTGCGCATGAATGGCATCGCCATAGTGAGCGCCTGTATCGGCATTCAGACCCGAAGGAACATCCAAAGCCAACACTGGCTTTTGAAGGGCGTTAATGCTACTAATGGTCGCCAACAACTCACTCGACAAGCCCGCACGTACACCAATACCCAACAAGGCATCGACCACCAAATCGGCTTGCGCACAAATCGCTGGGTCATAAGGCTTGGGCATCACGCCCAAGCTGGCTAATTCACTTAACAAGGTTACTGACTCATTCGACTTAACTTGAGCGGGAGACACCACCAAGCCAACATCAACCTGCCAACCCGCTAAATGAGCGTACTGCGCAAACGCAAAACCGTCACCACCATTATTACCCGCTCCACAGAGCACATAAACGCGACGAGATTGTGCATAGTGTTGCTTAGCCCATTGAAAAGCTGCAAACCCTGCTCGCTTCATCAGCAGTAAAGCGGACCAGCCAGCACCAATAGCACGTTCTTCAATAATTCTTGTCTGCTCAATGGTGTATAGGTTCATGATTGGCTCCAAAAGATTGAGTATATAATTTGATTAACACCAAGCAATCCTTATGCCATCAATCACAAACTCGTGCGCATATCTCTGAGTGCAAAACCACTTAATGGCATTTCCAGATTTTTAAGAAAAGCCATCACTTTAAAATTTTCACCCATTTCATCGGGCATGGTCAGTGTTTTAATGTGCTGTGCAAAGCGCAAATGCTGAACGACATCGACCGTTTCCGCAATTAAGCCCGTAATCCCCAAAGACAACAAAAAATGCCCCTGCGTGGTAAATCCAGCAACCAACAACCCAGCATCATGGCCGGCATAAGCCAAGGCAGTAAAATCGACATGAGCCGTCAGGTCTTGAAGTCCCGGATAATAAAATGGATTGTTATGCGCACGCTGACGATAGTGCGCACGCAAACTCCCCATCCAACGACTACTCGACCAATATTCCTGTTCAACATAACCATAGTCAATCAACAGAATGGCCCCTTGTTGCAGAGCATCCGCCAAACTCTGCATCCAAGGTCGAAACAACCGACAAACCTCTGTTTGATAACCTTGCTCAGTCACCTCACCAACAGCGGCACGAATACGATTAGCCAATGCCTGCAAATCTGTGTCTAGGATATGACGCCATTGCCAAGCAAACTGCTGCTGCCCTTCATCCCAACAGACAAAAGCCTGTTCTGCATCTTTGGGCCATAATTTCAACACCTCTACAGGCAAGGCATCCGCCACCTCATTACCGACAATCACACCAACAAAATCCTGCGGCAAACTCGATAACCATTGCACTCGTACCAATAAATTATCTGGCAAGCTCCTAGTTAAGCGTTCGCGTTGATGTTGCTGCAAGGCAGCGCTGGGTTCTAATATTAAGTAAGCTTCTGGCAGTTGATCCATTTCAGCCAAAGCCAACAACACGGATTCAGCCAAAGCTCCCGAACCAGCACCCAACTCCAGCACACTCGGACGCTCTAAAAGTGCAAATATCTCCGCTACTTGTCGCGCCACACACTGACCAAACAAGGGAGAAATTTCTGGCGCGGTCATAAAATCTCCCTGTGCGCCAAATTTAAGGCGCCCATTCGCGTAATAACCCAATCTGGGTGTATAGAGTGCAGCTGACATAAACTGCGCAAAGGTCAAGCCTTCATCATGCTGCAGCTGTCGCTTAATAGATTGAACCAGCTGGTTACTAACCTGTTTTTCTTCCCAGTCTGGTTCTGGTAACCTAGCCAAACCCGTTTTTCGCATATCCACCAACAAAACCCCACAATCAAACCAAAAACAGTGTAATATCAACAAAATAGCTACTTGATAAAAAAGCCTTAACGAGCTTCATTAATTTATCTTATTGCGATCATTAAAACATTAAATCATGGAAAGTGATTCAGCAATTGCTAATATGCGTTCATAAGAGTAACATTCAGCGAATGATCTGCATAGCGGATTATCGTCGATAACCATTGACGTGGTGCAGAGGGCATCTATTAAGGAGCAATTCATGTCTGAAACTTTAGAAAAAGTTGCTGTACAGACCGAAGAAAGTCGCACGCAAACGCGTCGTGCTTTCATTAAAGGCGGTTTGGCAGTAGCGGGTACGGTGATGTTCACCAAAGCAGCAGAAGCTGCTTACGACCCTAAATCTGCCGTTAAAGCTTACGCTGGCAAAAAAGAGATCACTGACGTACTAACTGACGGTCCACAGCGCCGCATGTTAGGTAAAGGCATTATGTCTTCTACCTACAGCATGCCATCTGTGTACGAAAAAGAAGTACGTAAGCGCACATTAGAGTGGTTAACACCAGATACATTGGCAACTATCTCAATGACGCCAATCCAAAGCATGCATGGTATGATTGTGCCAAACGGCCTGCATTTTGACCGTTTCCACGGTGGTGCACCAGACATCGATCCTGCTACGCACAAGCTTGTTATTCATGGTTTGGTTGAGCGTCCTTTGATGTTCACAATGGATGACTTGAAGCGCATGCCATCTGTGACACGTATTCACTTCCTAGAGTGCCCTGCTAACGGTGCGTTAGAGTGGAAAGGTATTCAAGTAAACTCGGTTCAATGGACTCACGGCATGATGTCATGTTCAGAATGGACTGGCGTACCTTTGTCGGTGTTACTGAAAGAAGCAGGCGTTAAGCCAGAAGGCAAATGGTTACTTCCTGAGGGAGCTGACGCATCTGGTCTGGTTCGTTCTATCCCGATGGAAATTGCACTCGATGACTGTATGGTTGCTTATGCCATGAATGGGGAAGCATTACGTCCAGGTCAAGGTTACCCAATTCGTCTGGTTGTTCCAGGTTGTGAAGGAAACATGTGGGTGAAATACCTGCGCCGTATCAAAGTGACTGACAAGCCACTTCACCACCGTGAAGAATCTTCGAAATACTCAGAATTGATGCCAGATGGCACCATTCAGCGTTTCTCTTGGGTTCAAGAAACCAACTCGGTTATCACTTACCCATCGCCAGACTACAAAATGTCAGGTCCAGGTCGTTACGTTGCTAAAGGTATCGCTTGGTCAGGCCGCGGTCGCATTACTCATGTTGACGTTTCCCTTGACGGAGGTAGAAACTGGAAAGAAGCTAAATTCACTTCAGTTGCATTGCCTAAAGCTTGGACACGTTTTGAGTTTGAATTCGACTGGGATGGCTCAGAAATGTTACTAATGAGCCGTGCTACTGACGAAACGGGTTATGTACAGCCACCAATGGCACAACTACGAAATGCTGTCGGTACCAACGGTGTTTACCACCGTACAGCGATGGTAACCTGGTTAATTCACGATTGGAAAGGCAACCGTGCAGGGGAGATTGAGAATGTCCAGTTCTAACAAAACACTATTAAGCCTCGCAATCGCGACTGCACTGCTGAGCTTGTCGGGTTGTAATGACGATAACAAATCGTCAACGGGCGCTAGCTCAGCACCAACTGCTGGCAAGAGCACTGCTGCGGCGCCCAGCAAGTCGATGGAAGACATCATTATTGACGTTTATGGTGGCTATGGTCGTGGTGACGAAAAACATCGTTACCTTGATGCCGAGCTGAATGCTGGCAAATTCGGTACTTTTAAAGACCGTCGTGACCCTAACCACCCTTACTCGTCAGAAGTTGATGATAAGATTGACGGTGGTAACAAAGGCAATTCTGCATGTAAAGTACCTAAAGCGTTCAACACTGTGTGGGAAAATGCTGAACGCAACCTGAATGCAGAGCAGCACTTTTACGGTTATGGTACACCCATCGCTGAGGCCGCAATGAAAAAGTGGGATATTAACGTCTATCCTGATGGTGAAGGCTTGCCAGCAAAAGGCGTTGGTATGACCATTGCAGAAGGCGAAAAAATGTACCTAACTTACTGTGCGATGTGTCACGGTGAGTTTGCTGAAGGTGCTAAAGGCTACCTACCACTCGTTGGTGGATCTTTAGACATGGCAGCTGCTGACCCAACAGAGCCTAACAAGTTCCGTACTTTGGGTAATTACTGGCCATATTTAACGTCATTCTATGACTATATCGTACGTGCTATGCCATTCTTCGCTCCTGTGAACGAGTCGATCGGTGAGGCAGGTTACCTAGGTATTACTGGCTTTATTGCCTTTGCAGAGGGTTTGACCTACGATGGTGGCAAAAATCTTCAGGAAGACACCTTCTTCGACAGCGAGATGTTGATGAAAGTCAGCAAAGAAATGCCAAACGCGGATAAATTCTTCTGTGACGACCGTCCCACAACGCATACAGTTCGTTGTATGACCAACTGTGATGATTCGGTGGTTGGTGATGGTAAAGGTAATACCAAAAACTTCCAACGTGCGTTGATTGGACCTGATGGTAAGCCTCAGTACAACGTACTGCAACGTGAAGACGGCGCAGACGTGGCAGCTGGTGTTGGTAAGGGAGACCACTAACACCAGTCAGAACTCTGAGTGCTTTGGCACTCAGAGTTTCTTCTCACTAGCCTATACCTTCTTTATCCATAAACCTATTGCCTAGGCAGTAAGCTTATCGATAAGGATAACCTCCTTGGAGTGTCATGTATTATGAACAGCCTCATTGACCCCTTCAATCGTAAAATCGAATATCTGCGCATTTCAGTGACTGATAAGTGCAACTACCGCTGCAGTTACTGCATGCCCGAACAGGGCGCGCACCCTGAAGGCAATCACAGTGAATACCTGAGCTATGACGAGTTAGCACGTATTGCTAAAGTTTTCGCTGAATTAGGTGTATGGAAATTTCGTCTGACGGGTGGTGAACCACTCATTCGCAAAAACCTGCACGAGCTGGCTAGCAAAATTAGCGCACTACCTGGTGTAAAAGACATTGCTCTATCGACCAATGCTGAGCGCTTGGCTGATCAAGCACAGGCGCTCTTGAACGCTGGTGTGAAACGTGCGAATGTTTCTATTGATACGCTCGACCCAGTAAAATTTGAACGCATTACTCGCGGCGGCAATTTGGCGAGGGTAAAAGCTGGCATTGATGCTGCCATTGCGGTGGGCATGACGCCTATCAAACTGAACATGGTGGTGATGAAGAACACTAACTTCGATGACATCCCCGCCATGCTGGATTATGCCATTGAGAAAGGCGCTTACTTGCGTTTTATCGAAACTATGCCTATTGGTTCTGCTGGTATCAGCGTCATGGATGAGCATGTCTCGGCTGAACGCATTTTAGCTAAAGTGAAAGAACATCTAGGCAAAGAGCTTATCCCCTTCGTTGACACTAAAGAAGCTGGACCAGCACGTGTGTTCAAAGTAGCACATAGCGACGCCAAAATTGGTGTCATTTCGGCCGTTTCACAACATTTTTGCGAAACCTGTAACCGCGTGCGCTTAACCGCACGTGGCGTATTAGCACTTTGCCTAGGTCAAGAAGACTCAGTCGATTTACGCGCGCCTTTGCGTGCAGGCGCCAGTGATGATGACATGAAGGCCATTGTTTTAGCCGCCATTGCCAAAAAACCAGAGCGTCATCATTTCAACGAAAACCGACACAATATCCAATTCAGACAAATGGTTAGCTTAGGAGGCTAGTAGGTTGCTGGTACGTTATTTCGCTTCACTGCGCGAACAATTAGGCTGTGATTCCGAACAGATTAACTCCTCTGCAACCACTGTAGAGCAACTCATTAGCGAACTCTCACAACGTGGCGAACTCTGGCAACAGTTGCTGGCTGACAACAGTCGCCTGCAAATTGCCGTTAACCAAGCCATTGCCCGACGTAATAGTCCTTTACAGCCGGAAGATGAAGTAGCCTTCTTCCCTCCCGTTACGGGAGGTTAAATGGCTATTCCCGTAACCATCCGTGTGCAGACTGAAGACTTTGATGTCTCGACAGAGCTCAAACAGCTGAGTGCAAATGATAAAACTGTGGGGGCGTTAGTCAGTTTTGTTGGCTTGGTACGCGACATCAACGAAGGACAAAGCATTCAAGCCATGACGCTGGAACACTATCCAGGCATGACAGAAAAAGCGTTACACGAAATTGTCCAAGCGGCACAACAACGCTGGCCACTTCAGGGCGTCACCATTATTCACCGCATTGGTGACCTATTACCGAGCGATCAAATCGTATTGGTCATCACCGCCAGTCGTCACCGTCATGCTGCTTTCGAGTCTGCTGACTTTCTGATGGATTTTTTAAAGTCAAAAGCGCCGTTTTGGAAAAAAGAAAATACACCTGAGGGTTCACGCTGGGTTGATGCGCGTGAAAGCGACGAAGTTGCTTTAGCGCGTTGGAACAACGCGCACGCACTTTAGTAGAATTTCAGCAGAAAGCGCACTCTTTTCACTGGTCTTATCCCTTATAATACTCACCAGATTCTAGGCAAACAAGGCAAGGTACTTCTAACAAGCTCATTTCGTTGAATTTCTAGAGTCCCTAAACTTTCTGCCTCTGGTGGAAGGGATTAAATAAAAAAGTTATGTGAAATTGTCTTTCTACCCTTCCCCCAGACCCCCATCCCGTTAAGGTTTTTAGAGGTGACCGTAACTTTTGATGCAACCAACTATTCTTTCTGTTGAACAAGCACAACAACAACTGCTCAATCAGTTAACCGCCATCGCTACGAGCGAAATCTGTTCCTTGCATCTAGCCACTTGGCGCGTATTAGCAGAGCCGATTATCAGCACTGTTGGCATCCCCATTAATCATTTATCCATGATGGATGGCTATGCCGTTAACAGCCAACAAACTCGATTTGATCTACCGTTAAAGGTTAGTCAACGCATTGCCGCTGGGGAAGTCCCAACAGAACCTCTAGCGATGGGTACAGCTGCCCGCATTTTTACTGGTGCCATGTTGCCCGAAGGTGCTGACGCCATCGTCATGCAAGAACAGACAGAATCTGATTCAGACGGAAACCTGATCATTAAACACATTCCCCAAATGGGGCAGCACATTCGACCAGCGCATTCAGAAATTCATCCCGGACAACAGCTACTAGCTGCTGGAACGCGACTGAGCCCTCAAGCCATTGCTTTGTGCGCGAGCGTAGGTATCAGCCAACTTACCGTCTACCGACCATTGACAGTCGGCCTGCTTGTCACTGGCAGCGAGCTCGTTGAGCCTGGACAGCCACTAACGGCTGGTAAAACCTATAACGCCAATCTGTATTTAATCGAATCGCTGCTACGCTCTTATGGTTATGAAGTGACCAGTTTAGGCGTTGTCGCCGATGACCTAGCCACAACGAAACAACGCTTACTGGATGCAGCCAGCTTTGATGCAATTATTACCACGGGAGGCGTATCAGTCGGTGAAGAAGATCATGTCCGTCAAGCAGTCAGTGAGCTGGGTCAAATTGACGCTTGGCGAGTGCGCATGAAACCCGGGAAACCCTTTGCTTTTGGTCAAGTGAAACAAACACCCTATTTTGGTTTACCCGGCAACCCAGTTTCGGCTTTTGCGACTTTTCATTTATTTGTTTTGCCCGCGTTACGCCGTTTACAAGGACTCCCCGATATGCTCATTGAACCAGAACTCATCCCCGCCGACTTTAACATTCAAATCGGTGATCGACGAGAGTATCTTCGCGCTAAGGTAGTTAACCATGCAGGCGTGCGCCGTTTACACCTTCATCCGAATCAAAACTCATCCGTATTAGCTTCTACCGTTTGGGCCGATGGCTTTGCAGTCGTACCAGAAAGTACGCAAGTGAATACTGGTGATATGATTACGTTTATTCCATTTCATCTTTACCGTCAATAGAGAAACAGCATGAGCCACCAAACCCTAACCCATTTAAATGACCAAGGCGAAGCCCATATGGTCGATGTTGGCGATAAAGCCATTACCAGCCGCGAAGCAACCGCTCAAGCATGGGTATATATGCAGAATGAAACACTGCAAGCCATCTTATCAGCACAACTTAAAAAAGGAGATGTGCTTGCCACCGCGCGCATTGCTGGCATCCAAGCAGCAAAAAAAACCTGGGAACTCATTCCCTTATGCCACCCCCTGATGATTACTAAAGTCAATATAGAATTGCTTCCACATCCAGAGCTAGGCGCCATTGAAATTATCGGCAAGTGCAGAGTGGTCGGACAGACAGGCATTGAAATGGAAGCCCTCACTGCAGTCAGCGTCGCAGCGCTAACCATTTATGACATGTGCAAAGCTATGGATAGAGGCATGACGATCAAGGATATCCAACTACGTGAAAAAAAAGGCGGAAAATCCGGACATTGGCAAGCACAGCAATAAGCGATAAGTAGTTAAGATTCAATAATCGCACGCAGCAACTCGCCCGCTAACAAGGTACCAAATAAGGCAGGCATATAGCTAATGGTACCATTGACCGCACGCATTCTGCCCTCGCCTGCTGGCTCTAATGGACCAGTAGCACGAGGCAGCTCATCCGACACCACGACCGTAACACCCTTACCAACGCCTGATTTTCGCAAACGCTGACGGACCGCTCTGGCTAAAGCACAACCCGATGTTTGCATTAAATCACAGACACGCACAGCACGCACATCCAAACGTCTCCCCGCTCCCATGCTACTAAACGTCGGAAGTGACAATTGATGCGCGGCAAGTAGCAGAGCCACCTTGCAGTTAACACTATCAATGGCATCGAC
The DNA here is from genome assembly GCA_014763665.1 of Gammaproteobacteria bacterium. GTDB lineage: Bacteria > Pseudomonadota > Gammaproteobacteria > Thiomicrospirales > Thiomicrospiraceae. The sequence goes on from JACXUY010000008.1 coordinate 34,155, forward strand.
TAAATAATCTGGTTGAAGCTGTTGCAATAGCTCATAAGCATCATGACAAACCATTTGCGCAAATACTTCAACCTGACAATCCGGATTAATCGACAAAATTCGATCCCGCATCACCTCAGCCTTTAACAAACCAATCGTGGACTGCAAAGCAACTAACTGGCGATTCAGGTTAGACAAGGTCACACGATCCATGTCAATCAAGGTAATACGTCCGATGCCTGCTCTCGCTAGTGCTTCAGCGACATGACCACCGACACCGCCAACACCCGCCAAAAGAACATGAGTTGCTTGTAATTTGGCCACGCACACATCACCCACCAATAGTCGCGTGCGTACTAACCAATCCTGATCACTCATCGTTCAAGCTCCATAAATGACACCAATTAACATAAAGTTGTTGAGACAAGCTCTCTGGGGATACGTCCAAGACGCTCGCAAGCACCGTTAAATAAGGCAATAAATCATTAGGGCTAGCTAGCTGATAACCTGAGCGCAACAAGGGAGCATCAGACTCTAGATGTATCATGCTCACATCCAAAGAGCGCAGTAGCTGAATTCTTTTGTCTGACAACTGAGTTAACAACCGTGGTCCAATACCCAAATGAAAACCTAATGCCTGCCATCGCTGCGCCTGCACCAATGAGCCTGAAAAGGCATGCACAAAACCACCTTTAAGCCCACACATTGAGCGAATCAAGCGGTAACAATGCTCTTTATCATTTACACAATGCAAACTTAATAAGCGGCCATATTCGTACGCATAGTGTAACTGTCGTTGAAAAACAGCTAACTGATCAAACTCCGACGGATGACCATGCGAACCATCTAAACCAACTTCTCCAATGACAATTCGATGATCTTGACCTAACAAGCTTTCGAATGCAGACCAATCCACCACAACATCAGCAAACCAAGGATGCACCCCTAAAGCCAGACGCCAAGCATCGGATAAATGAGATAATCTGTGCAGGCACAAAGACCAATCAGTGGGTTGTGTTGTAACCGCCAATCCACCAGCCAACGCCTGATTAGGCAACCAATCTGGAGCAAGCGCACTCAAATGAAAATGGCTATCGAAGATCATAAAACAGACTATAAGGTATAAAAAAACCGAGCGAGTGCTCGGTTTTTCATATCACATCGACTTATTCAGTCGCTGCGTCTGGACGATCTACCATTTCGATAATCGCCATAGGTGCAGCATCACCAGCACGCTGACCAATTTTCAAAATGCGTAGGTAACCACCTGGACGTGTTTTGAAGCGAGGACCGATATCAGTAAATAATTTACCCACAACAGCAGCATCACGAGTGCGAGCAAATGCAATACGACGATTGTGAACAGAGTCCACTTTAGCCAAAGTAATTAATGGCTCAGCATACATACGCAACTCTTTTGCTTTAGGCAAAGTGGTACGGATAACTTCATGCTCCATCAACGCATTGGTTAAATTTTGAAACATCGCTTTACGATGTGAACTATTGCGGTTAAATTTACGACCGCGATTCATGTGACGCATGTTAAATGCCCCCTAATTATTGCGTGGCTTTTGCAGCCAATGATGCTGGTGGCCAGTTTTCGAGCTTCATACCCAAAGACAAACCGCGTTGAGCTAATACATCTTTGATTTCTTGCAAAGACTTCTTGCCCAAGTTAGGCGTTTTTAGTAGCGCGCTTTCTGCACGTTGCACCAAGTCACCAATATAAAAAATATTTTCAGCTTTCAAACAGTTGGCAGAACGAACGGTTAACTCCAAATCGTCCACTGGCTGTAAAAAGACTGGTTCAAACTCGATTTCTTTCACACCCGTTGTTTTAACGTCGGTATAAGTCATATCGACAAAAGCTGATAACTGAACATGCAAGATAGTAGCAGCCTGACGAATCACTTCTTCAGGATCTAAGGTACCGTTCGTTTCAATGTTAATAATCAACTTATCTAAATCTGTACGGTTTTCAACACGCGTGTTTTCTACCGCATAGCTAACCGATACAACTGGCGAGAATGAAGCATCTAAACGCAACACACCAACTGGTGAGGTCTCACCTTCACGATAGCGCTGATTAGCTGGCGAATAACCACGCCCACGTTGCACCTTCAATTGCATAGCCAGCTTAGCACCAGCCTCTAGATGGGCGATCACGTGATCTGGATTAGCAATCTCAACATCATGTGACAACTCAATATCACCAGCTGTAACTACTCCAGCACCCTGCTTATTCAACGACAAAGTAACTTCATCGCGTGAACCCATCGTCAAGGCAATACCTTTCAGGTTCAACAAGATTTCTAGCACGTCTTCGCGCACGCCATCAATGGTCGAAAACTCATGCAACACATCATCAATTTGCGCTTCAACAACGGCACAACCCGTCATAGAAGATAACAAAATACGACGCAACGCATTACCTAAAGTATGACCGAAACCGCGCTCTAGCGGTTCCAGTGTAACTTGACTATGTGTGCTCGACAAACGCACCACATCTACTAAACGTGGCGTCAGCAACTCATTCATCATTTCTCGCTATCCTTGGGATCAACCCTTTTTACGGATTACTTAGAATACAACTCGACAATCAAGTGTTCTTTAATATCAGCAGACAGATCGCTACGATCTGGTAAAGACTTAAATACACCTTCATACTTGCTGTGATCTACTTCTACCCAGGAAGGCATGCCTTTATGAGCAGCCAACTCCATAGCAGTAGCAATACGCTGGTGTGAACGTGCGCGCTCACGAACGCTGACCACATCTCCTGCCTTAACCTGCATTGAAGCAATGCTCGCAATACGACCATTGATCATGATCAAACGATGCGAAACCATTTGACGTGCTTCTGCACGAGTCGAAGCAAATCCCATACGATAAACAACGTTATCTAAGCGACCTTCCAACAACTGCAACAGATTCTCACCAGTAGAACCTTTAAGACGCGCAGCTTCTTTAAAGTAGCTGGCAAACTGTTTTTCTAAAACACCATAAATACGGCGAACTTTTTGTTTCTCACGTAATTGAATACGGTATTCGGTTGGCTTAGAAACAGCAGCACCATGCTGACCTGGTGCTTGTTGCAAATTACATTTACTTTCTAACGGACGTAAAGCACTTTTCAGTTCTAGATCAGTACCTTCGCGACGAGAAAGTTTACATTTTGGACCAATATATCTTGCCATGAAAACTAACCCTGCTTACACACGACGTTTCTTCGGTGGACGGCAACCATTATGTGGAATGGGCGTCACATCGGAGATGTTCAGAATTTTAAAACCGAGCGCATTTAAAGCACGGACAGCAGATTCGCGACCAGGACCTGGTCCTTTGATGCGAACATCCATGTTCTTAACACCATATTCAAGCGCTACAGTACCAGCACGTTCAGCAGCCACCTGAGCAGCAAAAGGTGTACTCTTACGTGAGCCACGGAAACCACTTCCACCAGCAGTTGCCCAGCTTAGTACGTTACCTTGACGATCAGAAATACTAACAATAGTATTGTTAAAGCTTGCATGAACATGCGCAATCGCGTCATTTACCGTAATTTTAATCTTCTTACGGACGCGTGAATCTTTGGAAGGTCTAGCCATCTTGATTCTCTCTTCCTAATTATTTCTTGATTGCTTTGCGTGGACCCTTACGAGTGCGCGCATTAGTCTTGGTACGTTGACCACGCACTGGCAAGCCACGGCGGTGACGAATACCACGGAAACAACCCATGTCCATCAAACGCTTGATGCTCATAGATACTTCACGACGTAAGTCACCTTCGACAGCAAACGTGGCAACTTGCGCACGAATAGCTTCTAATTGATCTTCCGTCAATTCACGTACTTTAGTCGCAGGATCAACACCTACGGCAGCACAAATACTTTTAGCACGAGTGGGACCTACGCCATATATAGCGCGCAATCCAATCACAAGGTGCTTATTGACTGGGATGTTTACACCAGCAATACGGGCCATACCCATCTACTCCTAAATTTTGTATGCCAAAGCGGGAAACTCGCAATTATAACAAGCCAAGCCGCTTCATTCAAGCTTATTAACGCATCTGCATTTTCTTCATCATGCCTGGGTACTGACCTGACAAAATGAATGATTGCATTTGAGTCATGAAATCCATCACAACTACCACGATGATCAATAATGAAGTGCCACCAAAGTAAAAGGGGACATTCCAGTAAAGAATCAAAAACTCAGGCAACAAACAGACGGCTGTAATGTACAAGGCGCCTGCTAAAGTCAACCGACTCATAATGGTATCTAGATAGCGCGCCGTTTGATCACCCGGACGAATGCCTGGGATAAAGGCACCCGAACGTCGAAGATTATCGGCTGTATCTTTCGGATTAAATACAACAGCAGTATAAAAGAACGCAAAGAACAGTATCGCTAATGCATATAACCCAACATACAGCGGCTGACCTGGCGACAAGGTTGTCGCAATGTCTTTAAGCCAACCCATATTTTCGCTCGAACCAAACCATCCACCCAGCGAAGCAGGAAAGAGAATGATACTAGAAGCAAAAATAGGAGGAATAACTCCCGCCATGTTTAATTTGAACGGAATGTGCGTAACCTGTTGTTGAAACATTGCACGCGCGTTCGTTCTTTGTGAAAAATGAACGGTAATTTTACGCTGTCCACTCTCCACAAATACGACAAAAGCTGTTACCAATAAAATAACAGACAGCAATATGAAAACGACAAAAACCCCGAGCTCGCCAGTACTAACCAACTCAAGCGTTCCGCCTAAAGCCGAAGGTAACCCAGCAACAATACCCGCGAAAATAATAATGGAAATTCCATTTCCCATTCCACGCTCAGTAATTTGTTCGCCCAGCCACATTAAGAAAATAGTACCGGCAACCAAGGTAGAAACGGCGATTATTTTAAAACCTAAACCCGGATCAATAACGACGGATAGCCCATTAATCTGCTGTGCTTCAAGTGCAATCGCTACACCAATCGCTTGAAAAGTTGCCAAAACAACAGTTCCATAACGCGTATACTGAGTGATCTTACGACGTCCACTTTCTCCTTCTTTTTTCAACTGCTCTAGTGTCGGCGATACAATCGTTAACAACTGAACAATAATCGAAGCAGAAATATAAGGCATAATACCCAAAGCGAGAACAGATAAACGCTCCAAGGCACCACCCGAGAACATATTAAACATGTCTAAGATAGTGCCTTTTTGCTGAGCGAACATCGCAGCTAAAGCGATGGGATCAATTGATGGAACAGGAATATGAGCCCCTAATCGATAAACGATTAACGCACCAATAACGAAAAAGATGCGCTGAACCAGCTCTTGAGACCAACTTGTTTGTGCTGATGTCATTGCCGACATGATTAGGCTTCTTTAACCTGACCACCAGCTGCTTCAATCGCAGCCTTAGCCGTTGCTGTTGCTTTGATACCTACCAAAGTGACTGCTTTGTTGATAGTGCCGCTACCCATAACTTTAACAAAGTTATATTTACCACCAACCAAACCAGCTGCTTTTAAGACAGCAACATCAATCACATCAACAGCAACTGCGTTCAATGCGTCAAGGCGAAGATCAGTTGTTTTGAGTGCTTTTTGCGACACAAAACCAAACTTAGGCAAACGACGTTGTAAAGGCATTTGACCACCTTCGAAACCAACTTTATGATAGCCGCCCGAACGTGATTTTTGACCTTTATGACCCTTACCGGAAGTTTTACCTAGGTTTGAGCCGATACCACGACCCAAACGCTTAGGCGCTTTTTTCGCACCAAATGCTGGTGCTAGATCGTTTAAACGCATCAAGCCACCTCTTCCACTTTAACTAAGTAGCTAATCGTACGAATCATACCACGCACTTCAGGAGAGTCCTTTAGAACGCGTGAATGATTCACTTTACGTAAGCCCAAGCCCTTAACACAACCAATATGATTGGGTTTACGACCGATTGGACTTTTAACCAATGTAACTTTTACTTGTGACATGATTAGTTTCCTAACACTTCAGCTACGGTTTTACCACGCTTAGCTGCGATGTAATCTACCGTATTCATTTCAGTCAAACCCTTAACGGCTGCCCGAACAACGTTACCGTCATTACGTGAACCGGTAATTTTTGACATGATATTATGAACACCAGCTGCTTCCATTACAGCACGCATCGCACCACCAGCGATAACGCCAGTACCTTCCGATGCTGGAATTAACGTAATCTTAGTAGCACCAAATTCGGCAATCGTTGGGTGAACAATCGTACCCTTAGTCAAAGGCACTTCGCGCATGGTTTGCTTTGCTTTATCCATCGCTTTTTTGATCGCAACAGGCACTTCACGCGCTTTACCAGAACCAAAACCAACACGACCGTTACCATCACCAACCACAGTCAGTGCAGAGAAAGTCATCACGCGACCACCCTTCACTACTTTTGTTACGCGACGGATTGACACCAACTTCTCGATCAACGCATCTTGCTGTTGATCATTTTTGTCTTCAATTTCAACGCTCATTTTGTCAATCCTTAGAATTTGAGACCGGCTTCACGAGCAGCATCAGCTAACGCTTTAACACGACCGTGATACAGGAAACCGGAGCGATCAAATGCGACTGCTTCAACACCCGCTTTTTTTGCACGCTCAGCAATGGTTTTACCAATTACTGCAGCGGCTTCCGCATTACCTGTATATTTGATTCCAGTTGCAATCGCCTTTTCAACAGTCGAAGCGGCTGCAATAACAGAACTACCATCAGCTGAAATCAACTGAGCGTACATATGACGAGGTGTACGCATGATACTCAAACGTGGCATGCGTAATTCGCGGATTTTCATGCGTGTGCGCTTAGCACGACGTAGACGACTGGTCTTTTTATCCATGTCTTAACCCTTATTTCTTCTTCACTTCCTTGCGAATGATGATCTCATCCGCATACATAACACCCTTGCCTTTATAAGGCTCAGGAGGACGATAGCCACGAATTTCTGCAGCCACTTGACCCAACACTTCTTTATTAATACCTTTGAGTACAATTTCAGTTTGTGAAGGAGTTTCAGCAGTAATTCCAGCAGGCAACTGATGTATTACAGGATGTGAAAAACCTAAACTTAGGTTAACAGCATTACCTTGAGCTGCAGCACGATAACCAACGCCAACTAACAATAGTTTACGTTCGAAACCAGCACTAACACCTTGGATCATGTTTGCTAAGTTAGCACGCATTGTACCTGCTTGTGTCCAAGCAGTCGTAGTATCGTTCGCTACGTTAACAACAACATCAGAACCTTCAACAGCCACAGAAACCAATGGATGCACACTACGCGTCAATGAGCCTTTAGCTCCCTTAACTGTAACGCTACCATTAGCAACCGTTAATTCAACGCCCTTAGGAAGCGCAATTGGTTTTTTAGCAATACGAGACATCGCACAACTCCTTAGGCAATCGTACAAATGACTTCGCCACCCATGCCCGCGTTGCGAGCTTGGCTGTCAGTCATAATGCCGCGAGAAGTTGAAACAATAGCAATACCCAAACCGCCCATTACTTTAGGTAATTCATCTTTACCTTTATATACGCGCAAACCAGGACGGCTAACACGTTTAGCAGATTCGATTACAGGCTTGCCCTGAAAATATTTAAGCTCAATCGTTAAATTGGTTAAAGCGCCGTCGCTGGTTTCAGCAAAGTCAGCAATATAACCTTCATTCTTGAGCACAGTTGCAATCGCTTTCTTCATTTTAGAAGAAGGCATTGGCACCGTACGATGGTTTGCACGTTGCGCATTCGAGATGCGAACCAGCATATCACCAATAGGGTCAGACATACTCATGGTCTATGATCCTTCTAGAAATACTTACCAGCTTGCCTTGCGCAAACCGGGAATTTCCCCGCGCATGGTTAGCTCACGCAGTTTGTTACGGCACAAACCGAACTTGCGATAAACACCGTGTGGACGACCAGTTAGTCGGCAACGACGTTGTTGACGTGTTGGGGCTGAGTCACGAGGCATTTTATTAAGCGCATCAGCTGCAGCCATACGCTCTTCAAAACTGAGCGAAACATCACGACTTTTTGCACGCAATGCATCACGTTTAGCCTTATAACGCTCAACCAGTTCGGTACGCTTTTTATCGCGTTCAATCATGGAAATTTTAGCCATAACTCACCTTACTTCTTGAACGGAAAATTGAAAGCGGCCAACAAGGCACGACCTTCTTCATTCGTTTTGGCAGTTGTTGTAAAGGTGATATTCATACCACGCATTGCATCAACTTTTTCAAATTCGATTTCTGGGAAAATAATTTGCTCTTTAACGCCAAAATTATAGTTACCCATACCATCAAAACTTTTTGGATCTAGACCACGGAAGTCACGCACGCGCGGAAGCGCCACATTAATCAAGCGATCTAAAAACTCGTACATATGCGCACCGCGCAACGTAACTTTACAGCCAATTGGCCAACCCTCACGGACCTTAAAGCCCGCTACTGATTTTCTTGCCAATGTCGGCACTGGCTTTTGACCAGCAATTTTCTCCATATCGGCAATAGCGTTTGCTAAAACCTTTTTATCTGCCAAGGCTTCACCAACACCCATATTCAGAGTGATTTTGGTGAGACGAGGTACCTGCATAATAGATTTGTAACCAAATTGCGACTGCAATGAAGGTACAACATCTTTGCGGTAAATATCTTTTAAACGTGCCATCTATACACCCGCAAATCAGTCAACGACCTTGCCGGTCGACTTGAAAAAACGCACTTTTTTACCGTCCACAAATTTGTAACCGATACGGTCAGCTTTTTGTGTTTCGGCGTTATAGAGCGCCACATTAGATGCATGGATAGTTGCTTCTTTTGCAATAATGCCACCTTCTACACCCATAGCTGGATTAGCTTTAACGTGCTTTTTGCGGATATTGACACCTTCAACCACGATGCGATCATTTTTAAGGATTGTAGCAACAACGCCACGTTTACCCTTATCACCACCAGTGATTACAACAACTTCATCGCCTTTGCGAATACGGTTCATACTTAAATGCTCCTTACAGCACTTCTGGCGCTAGTGAAACGATCTTCATGAATTTCTCACCACGAAGCTCACGAGTCACTGGTCCAAAAATACGGGTACCGATTGGCTCCTGCTTATTATTCAGGATCACAGCAGCATTATCGTCAAAACGAATTACGCTACCATCTGGACGACGAACACCTTTAGCTGTACGAACGACAACCGCAGTGTAAACATCACCCTTTTTAACGCGTCCACGTGGCGCAGCGTCTTTGACGCTAACCTTGATCAAATCACCTACGCCAGCATAGCGACGCTTAGATCCACCTAGGACTTTGATACACATTACTCGTTTAGCACCTGAGTTATCAGCTACTTCGAGAACTGTCTGCATCTGAATCATTGCAGCACCCCAAAAGGAATAAAAATAAAAACACAATTACCGCTTTTATGGTCAGTATCCAAACAACGGACTTAACCAAGAAAGCGGTAAAAACATATGATTTTTTAAATTATATCAGTCTTGAGCGCGTTCGTCAACAGTAACCAGTGCCCAAGCTTTACGCTTAGATATCGGTTTAGTTTCAGAGATAGTTACCTTGTCACCAATACGACATTCATTGTTCGCATCGTGTGCCATGTACTTATCTGTTTTGCGCATTACTTTGTTGTATAGTGGGTGGCGAACTGAACGCTCTACCGCTACAACAATGGTTTGCGGTGTTTTTTGTGCACTGACAACAACACCCTGCAAGCTACGCTTAGTGCCTACACTCATGCTGCAACCCCTTTCTGTGTCATATAGGTCTTAACACGTGCAATGTTACGACGCACTTTGCGTAATAACGAAGTATCGCGAACCTGACCCAGTTTAGTTTGCATACGCAAGTTGAATTGTTCTTTACGTAGCGCCAACAACTCTTCTTTTAGTTGTTCCATAGTTTTATCTTGCATTGCGTCCATGTTACATCACCGAACGTTTAACAAACACTGTTTTTACAGGTAGTTTGGCGGAAGCAAGTGCGAAAGCTTCACGTGCAGCTTCTTCGCTAACACCTTGGATTTCGTACAAAATCTTACCTGGTTGAATTTGAGCAACCCAGTATTCCACGCTACCCTTACCTTTACCCATACGCACTTCAAGTGGTTTTTGAGTAATTGGTTTATCAGGAAACACACGAATCCAAATTTTACCACCACGCTTAACCGAACGTGTCAACGCGCGACGCGCTGACTCAATTTGACGTGAAGTTAGGTTACCACGATCGACTGATTTCAGACCGAACTCGCCAAAGCTGACCGAGCTACCTGTCTGTGCTAGACCACGATTGCGGCCTTTTTGTACCTTACGAAACTTCGTACGCTTAGGTAATAACATAACAGTAACTCCTAATTATTTAGCAGCATTCGCACGATGGCGACGTTGCTTTGGTGCTTCTGCTTGGCGTTCAACCAGTGCTAACTTACCCAGCATTTCGCCTTTGAAAATCCACACTTTAACACCAATAATACCGTAAGTTGTTAAGGCCTCAGCGAAACCATAATCAACATCAGCACGGAAGGTATGTAAGGGTACACGACCTTCACGATACCATTCGGAACGGGCAATTTCAGCACCGTTCAAACGACCAGACACCATGATTTTAATACCCTTGGCACCCGCACGCATTGCATTCGTAACGGCACGTTTCATCGCACGACGGAACTGGACACGTTTCTCTAATTGTTGAGTAATAGACTCACCCACCAATTGCGCATCAAGTTCTGGCTTACGAATTTCTTCCAAGTTAATTGAAACAGGCACACCCGCCAAAGCAGTAACTTCTTTACGTAGTGCTTCGATGTCTTCGCCTTTACGACCAATAATGTTACCTGGACGTGCAGCGTGCAACGTAACACGCATACCGTTCGCTAAACGATCGATATGAATTTTACTGACGCCATTCGCCATTAATTTTTTCTTCAAAAAGTTACGAACTTCGAAGTCACCGACAACGAAATCTGCAAAATTTTGGCTGTTAGCATACCAACGTGAGTTCCACTCTTTTGTGATACCCAGTCGAATGCCATTAGGATGGACTTTCTGACCCATTGCTCACTCCTTAACGCTTATCGCCAACAACAACTGTGATGTGGCTTAAACGCTTAACGATGCGATTACCACGACCTTTCGCACGAGCGCTCATGCGCTTCATACGAGGACCTTCATCAACATACACAGCAACAACTTTCAGCATATCAATATCTGCGCCTTCATTGTTCTCTGCGTTTGCAATAGCAGAATCCAAAACTTTTTTTACTAAATCGCCACCTTTCTTATCAGAGAAAGCCAACATGTTTACAGCAGCTTCCGCTGACTTACCACGAATCATGTCCGCTACTAAGCGTGCTTTTTGCGGAGAGATGCGGGCATAACGATGCTTTGCACTTACTTGCATGGTTTGCTCCTTACTTCTTCGCTTTCTTGTCGGCCGCGTGTCCGCGGAACGTACGAGTCAACGAGAATTCGCCGAGCTTGTGACCGACCATGTTTTCAGTTACATAAACAGGAATATGTTCACGACCGTTATGAACAGCCAATGTCATCCCTACCATTTCTGGCAGAATCATGGAACGGCGCGACCAAGTTTTGATCGGCTTTTTCGAACCAGACTCCTTGACTTCGAGCACCTTTTTCCACAGGTGATGGTCTACAAATGGACCTTTTTTAATCGAACGAGGCATGTCTCAATCCTTATTTCTTAGCTTGGTGACGGCTACGAACAATGAACGAATCGTTCAACTTGCTCTTACGCGTTTTCTTACCCTTAGTCTGAACGCCCCATGGAGTCACAGGATGCTTACCAAAAGTACGACCTTCACCACCACCGTGCGGGTGGTCAACTGGGTTCATTGCAGTACCACGAACCGTAGGACGCACACCGCGCCAACGTGCCGCTCCGGCTTTACCCAATTTTCGCAGGTTATGTTCAGTATTACCAACTTCACCAATGGTTGCTTTACACTCTGGATTGACACGACGTAGCTCACCAGAACGAAGACGAACTAATACATAAGCGCCATCACGACCAGCAACTTGAATTGAAGTACCGGCAGAACGTGCAATCTGAGCACCCTTACCAGCTTTCATTTCCATTGCATGAACAATAGTACCAACTGGGATGTTACGTAACGGTAAAGTATTACCTACTTTAATATCAGCAAAATTAGCTGAAACAACGCTTGCGCCCACTTCAATGTTACGTGGCGCTAAAATATAGCGACGTTCACCATCAGCATATTTCAACAATGCCAAATGCGCACTACGATTTGGGTCATATTCTAAACGCTCAACAACTGCTGGAATATCAATCTTGTCGCGTTTGAAATCAATAATACGGTAGTGTTGCTTATGACCACCACCATGATGACGAACAGTAATATGACCATTGTTATTACGGCCACCTTTACGCGACTTGCTTTCTAATAAGCCAGCAAATGGTGCACCTTTATGCAAATTGGGCTCAACGATTTGAACCACAAAACGCTGACCTGGTGAGGTCGGTTTTTTCTTAACGATATTTGCCATGATGATTGTGTCCTTATTCTGCTGACATCAACTCGATCTGTTGACCGGGTTGTAGGCTAACAATCGCTTTACGTAAACCGTTACGACGACCTGAACGGCCTCTAAACACTTTACGCTTACCAGCAATATTGATCACGTTAACAGCATTGACCGTAACATTGAACAAAGCTTCAATAGCGGTTTTAATTTCTGCTTTAGTTGCTGTTGTATCAACATCAAATATATATTTGCTGTTTTCGGCCATACGCGCACTCTTTTCAGAGATACGAGGCACACGAATTACGGTGTAAATTCTTTCTTGATTCATGCTAAATGCTCCTCAATTGCCTTGAGTGCATCACGCGTAACAATAATTTTACCGTAACCAATCAGGCTAACAGGGTCAATGCTATCGACATCACACACACCACCTGCATACACGTTACGTGAAGCTAAGTATAGGTTTTCGTCTAGCATTTCGGTAACGATCAACGCATCAGAAACACCCAATGACTTCATTTTAGCGACAAATTCTTTAGTTTTAGGCGTTTCTAAAGTGAAGTTATCCACCACCATTAAACGATCTTGACGATTCAATTCAGCCAAAATGCTACGCATTGCTGCGCGGTACATTTTCTTATTGACCTTTTGATCGAAATTACGTGGAGAAGCAGCAAACGCACGACCACCACCAACCCAAACTGGGCTTACGGATGAACCAGCACGAGCACGACCTGTACCTTTTTGGTTAAAAGGTTTAGTTTTACCGCCAACTACTTCTGCACGAGTTTTTTGAGCTTTGGTACCAGTACGTGAACGCGCCATAAAAGCAACAACCACTTGGTGAACCAACGCTTCATTGAAATCAGCACCAAAAATGGTGTCGTTAGCAGTTACAGAGCCAGTGTTAGCACCTGTATTGCCATCAAAAAGTTTGATATCCATCTCGTACTTTCCTTAGCCTTTAACCGCTGGCGATACGATGACATCTGAACCTGTCGCACCAGGAACAGCGCCCTGAACTAAGATTAGACCTGTATCAGCATCCACACGAACGATCTTCAAGTTTTGAGTAGTGACCTGTACGCTACCCATATGACCTGGCATCTTTTTACCCTTAAATACGCGACCTGGAGTTTGGTTTTGACCAGTTGAACCCAAAACGCGGTGAGAGCGCGAGTTACCATGCGTCATATCTTGTGTACGGAAATTATGACGTTTCACAGTACCGGCAAAACCTTTACCTTTTGAAATACCTGTTACGTCAACCATTTGACCGTCGCTAAAGAGAGTCGCTTGGAATTCTTTGGCATCAGCATGTGTCGCTAGTTCTTCTGCAGAAAGTTTGAACTCCCACAGACCACGACCTGCTTCGACGCCATGCTTGATGAAATGACCTGCTTCAGGCTTGTTAATACGATTTGCTTTGACAGCACCTGTCGTAACCTGAACAGCAACATATCCATCGGTTTCTTCAGACATGAAGCGCACGACGCGATTAGGCTCAACTTCGATAACGGTTACCGCAGTTGATGCACCAGATGCATCGAAAACGCGCGTCATGCCCAGCTTTTTACCTACTAGACCAAGGCACATTGTTTAAACCTCATTGTTATTACAGTTGTCATTACAATTGATGACAGCCAATTGATGGATTAGCGCAGCTCGATCTGCACATCCACACCCGCCGCCAAATCCAGTTTCATCAAGGAATCCACAGTTTTTTCGGTCGGTTCTACAATTTCCAACATGCGTTTATGCGTACGCAATTCATACTGATCGCGTGCATCTTTATTCACATGAGGGGAAATGAGTACGGTAAAACGTTCTTTTTTGCTTGGCATCGGGATTGGACCACGAACCTGAGCACCTGAACGCTTAGCAGTGTCGCTGATTTCGCGCGCCGCTTGATCAATTAAACGATGATCAAAGGCTTTTAGGCGAATACGAATGCTTTGAGTTGCCATTAAAATTCTCCAAAGAACAAGAAATACGACACTATATAGCATCGCGGAATTTAGCATTATAGGCGAAACTTACCCATAATGCAAATAGTTTAAACAAAAAATCTACAATAGAAAAAGCCCGTCATTTCTGACGGGCTTTCTTGGGTTGCCGGTTAGGGCTGCGGATTAGGCTAATACTTTAGAAACAACACCCGCACCTACCGTACGACCACCTTCACGAATCGCAAAGCGTAAG
>JACXUY010000125.1 GCA_014763665.1 Gammaproteobacteria bacterium
CAGCCTGCAAGGCACGCAACAAGAAAACCTCGCCAAGCTTAATTTGCTTAAAGATGGTCAAATCACACATGCTGCCAAACTGCTGTTTGGCAAAGAACAGTGCTTACGGTCAAAAAGATGTCAAAAAACGCTCATTTAACAGAGTGAGTCAAGATGGGCATTGGTCATGCAAAGCACTCTTAGTATAATATTTTATTTTTAGATGGGAGTTGAGAAAATGTCAGACAAAATTTGTATGATTGGACTAGGTTATGTCGGCTTGCCCTTAGCCGTTGCTTTTGCAGAAAAAATGCCGGTGGTTGGGTTTGATATCAGCCAGCAACGAATCGATGAGCTAGAAGCGGGGCATGATCGCACTTTGGAGATTGAAGATGATGAGTTAGTCTCGGTAAAAGGTAATATGACCTATACCACTAATATACAAGATGCCAAAGATTGCAATATCTACATCATCACAGTTCCCACTCCCATCGACAAAGTCAATCGCCCAGATTTAACGCCCCTTGTAAAGTCATCTCGTACAGTTGGTACAGTATTACAAAAAGGCGATATCGTAATTTATGAATCGACCGTTTACCCCGGCGTAACCGAAGACGTTTGTGTACCTGAGTTGGAAAAAGCATCCGGGCTAAAATTCAATCAAGATTTCTATTGCGGTTATTCGCCGGAACGCATCAATCCAGGCGACAAAGAGCACACCGTGAAAAAAATTCTCAAAGTCACCGCCGGTTCAACCCCCGAAATTGCAAAAAAGGTTGACGATCTTTACAAGGAAGTCATCACCGCAGGCACACACTTAGCCTCGAGCATTAAAGTGGCCGAAGCTTCAAAAGTTATCGAAAACACCCAGCGCGATGTCAATATCGCATTGATTAATGAATTAGCCTTGATTTTCGACCAAATGGGTATCGATACTAACGAAGTCCTAGCGGCAGCCGCCACAAAGTGGAACTTTATAAAGCTTACACCAGGCCTGGTGGGCGGTCATTGTATTGGTGTTGACCCATATTACCTTACGTTCAAAGCAGAAGAGCTTGGCTACAAACCCAATCTCATCCTTGCCGCACGTCAAATCAACAACGGCATGAGTAAATATGTGGCCGACCAAACCATCAAACACATGATCAAAGCCGGAAAAACGATTAAAAACTCCAATGTTTTAATGCTTGGTGTCACTTTCAAAGAAGACTGCCCAGATATGCGTAACACCAAAGTAGTCGATATTATTGAAGAGCTTAAAGACTTTGGTGTAAATGTTGATGTTTATGACCCATGGGTAGATCACGCAGAAGAAAGCAAATGGTACAAACACGGCATTATCGACGACCCAATGCAATCCAATAAACAATATGATGCGATTATCGTGGCCGTTTCGCACCATCAATTCAAAGCCTATAGCATGGAAGACTATAAAAAACTATCCAAAGACGAAATGGTTCTGATTGATGTCAAAAACATTGTCCCCAACCCAACTTGGAGACTCTAATCCATGCGTCATTACCCAGAAATAGTCAATCGTAAAATCCGCATTGCCGTTGTTGGCTGTGGGCGTATAGCCAAAAACCACTTTGCATCGATTGCCCAATATCCAGATGATTTTGAACTGGTTGCAATTTGCGACAACAATAAGCAAGCGTTAGAAGCGGCCAAAACCGAGCACAAAGTTACCGGTTACCTTTCACTCACCGACATGCTTGCTAATGAACAACTCGATGTGGTTTCACTTTGCACACCGTCTGGCGTGCATCCCGAACAAGCGATCGAAGTCGCAGAAGCTGGCATAAACGTAATCAGCGAAAAACCCATGGCTACGCGTTGGAGTGATGGCGTGGGTATGGTTAAAGCCTGTGATAAAGCCGGTGTGCGTTTATTTGTAGTCAAACAAAATCGCCGCAACACTACATTGCAACTGTTAAAAAGAGCAATCGAAGAAGGGCGCTTTGGTCGAATCTACATGGTCAACCTCAATGTTTTCTGGACACGACCACAAGAATATTACGATGCTGCAAAGTGGCGTGGTACTTGGGAATTAGACGGTGGCGCATTCATGAACCAAGCAAGTCATTATGTGGATCTAATTGATTGGCTAATCGGCCCAGTTGAAAAAATCCAAGCCATGACAGGTACATTAGCGCGTGATATCGAAGTCGAAGACACCGGTGTCATGAATATCAAATGGCGCAATGGGGCAATGGGTTCTATGAACGTCACCATGCTCACCTACCCAAAAAACTACGAAGGTTCGATCACCATTCTGGGAGAAAAAGGCACAGTGCGTGTTGGCGGTGTCGCCGTTAACGAAATCCAACGTTGGGAATTTGAAGACAGCAAAGAGTACGACAAAGATATCCAACAAGCCAACTACGAAACGACCTCCGTCTATGGCTTCGGGCACCCGCTTTATTACAAAAACGTGATTGATGTGATGCGCGGTGGCGCTGAGCCTGAAACAGATGGAAGAGAAGGTTTGAAGTCTCTAGAAGTCCTTATCGCCGCCTACCTATCCGCGCGTGACGGTAATACAGTTTCTTTACCGCTGGAGTATTAATTAATGGCTGAAGCTTATACAGTTCATTCAACCGCTATCGTTGATGACGGCGCGCAAATCGGTGAAGGTTCACGCGTTTGGCACTGGGCGCATGTTTGCGCCGGTGCCAAAATTGGTAAAGGCGTATCACTTGGTCAAAATGTGTTCGTCGGCAATAAAGTCACCATTGGCGACAAATGTAAAATCCAAAACAACGTGTCGGTTTACGATAATGTGCATCTCGAAGAGGGCGTGTTTTGTGGACCCAGCATGGTGTTTACCAACGTCTATAACCCGCGTGCGCTCATTGAGCGCAAAAACGAATACAAAGACACCCTCGTTAAAAAAGGCGCAACCCTTGGCGCCAACTGCACGGTTGTTTGTGGCGTGACGATTGGCGAATACGCCTTTATTGGCGCGGGTGCCGTAATTAACAAAGACGTCAAACCCTATGCATTAATGGTCGGGGTGCCCGCCAAACAAATCGGTTGGATGAGCCAATACGGTGAAAAGATCGATTTACCGCTTGAAGGCGAAGCGCAAACGACCTGTCCTTACACCCATCAACAGTACCAGCTTAAAAACGGCCAAGTAAGCCTAGTAGAGTAACCATGATG
>JACXUY010000048.1 GCA_014763665.1 Gammaproteobacteria bacterium
ATGCAAGCCGACAAACGCTCAGGCATGAGTTATGTGGCGATTGCCCAAAAATACAATGTCGGCGTTGCCACAGCTATTGGCGCAAACACAATTTAGATCATCACAACAGTTAAGAGACAAGCTAGAGGAGTATCTCATGCTGTATAATCACCACACCCTACAAAAGAACCTTGGATATGTTTCACCCAGAACCAAGCTGAGAGAATGGCAAACAAACCATCCTCATTTGTTGATAAAAAACTCAGACAATCAGTCGATTACCGAAAATAGGTATAGACTGATGATATTAGTCCTGATGACTCAAATAATGGGGTGCACTACTCAAGCGTGGACACACGCTTTGCAGGATGCTAGTAGACAAGAGTGTTATCAGTTTCTGCAGAAGAAAGAGAGCGTTGTCTGCAGCGAATAGCGCAATAAGTTGCGCCGTAAACCTACATTACGGAAAGCTATAACGACGTTCTTGTGCTAACCAAGGGTTGGTTTTTTCAATCGGTTCAGCTGGTGCCTTTTTGGTGGACTTAGTGGTGACTTTGACTTGTGTTTTAGTCGCTTTAGGTTCTGATTTTCTGTTTGCTTCTGTAGTTACCGTTGGTTGGGGGGCGGCAACTGCTCTTTGCTTATCAATCGCCTCTTTGGCGGCTTTTTCTGCCTGTTCTTTTTCCAGCTGCGCTTTTTGTAATGCTTCAGATTGCGCGCGAATGGCTGCTTCCTGTTCAGCTGCTATTTTTTCAATGTCTTTGAGTTCTGGAATTAAATCCATTTTCGGTGCATCTGCCCAAGCAAATGCGTGAACGCATAACAGTGCCGCCCAAATCATCATCCGAAGCGCTTTCATAGTTCTATCCTTCTGCATTAGCGAGCACCACCTGTGCCCAATCGCCTTGTTCTGTTGAGCTAACAAGTTTTGTGCCAAGTGCTTGATAATGTGCGATCAAAGGTTCGACTTGTTCAATTAAAATGCCCGACATCACCAACAAGCCATTCGGTGCGACTAGTGTCAAGAGTTGCGGTGCCAGTGATTTCAGTGGATTAAACAAAATATTGGCAACAACGATCTCTGCTTTCACGGCCGGCATTTGATCAGGTAAATAAAGTTCTAGCTCTACCTTATTTTGTTGTGCATTTTGGGCGGAAGCGTGCATGGCTTGAGGATCGATGTCGGTGCCAATGACGCGTTTTGCACCGAGTTTTGCCGCAGCACAAGCTAAAATACCTGAACCGCAGCCAAAGTCAATCACCGTTTTACCACTCAGATCATGATTTGATAGCCAAGTTAAGCAGAGCGCAGTGGTGGGGTGATCACCCGTACCAAAAGCCAAACCAGGATCAAGCAGTAGATGAATAGCGTCTGGTTCAGGTGGAGCTAACCAACTGGGAACGACCCACAAGCGTTCGCCAAAACGAACGGGTTTAAACTGATCCATCCATTCACGCACCCAATCTTTATCTTCTAGGGCTTCCGCACGCACAGGAAATTGAGCGACTTGTGGCCAACGCGAAGCTAAGAGATTCAATAATGTATCTGTGTCTCGACTGGCTTCAAATAAGCCGGTAACACGGGTGTCTGGCCAAATTGGCGTAGAGCCAATAGGGGGCTCAAAGATAGGGCTGTCCGCCGCATCAGTCAGCGTTACCGCTAAACTCCCTATTGCTTCTAATGCATCCGATAATGCCTCAGCATAACGCTTAGGGACTTGGGTATAAATTTGAATCCAGGCCAATTAGTGCATTCCGAGTTTTTTCTCTAGGTAATGAATGTTGACGCCGCCTTTGCGGAAGCCTTCATCGCTAATGATTTCTTTTTGTAAGCCAAGATTGGTTTTGATGCCTTCGATAACCATTTCCGACAAGGCATTTTCCATGCGTGCTAAGGCACTTTCACGGGTATCGCCATGGACAATCAGTTTGCCGATCATCGAATCATAAGTGGGTGGAACGCTGTAGCCACTGTAAATATGTGAATCCCAACGCACGCCTATGCCACCGGGCACGTGTGCACGCGTAATTTTGCCGGGGCTTGGCATAAAGTTGTGCGTAGGGTCTTCAGCATTCACGCGACATTCAATGGCGTGACCCCGTAATTTAATGTCGTCCTGCTTGAAAGGCAAGGGCATGCCAGCGGCGATTTGAATTTGCGTGCGTACCAAATCAATGCCTGTGACCATTTCTGTCACTGGATGCTCTACCTGAATACGCGTATTCATTTCAATAAAGTAGAAGTGACCTTTTTCGTACAGGAATTCAAAGGTGCCTGCACCACGATAGTTCATTTCGATACAAGCTCTGGCACATTGATTACCAATAAACTCACGCTCGGCTTGGGTAATTCCTGGTGCTGGCGCTTCTTCTACGACTTTTTGGTGACGGCGTTGCATTGAGCAGTCACGTTCACCTAAATGCACGGCATTACCCTGCCCATCTGACAATACTTGAATTTCGATGTGGCGTGGTGTTTGTAAAAACTTTTCCATATAGACTTCTGGATTGTTGAAGGCAACACCCGCTTCATTTTTGGTCAAGGCAATCGACTCTAACAACATGGCTTTGTCGTAAACGACGCGCATACCACGACCACCACCACCGCCAGCAGCCTTGATGATGACCGGATAACCAATGCGTTCGGCAATAGCGTAGTTTTCTTCAGCATTATCATCTAGTGGCTTGCCAGACCCAGGAACGGTCGGTACGCCTGCCGCCATCATGGTGCGAATTGCGGAAACCTTGTCACCCATTAGGCGAATAGAATCAGCACGAGGCCCAACAAAAATAAAGCCACTTGCCTCAACGCGCTCGGCAAAATCGGGGTTTTCAGACAAGAAACCATAGCCGGGGTGAATGGCATCAGCTCCGGTAATTTCAGCGGCTGAGAGAATGGCCGTTGCACTCAAATAACTTTTGGCAGAGGGACCTGGACCAATACACACAGCTTCGTCGGCTAGACCAACATGCTTGAGTGAGCGGTCAGCTTCTGAATAAACAGCGACGGTTTTAATGCCCAGTTCGCGACAGGCACGCAAAATACGTAAAGCAATCTCGCCACGATTGGCAATGAGCAGTTTTTTGATCATATTGTTAGGTGACCTCTAAAAACCCTAATGGGAAGGGGGCTGGGGGCAGGGCTTGATGAAAGTGGCATGTAACCACTTGATTAAATGCCCTTCCTCCAGAAATTAACTCAACTTGGGTGCTCTAAAAATACCACTAAGTGCTTTTTAGAGATGCCCATTACTTACCCAATAATGAATAGGGGTTGACCGTATTCAACAGGGTCCGCATTTTCAACGAGAATGCTGAGCACTTTGCCACTGACTTCGGATTTAATCGGGTTCATGATTTTCATGGCTTCGATAATACATAGGGTATCGCCGACTTTGACGTTTTGACCGACTTCAACAAAGTTTTTTGCACCAGGAGCTGGTGCAGCATAGAAAGTACCAACCATGGGAGACTTAACCTGTGTTCCTGCTGGTAGAGTATCTGCAGGGGAAGCTGCTGGTGTAGTGGTGGCACTCGGCAAGGTTGCCGTTGTTGCAGCAGCGGGAGCTGCAGACATCATGGGCGCTTGCATCATCATCCCGCCTTCGACTGGATGAGCGCGGGTGATTCTTAAGCTGACTTCATCATTATTGAATTCCACTTCAGCGACTTGGTATTTGTCGGCTAACTCAAATAATTTGCGGATGTCCTGCATGTCCATAAGAGGTTCTCTCTGAATAAATTGAATAAGTGAATTGTGTGTTGTTCTAAATGTCTAAATGATCTAAGGCTGCTTGCAGTGCTAAGGCGTAACCAATCGGTCCCAGCCCAACAATAGTACCAACGGCGATATCGGAAAAGTACGAATGATGACGAAAAGCCTCTCGTTTATGCACATTCGAAAGGTGGACTTCGATAAACGGAATGGTAACACCTGCTAAGGCATCACGTAACGCTACACTAGTGTGGGTAAAAGCAGCTGGGTTAATGATGATAAAGCTAATTTCATCTTCAACAGCTTGGTGGACGCGGTTGATCAATTCGGCTTCTGAATTACTTTGAAAATGGTACAAGCGAACCTCAAATTCATCGGCTAACTGTTCTAGTTCTTGTACGATGTCGGCCAGAGTTCGGGTGCCATAGTGGCCTGGCTCGCGACGACCTAATAAATTGAGATTAGGACCATTTAGTACCAATATGTTTGCCATGTGGATGTTCACGTCTAACGGCATCTCTAAAAAGGCGCCTCGCGCTATTTTTAAAACTGCCTATATAAATTTATCTCTGGTGGAAGGGATTAAGTTAACGGATTGCCACAAATTTTGTGCACCCCTACCCCCAGACCCCTTTCCCGTTAAGGTTTTTCAGGTCATCCTGAATCATGAGCTTAATTATAGCCGAGATAGTCATAGAATAACCATTAAGGCGTTAATGCTTTTGACAATTGTTGTGCAAAAAGCTCTGATTTCATGAAGCCAACCACACGTAAACCGCGACGTTCATTACCTTGAGTGTCGAAAAACAGAATGGCGGGCGGTCCAACGAGACCAAAGCGTTTCAGCAATGCTTGATGCTCAGCCGTATTGTCAGTCAGGTCAATTTGTACCAGTTTCATTTGCTGCATCTGACTGGCCACGCGAGCATCCGTGAAGGTGAACTGCTCCATTTCTTTACAGGAAACGCACCAATCTGCATAAAAGTCGAGCATTACCACCTGTTGCTTTGATTTCGCTTCGCTTAACACCGCATCCAACTCAGCTGCAGAGTTGACGCGTTGAAAGAGGTCATGCGCACGGATCACAGTATTGCCAGTTGATGATGAGCTGCCAACCAGATGCGCTAGTGGTGTTAGACTGCTTTTACCGCCACTGGCAACAGCGATGAGTAACAATATCCCCCATGCAAACAGCAATACACCCAGACTTTTCCATAATTTCTGCCAGCCACTATTGGCCGCATCGAAAGCACCTAAGTAGATGGCTGAACTGATCGCCAAGGCTGCCCACAGTAATAGGCTTACTGGCTCTGGCAAAATGCGTGACAGCATCCAAATGGCGACAGCCAACAAAGCGACACCAAATACCGCTTTCACCGCATCCATCCATCCACCTGCGCGTGGCATATATTTACCTGCGGCCGTGCCGACAGCCAACAGCGGCAAGCCCATACCCATGCTCAGCGCAAACAAAGCAGCACCACCTAAGAGGGCATCGCCCGTTTGACCGATATAAATGAGGGCACCTGCTAGTGGGGGTGCCACACATGGCCCGACAATGAGTGCCGACAAAAAGCCCATTACCGCAACACCAGCCAGTGTTCCGCCTTGTTGCTTGTTAGAAATGTCGACCAGTTTAGCTTGCACGCTTGCGGGTAGTTGTAGTTCAAAAAAGCCAAACATCGATAGGGCTAACACAACAAAAACCATGCTAAAAGCCGTTAATATCCACGGATTTTGGAAAGCCGCCTGCAGATTAGCGCCAAACAGCCCAGCTAGCACGCCCGCAATGGTATAGGTAGAGGCCATTGCTAGCACATAAACTAACGACAAAGTGAAAGCGCGACGCGTGGTGAGCCCTTGTCCTTGCCCGACAATAATGGATGACAAAATAGGAATCATCGGGAAGACGCAAGGCGTAAAGGCAAGTAGTAAGCCAACGCCAAAGAAGAAAATTAGGGTTAAACCAATGTTGCCCCCCGTGAGCATGCCGGCAATGCGATCACTTTCGGAAAGGTCTTCTTGTGCCGCGATATCAACATCTTTCACCGGAGTGGCAGTATTGACTCGTTGATCGACGGCTGCCGCCGAATGCTGTTTCGCTTGCTGAATAAAACGATCGACACTGTTGTTTTGGCTGGCGCTACCTGCTTCTGCTGTTAAGGTGATGGTTTGTTTTTGCGGCGGGTAGCATAAGCCAGCGTCGGCACAGCCTTGGAATTTCACCAGCAAATCGAATTTACCAGTGCCCTGAACGGGAATGTCGACGCTGAAATTCTCTTTGTAAATAAGCACATCGCCAAAATTGGGATCATTTTTTAAGATCGCTTTGGGTAATTCGGGTTTGCCCAATTGGACGTCACCAGCGCTAATGCTAAAACCAAGTCTTTCTTGATAGAGGTAGTATTTGGGGGTAACTTTGAAATGCGCTGAAAGGGTATTGGCATCTTTCATGGATGCGCTGACCGAGAAGGCCATTTCAGGGTCGAGAAATTCTTCTTCGTTTGCTTTGCCCGATAAGCTGGTTAGGCTGATCATCAATAGCATGAACCAGAGGAGGAGATGTTTCATGAGCTTGATCCTTTTGTCGTTTCTTTGCTATGGCTTAGACTTTGTTGTTATCATTGGCACATGATTATGCGTGTAAGACGCTACTTTTACAAGAGGAACGCTATGTTTAGATTGTCGCTCGGTTGGGTGTTGTTTGTGTTCATTGCAGACCTATTTAGTCTGTTTGTGTTGGCGGATGCGATTGGCGCTTGGTGGAGTCTGGCATGGGTGCTGGGCGCGATGATCTTAGGGGTGTTGGTTATTTTAGATGCTGGCGATACCTTGAAAAGTTTAGGGGGCATTTTCGCCACACCATCAGAACGCCTTGAAGCCATTAAAGAAACCCCTTGGCTGTTGTTAGTTGGAATCTTGTTTTTCATACCCGGTGTACTCAGTGATGCGGTAGCGGTGTTGTTGTGGTTGCCCAGTTTGCGTCAAAAAGTATTGCGTGGTCGTAAAACGCCATCGAGTTTCGCTGCATCGGCGGCCAACGACGATAGCGCAAGTGCGTCAGGTTATACACGTACCAGTAACACCATTATCGAAGGAGAATGGGTAGAAAAAACGCCGCCTCATTCGCGTAATGATCGTCTCAATTAAACATAAACACCCCGACTATTCAGGCAATTGCCATTCGATGGGCGACTGCTGATGTTTAACCAGTGCCTGGTTAATTTGTGAAAAGGGTTTGCTGCCAAAAAAACCGCGATAGGCTGATAACGGAGAAGGGTGAGTGCTGCTAATGACGCTGTGGCGTTGGCGGTCGATTAAAGTCCCTTTTTTCTGTGCGTAAGCGCCCCATAATACAAACACGCAGTGCGTATCGCGTTTATTGAGCGCTTGAATAGCAGCATCTGTAAATCGTTCCCATCCTTTACCTTGATGACTATTGGCATTACCCGCTTCGACTGTTAAGACGGCGTTGAGTAATAAGACTCCTTGTTCTGCCCAAGGCATTAAATAACCAGACTGGTTATGAACGCCCAGATCATCAGCCAATTCTTGGTAGATATTAATGAGTGATTTGGGTAAGGGTCTGACGTGCGGTTGTACAGAAAAACACAGCCCATGCGCATGACCAGGTGTTGGATAGGGGTCTTGTCCAATAATGACGACTTTGACTTGTTCAAACGGGGTGGCGTTGAGTGCGGCAAACCATTGGCTCGGTGCAGGTAGAATCAGCTTTCCTTGCGCTTTTTCATGTTGCAGAAAGGTTTTAAGTTGCTTCATGTAGTCTTGTTCAAACTCATGGCGTAACTGTTCCAGCCATGAAGCGGCTAATTGGATCTCACTCATGGAGCGAGTCGCTCTGTTGCCCAGACTCCGTCTGCTTGGCGCTTAAATACCAGTCGATCGTGTAAACGGTTAGGTCTGCCCTGCCAAAATTCAAGCCGATGAGGGACCAAGCGGTAGCCACCCCAATGGTCTGGTCGTTGAACTGCTTTACCAGCAAACTTGGCGGCCATATCAGCAAAGCGGGCTTCTAGTTCAGCTCGATTAGCAACCACTTGCCCTTGTGCCGAGGCGCAAGCACCCAGTTGGCTGTCTCTGGGGCGGCTAGCAAAGTAGCGATCTGATTCTTCCGCACTGACTTTTTCTACTCTACCTTCAACACGCACTTGTCGTTCCATTTCAGGCCAAAAAAAGGTCAGTGCTGCTTTGGGGTTGTGCGCCAAGTCTTGTCCCTTGGGGCCTGTGTAATGGGTGTAAAACACTAAGCCACTATCCAATCCTTTCAACAACACAACGCGTGCATGAGGTTGTAGTTCCGCATCGACTGTTGCCAGCATCATGGCAGTGGGTTCATAAAGATGGTCTGCAATGGCGTCATCAATCCATTGCCGTAAATTAACCAATGGGTCAGCCGCTAATTTATCCCAATCAAGGGCATCTTTTTGATAATGAATACGAATGTCAGCTAGGTTGCGATTGGGCATAGCAAATTCCTTTTAGAGCCGAAATGAAAATCGTGGTAAACTTCTGAAAAATAAAGGTACATAATAATAGAAACACTGACAATAGAACATTACTCATGAAAAAAACCGTGCAAGTCATATGGCTCTGTCTGCTTGGCTGCTTAAGTTTTGCCAGTGTAGCACAAGAGCGAGTTTACACCGTTGGTGTGGCCAATTTTCAAGCCAACTTGAGTATGGCTGCTCAGTTAAATCCCATTTTAAAGTGGGTAGGACAGCGTGCGGGTGTGGAACTGGTCATGAAGTCGGGTTATAACTTCGACGATATGCAACGCCACCTTGCGCGTGGTGAATATGATTTTTATATCGGCTTTCCTTCGTTGCAATCAATGATTCGACAATCTCTAAGTTACAAGGTGATTGCAGCCTTAGAGGGAGAAGCAAAAAGCGCTATCATTGTGCAATATCATTCTCCATATCAAACCCTAGCTGATTTGAATGGACATGAAGTTGCTATGGGAAGTCACGGAATATTTATTACTAATGTTGTGCCCATGTCAGTGATGCTTGCTGAGGGTGTTAGGGTTAAGCCTGTGACGGTTGGTAATCAGGAGTCGCTCGTGACAGAGTTCAAGCTGGGCAAACACCAAGCAGTAGCGGTTAATTTGGAAGTCTTTAAACGCATTATGGGCAAAAATAATCACCCCTATCGTATTTTGTGGCAATCACCTCCATTGATGAATTATCCGTTGACAGTTAGAGCGGATGTGGTGCCGAATGAGGTGGTGCAGCGTGTACAAGAGGCATTTATTCATATAGCACAGGATGAGGATGGACAGGCCATATTGGAGCGAAGCAATCAACGTCCTGGTATTCAATGGAAAGGCTGGAAGCTTGCATCAGAACACGATTATCAATTTGCCATACAATGTTATCAGCGCTTGAGTGCGGGCAAAAGAATGGAGCCTTAATCGATGGGTTTAAAAACACGTTTGTATGTATTTTTGAGTGCGTTGCTATTGGTGATTATTGTCACAAGCTTTTCGCTATTGGTGTGGTTGGCGCGCGGTTATGTGGCTCAAGATACGGAAAAACGTATTAGCGAAGTGGCAGATTTAATTACGCAAGATATTGTCATTGCCAATATTACCGATGATTATGCGCGTCTGGATCAGCGCTTTCAGCGTTATGTCAAGCAGAGCTTTATTAAGCGCATTTATTGGAGTACGGATGGGCAAAAACCCCTAGAAGCTCAAGCAAACGTTCCTTTGGCGGTACCTGACTGGTTTAAGGCGTTATTTTCCCATGCTGAACTGACTGTCAGTCAACAAGTGGATTGGTTCGGCAAAAATTATGGTGAACTGCGCATAGAGGGGGACAGTAACGCCACCATTAACAATCTCTGGTATTTAATGTTGTACTGGCTGCTGCTGTTGGTAGTGGTGGTTGCTATTTTGGTATTCGTTATCGAAACCATGACTCGTCCGATCATCAATCAAATCGAGTCCCTTTCAGATGATGCCAAACGTATCGGTTCGGGAAGCCTGGCTGATCCCATCCGCATCGGCGGCAGTGCAGAGGTTTTACAGCTTTCTCTGTCGATGGAACAAATGCGAGCGGCGTTGCAGGACAATCGGGTGCGTCAGCAGGAGCAACAACAGGCATTGCATCAGATGGGTGACGAAAATGAAAGACGTTTAATTTGGTTGAAAAATTTGTTGAATACCTTACCCTTGGCCGTGTTGTTAGAAGATGCTAATGCCAAGGTGGTCTTCTCGAATCAGCTCTATTGTGATTTTTTCAAAATTGCGTTAACGCCAAAACAGCTGGTAGGTCATCGAGGGGAAACCTTGATGATGGATACGCGCTTGCTCTTTGCCGACCCTACCGAGTTTATGCGACAGGTGCAGTCGGCAGCAACTCTGTCACAAGCATCGCATCGCCAGTTGTTTGCTATGCAAGATGGGCGTTGGTTGTTGCAAGATGTGATTCCCATGCACGATGAACGATCGGGCGTTTTTGTCGGTCGCCTGTGGCTTTATCAAGACGTGACAGAAAATCATCAACTGGAGCAACGCTTGCGCTGGCAAGCGAATCACGATGCCTTAACGGGCTTGCTAAGCCGGACGGCTTTTGAGCAGAAGCTGGTTGAATTGCCTAAAAATTCGCTCCAGGCCTACGCACTACTATACATTGATTTAGACCAGTTTAAGCTGATTAACGATACTTCGGGGCATACTGCTGGTGATGAACTATTAAAACAAGTGGCAAACCGTTTAGCCAGCTTATTACCGAAAGAGATGGTGCTGGCGCGTATGGGGGGCGACGAGTTTGCCGTATTGATGATCGGTGATGCGCAGCAAGCCATGACGATTGCTGAAAGTATTCGCGCTATGTTGGCTGAGTTTCGTTTTATTTATCTGGAACGTCATTATCAAATTGGTGCCAGTATTGGTGTTGTTCCCGATATCGGTTCTGAGCAAGACGCCAAAATGCTGATGGCGATGGCGGATGCCGCCTGTTATGCAGCGAAAAATGCAGGTCGAAACCATGTTTGGCTATATCAAACCACGGATGCCTACTTACGTGGTCAACAAGAAGAAATGCGCATTGTCAGCGAGTTACACATAGCGCTGGAGTTTGATCGCTTTGAGTTAAATGTGCAACGGATTATGCCGCTACAGCATAAGGATGATCGGTTGCATTTGGAAATTTTGCTGCGTTGGAAAGATCAAACGGGACAAGCGATTTCACCCGATTTATTCATTCCAGCCGCTGAACGTTATGGACTCATGCATCTGATTGACCGTTGGGTAATTAAGCATACGCTGAGCTTTTTAAGCGAGCATCCCAGCTTACTCGACCGTATTGCAGTGTGTGGTATCAATTTGTCGGGCGCTTCCTTTTCACAGCCAGACTTAGTTGATTTTGTTAAAGACTTGATTCATCGCACTCAGTTTCCCAGCCATAAATTGTGTTTTGAGATTACAGAAACCGCAGCGGTTACGCAGTTAGATCAAGCGCATCAGTTTATTTTTTCGCTTAAAGCCTTGGGTTGTCAGTTTGCGCTTGATGATTTTGGTTCTGGTCAATCTTCTTTCCGTTACTTAAAACAGTTGCCAGTTGATTATCTTAAAATTGACGGTAGTTTCGTGAAGTCCATGTTGGTCGACAAAACCAATGAGGCTTTGGTGCGAGGCATGCAGGAGATTGCACAAGCACTAGGCATGATGACCATTGCTGAATTTGTTGAAACAGGTGAAATTGCTCAGGCATTAACAGCCATTGATATTGATTATGCGCAGGGGTGGCATTTCCACAAAGCCGAACCAATCCATAAGCTTCTTGAATAGCCTTTTTGGGAGGTCACAGACATGATGGAATGGAAAGTCGATAACATTAAATGCGGTGGTTGCGCTGGCCGCATTCGTCAGCAACTGATGACATTAGCTGGTGTCAGCGAGGTGCATGTGAATATTGAGCAAGGCACGGTTAGCGTCAATGCTGAGCCAGAACAAGAAAGTGCTATTATTGCCCGCTTAACGCGCTTAGGTTATCCCTTACAGGGAACGACATCGGGATTGGCGGCGGTTGAAGCTGATGTGAGATCGCTGGTGTCTTGTGCCATTGGACGCTTACAAGCCGACGAGAAATGATTGGCATGACCTTTGCTGAGTTTATATTCAGTTTAAGTTTTGGTGATGATCGTCGCTAACTGAAATATGTATGACATAGGCAAAATAGTATGTGGTTAAAACCCGTTGGTTTCTTAGTGTTAATGCTCGCCATTATTGGCGGCTTTGCTATTATGCAAGGTCCGCTGGGAGAGTTGTGGCATCCTTCCGAGCTAGTGGTTATCTTGGGTGCTGGCTTTGCGGCGTTTTTACTGGCCGCACCGATACCTGTGGTCGCACGAACCTTTGTGATGTCGTTGCGTTTTTTTCAAAGCGACAAAACTAACATCAAAGTTTACGCTCAACTATTAGGTTTGTTGCAAGAGTTGTTCAAATTGTCGCGCGCACAAGGGGTATTGGCGCTTGATAAGCATATTTCTGATCCTGCTTCAAGCTCAGTCTTTGCCAAGTATCCTGCCGTCTTGGCACATAAAGAGCTGCTCAGTTTTGTTCTAGACTGCTTCAGCTATGTACTGATGAATCCGCCTAAGGGTCATGAAATTGATAAAATGGCGGAGAAACGGATTAGTTTGTGGTTTCGCTCTGCGTCGGAAGTGCCTAAGCTCACGGGTAAAATCGGTGATTGGTTGCCGGGTTTTGGTATTATGGCGGCCATTATGGGGGTGATTTTAACCATGACGACTGTGGGTGGTCCGGTTGAAATTACGGCACAATTTATTGGTGCTGCTTTGACAGGTACTTTTTACGGCATTTTTTTTGCGTTTGCTGTAGTAGGGCCTTTCACCCATGCGATGGAGGTGATGTTACGTCAAGATAAAATGCTGTTTGAAATGGTAGCTGGCGCCATCACGGCCTATGCGGATGGGGTATCTCCTAATTTGGCGATTGAAATTGGTCGTCAACGCGTACCGCCCGAGTATCGAGACAAGCTGCTGGGTGATGCATGAGCGCTTATGATGACGACGAGGGCGGTGGCGCTCACGGTGGTTCATGGAAGATCGCGCTTGCCGACTTAATGACGGTGCTGATGGTTTTCTTCTTGGTCATGTGGTTGTCTGCCATTATGGATCCAGCTGATCGCAAGGCGCTTGCAGACAGCTTTGCTGAGGTAAACTCAGAAGGGGGAACACAAGAGACCAGTCCTATGCCCGAACAAAAGGGCGATGTGCTTATTAATCCGATCGAGCTTAAACCACTAACGAAATCTGAAATCGAAAGCATGGTTAAAAAGATGGATGCTTCGGTGGAAGAGACGCCAGAGCATTTTGTCATTACCCTGCGTTCGGATAAAGCCTTTGAAAGTGGTCGTGCCAGTTTACAAGAAGCAGCGAAAGCGCAACTAGAAAAAATGGCTGAAGAACTGGCCAATCGTCGTCATCGCATAATGATTACCGGTCATACCGACAATGTGCCCATTCACAATGTCACCTTTCCTTCTAATTGGGAGCTGTCATCAGCGCGTGCTTCATCTGTAGCGCGTTTATTTGAGGATTTCGGCGTCGAGAAACAATTTATGACCGTATCAGGACGAGCCGATGCTGAGCCTTTAGTTGCCAACGATACTAACGTGGGTCGAGCGCAGAATCGTCGCGTGGTTATTTCGTTGGAAAAAAATACGGTACCATTAGCAAGCGAAAAGGTAACGGTTAAAAACAAGTAATTAGGGAAGGTCTGAATAATGGCTTCTGCTTCGCAGCGCTAAAGCGTCGCTTCTCATTCAGACTGCTCATTCTCATTTTTTGCTTGGTGGAAGGACATT
>JACXUY010000126.1 GCA_014763665.1 Gammaproteobacteria bacterium
GCAATCTGCCAATCACCAATCTGCTCAATGACATCAATACACGCCTTACAATGCCCACCTGCACCTATTAAAAGAAGCTGTTTCATACTCTCACACTACTTGGGATATTGACTAAACGGTCAGCTAGCCATTGGGCGTTGGTTTGGGGCATGGCTTGGCAGTGTTTGAACATGGGCAGTTGATTTAGCAATGTCCAAACAGGCCTGGTCATCACGCCTTGTGCGTTGGCGTATTCTAAAAACGCTTGTTGTTCTTCTTTGTTGTTTAGCCTAATCGCATTGAGCCAATAATTGGATGTTGCGTCTTGTGGTTCTTGGATGAACTGAATTTCATTTTGTTTACACCAGGCCTGGTAGGTTTGCGCGGTTTGGCGTTTGTTTTCAATAAAACCTTCAAGCTTATCAAGCTGGGCGCAGAGTAACGCAGCATTAAGATTGGGCATACGGTAGTTGTATCCAATCTGGTCGTGGTTAAACTCCCATTTATGCGGTACTTTGGCGGTGGTGGTTATGTGCTTAGCGGCTTTGGCTAATTCAGCATCGTTAGTCAGAATTGCACCACCGCCACCTGCTGTGACAATTTTATTTCCGTTAAAACTGATGGCGGCTAGTTTGCCAAAGTTTCCGGTGTGTTTACCTTTGTAAAAGCTGCCTAAAGATTCAGCGGCATCTTCCACTAATGGGATATGCCATTGTTCACAAATGGCTTGAATTTTGTCGATTTCGCATGGATGCCCAAAGGTGTGCATCGGCACACAGGCGGCAATGCGTTTTTGGGTTTGTTTGTTGTAGCATTGATTGTTTTTGATTTCAGCGTATTGATTTAAAAACGCCTGTAATGCTTCGGCGGATAAGCCGAGTGTATGTTTATCGACATCGACAAAAACCGGTTCAGCACCGCAATAGCTGATCGCGTTGCAGGTTGCGATAAAACTGAGGGCTTGGGTAATGACTTCGGTATCGCGCTCTACCCCTGCCAACTTAAGGGCAATGTGTAGAGCCGATGTGCCGTTAACCGTGGCAATCGCGTATTTAACGCCGGTGTAAGCGGCGAGTTTTTGCTCGAATAAATCGACGTATTTACCCACACTGGATACAAAGGTGGAGTCGATACAATCTATGACAAGGTCTTTTTCATGCTGATCAAAACGCGGTTCGTGCAGTGGGATAAACTCGGTGGTTTGATAGTGTTGTTGCACAAAGCTGACCAGTTGTTTAAGTGATTCGCGCATGATTACATTTTCCCGTCGAGGTATTTGCCGGTTTCTTTGTGCCCAAAATCGGGAATCATTTGATGAAACAGATCAACAATTTGTTGCTTACTCCATTGTCTGTTTTGTTTCATTTCGGCAATTGTTTGCTCAAATAAAGCGAGTTTCTGACCGTCATAAATCGGTTGGTTTTTGATCACGCCGAGATTGGTAAAACGTTGCATATCGAGGGTTTCTTTATCGGTAAAGAATTCTTCAAAGTCTTTTTCACCGGTGGTGTCGCTGGCAGTAAATAAACACGGCCACTTGCCTTGCTCAGGTAAGGTTTTTACTAATTCTCGCGCTTCATCTTCAGTTGCGCATAAATAGGGTTCGTAACCAAGGTTTTTTAGGTAGCGCACAGCAATATCGGCAAAGGTGATCAGGTGTAAATCTTCACTGAGCTTGGGAAAGAAAATATCTCGATTATCGCCAAGCAAACAGGACATTAAACAGAGTTCGCCGGATTCTTGCGGGGTGACGAAATAGCGTTTGATGTCATTGGGTGCGACAATTGGTTGGCGTTTTTGAATGCGTTGGTTAAAACCATGTAACAACGAACCATCAGAAAAGGCCACATTGGCAAAGCGTGCGGTAGAGATTTCAATGGTTTCGCTACGGCGCATAAGGAACATTTCCATAATGCGTTTACTTGCGCCCATCATATTCACTGGGTTGGCAGCTTTGTCAGTTGAGACACAGAAGTATTTTTTTGTGCCCTTTTCAATCGATTGTTGAATGGTTTTGTCGGTGTTAAATACATTAACATCAATCATGCGCATTAAGGTATAAGGGTCTTTTTCACTACGAACATGTTTAAGGGCGGAAAGGTTTAATACATAATCGTATTGTCCATCGTTTTGAATAAAGGCATCGTATTCGATAGAGCCAATATCTAATGCGAAGGTTTGAAAGTCGCCATCAATATAGCCAAACGAACTGCGGATATCACGCACCACTTCAACCAGATTGTTTTCGCTGATATCCACTACGTGCAGTTTTTTGGGGTTACGTTTAAAGATTTCTTTTACCACTGCTTGACCAATTGAGCCCGCGCCGCCCAGCACTAAGAAGCTTGAAGATGAAACCTTGTCGGCGAGTTGCTGTTCAAACTGGTTGATATCCGCCACAAATAATTCAGTGGTGCGCCCGATTAAATTTAAAATTGTATTCACAGTCGTCCTATTCCACTCTTTTTTTAGGCGTGCGCCGCCATATTTCTAAAATGTTGATTTTTATTGATTAATTCTTGGTAAGTGCCTTGATCCACCACTTTACCCTTGTCAATAAAGAAAATTTGATCGCATTTTTGCACCGTTTTTAGGCGGTGGGCAATCATAATAATGGTTTTTTGCCCGCTAAAGTCGTGGATGGCTTCCATAATCATTTTTTCGGTGATGCCGTCGAGTGCGCTGGTCGCTTCGTCAAATACCAATACTTCCGCTTCATGGTAAAGCGCACGAGCGATGCCAATCCGTTGGCGTTGCCCACCGGAAAGTTGCACACCGCGCTCGCCCACTTTGGTGTGAATTCCCTTATCAAGCGATTGTACCAACTCATCTAAGTGAGCAAGACTGAGTGCTTTTTTAACTTGTGCTAGATCAATCTGTTTTTCTGGAATACCAAAGGCGACGTTTTCAGCAATAGTGCCTTCAGACAGGAAAATACTTTGCGGCACAAAGCCAATGATATTTTGCCATGCGCGACGATTTTGGTCGGTAATAATCTCGCTGTCTATTTTGAGT
>JACXUY010000049.1 GCA_014763665.1 Gammaproteobacteria bacterium
TTTTATGAAATTTGGGGAACCTTGCCTGTATGGAACGCATATGTGGAATTGACGCCTGAGCTTTGGCAACGAAAGCAAGCCATGATTGCCTGTTTCAAATCACAAATTAAACAAATTGACTATGCCAGTCGCATTCACGGGTTGCATGTGTACCGTGGCATTGCCGTTGGTAAAGGGGCGGTTGAAGCCTATCTTGTGTTAGATGTAGAAGATTTCTTGGCCATTGCTTAGCTACTCTTGCTTCTCATTTATTAATTGGACTGAATTCGTTGCAGCAGTATCGCAATCAAACGCGTATCCTGTTGCGTCATGAGATTAAATTCTACCAAGGCATAGTAAAGTTGATACCAAGGTAATCGTGATTGCGCTTCACAAGACAATTCGAGTGCAGGATTCCAAGTGCCAGTTTCAGTCAGTGCTAGACGGCTATGCGCCAATAACAGAGCTGCTAAATCGACTTCCGCATCACCATAGTAACAAGCGGGATGATAGAAAAAGGCTGCGCCATCTGGGGTTAGGCATGGGGGAGATTGGTAAAGATTGCCATGCAATAAGCTCGGCTTGGGGTGATGTTGCCCAAAGCAAGATTCATAGTGATGAACAAGCAAGCTTTCCATGATATCGATGAAACGCTGCGCCAAGCCGTTTTCTTTTGCTTTTCGCAATTGGGGCAGAAGCCGCTGGCTGCGATAAAAACTGACCCAATCTGTTAACCAATGATTTGACTGTACCAGTCCATTAATATCGTTGGCATGAGCCCAGCCGTAGGCATCGCGTGGCGATGGTTGACTGTGCAAACGATGCAACTCGGTGAGTGTCTGTTGCGGCTCTACATTGGTTTGAGAGAGCTCTTGCCAATTAGTAATGAGCCAAGCTGTTTTCGATGTTTTTCCCCGTAAGACGTTGGTTTGTGTTTTCATGCCCGCTTTTTGCAAGGCTGTGATATTTTCTACCTCGCATTCAACTACCGCTTGATGCCGGGCTAGGCATGTTCTTGCCCAATACTGCTGACCACCATTTGTGGTCAGTTGCCAGCTTTGACTGATGGCGGATGTTGACAATTCTACCGCCCCAGTTATGTCACCGATTGCAGCCTGGTGCGCAATATGATGCCACTCAGAATAGTTCATGTTGAAGTTCCCGTAAGGGATCGGGTTCAGAAATAGCGGGTAAGTTGTTTTGATCGAAAAATTCGTTGATGCCACCAGCCTGACCATCTGGTAAGAGTTCGCCAGTGTTACTGTCAATGCGTCGCATTACAATGCTGTCAGGTTTAGGGTAGCCGACATCGGGTTTATCCTTAAGGGCAAGACGCATAAAATCGACCCAAATGGGTAAGGCAGAAGTCCCGCCCGATTCTTGTTTGCCCATGCTCATGGGTTGGTCAAAACCCATCCACACACCCGTAACGATATCAGGGTTAAAACCGACAAACCAAGTGTCTTTGATGTCGTTAGTGGTGCCTGTTTTACCGGCTAAATCATGCCGTTTCAGTACCATTGCACCATGTCCTGTTCCCATGCGTACTACATCTTGCATCATACTGGTGGTGAGGAAGTGTGTTTCGGGTGAAATGACGCGTGCTGCTGTTCCTTCTGGACAATCAATTTCACAAAACTTAGGGGGTTCTGCGTTGAAGATAGGTTGGTCTTTAGCATCTAACACTTGCTGCACGAAGTAGGGCTTTATGTGATAGCCGCCGTTGGCAAACATAGCATAGTGTCCCGTGTGTTCTAAAACGCTGGTGCTACTTGTGCCTAAGGCAATAGAGAGATTGCGAATGGTGGACATCTCTTTGGTATCCATACCAATACGCTGCGCAAACTCCATGAAGTAGTCAACGCCAATGTCTTGCATAATGCGAATAGAAACTAGGTTGAGAGAATGAATCAGTGCCACACGCATGCGTGTCGGTCCGCCAAATTTCTTGGTGTAGTTTTCCGGACGCCAGTAGTCTTCACTATATTCGTCATATTGACTAATGGGTGCATCGTTAATGATAGTAGCCGGCGTGTAGCCCTTATCAATGGCTGCGGCATAAAGGAAAGGCTTAAAGCTTGAGCCAGGCTGGCGTCTGGCTTGCGTGGCTCGATTGAAATGATTTCGTGCTTCATCAAAACCGCCTGAAATGGCTAACAAAGCACCAGTTTTACTATCAATACTGACGATGGCTGCCTGAATACGAGGTGCTTGCGCCAGTCGGTAACCTTTATCGGCCAAGGGCTCAACATAGATCACATCACCCACTTGCAGGTAGCTTTTTCGGTTAGGTGCTTTGAATTTTCGTGCCCACTCGCTGGCTTTAGCATCAAGGTTAATCTGTGATCCGTCTTTTAATTTAACTTGAGCTGTTTTGGTTTTGTCATTCCAATCGGTTACCAAGGCGAGCTTAATGACATCGGGCTCCATCAGTTCTTTGGCAGAAAGGGGCCATTGGGCTTGCTGGCTAGCGTCGAAGCTAGCAACAGGACCACGATAACCATGACGACGTTCGTAAGCCAATACACCCGTATTAATAGCCGACTGGGCTTGTTTTTCTAACTCAGAGTTGACGGTGGTGATGATTTTAAGCCCTTGCTCCAAGATGCCTTCGCCATAGCGTTCAACCGCCCATAGGCGCGCCATTTCAGCAAGATGGTCTGCGTGGACTTCAACCTGAGCGGTGTACAGCTTAGATTCAACGGGTTTGGCTTGTGCTTCTGTACGTTGTGATTCGGTAATGTAGCCCAGCTCTGCCATACGACGCAGTACATAGTCACGACGGTTTTTGGCCGCTTCGGGATTGGCAACGGGATTCAGCGTTGAAGGGGCTTTCGGCAGACCGGCTAACAAGGCGTATTCATCAACAGTCAGTTGATCGATTGAACGACCAAAATAGGTTTGTGCTGCGGCAGCAAAGCCATAAGAGCGTTGCCCTAAAAAGATTTTATTCATGTACAAGGCCAGAATTTCTTCTTTTGTGAGTTCACGTTCAATATTTAACGACAGTACGATTTCGTTGATTTTACGCATGAAGGATTTTTCGGGCGTTAAGAAGAAGTTTCGTGCCACCTGCATGGTAATGGTGGAGCCGCCTTGGCTTTTGTTGCCCGTTTTAGCTAATTCTAACGCGGCTCGTAAAATACCCTGATAATCGACTCCAGGATGTTCAAAAAAGCGGTCGTCTTCCGATGCCAGAATCGCTTGTACCATTTGTGGGGGAAACTGTTCATAGCTGAGTGGAATGCGTTTTTTTTCGCCATATTCAGCAATTAACTTCATATCGCTGGTGTAAACGCGCAAGGGAACTTGCATTTGAATGTTTTTAAGGTCGGCAACATTGGGCAAGTTAGGGTAAACGCTGGTCCAATAAGTGTAAGCGGCAAAACCGACAAAGGAGCCTAGGCCTAAAATCGCAAAAAGTATTAGTAGGATGAGTGCCTTGAACCAACGAGATAATGGTTTTGTAGCCGTTTTTTGTGGCATCGGGCGCTGATGGGGGGTATTGTCATCGACATTTAACGCTGCACTATGAGAAATTGGGAATTCATCATCAAACAGACTATGTTCTTTATGAACAGTAGTGTTACGCGTTTTTTTATTGTTGCTGGGAGGTAGCACACGTTCCATGTTGATCTCGATTGCAAATTAGATAGAGGTATTATGACAGAATAGGGCTTAGGTCATAACAAAAAACCCCGACAAGTCGGGGTTTTGCTACCTTAAGCCTGAAGCTACCTAAGCTTTTTTGTTTGAGTAACGACCCGTTTTGATATCACTCCACAACAAAAACATTGTCATGCCAACAATGGTTGCAATGGCGGCTGCTGTACCAATAGTACCAATTACCACCGCGATGCTCTTAGGTAATAAGTCAAAATAGATGCCAAGAACAACGGCAAAAGGTAATACCACTGCAACAACAACGAAGGCTAAAAATTTCAGTAAATTCATTTTGGTTTCTCCATGCTATCTCGTCATTTTTGATGAAATGATACCCTAAGCCCTTGAACATGACAAGTCTTGAGAGTTGATTTCAGATAAGTTATTCTAAGTTTTGAATTTGCTCACGCATTTGTTCAATTAAGACTTTTAACGCCAAGCTAACTTGTGTGATATCCATCGTACAAGCTTTTGCGCCCAAGGTGTTCGCTTCACGGTTTAACTCTTGCATCAAGAAGTCTAAGCGGCGACCAATAGGTTCGTGTTTTGTCAAAATCGTAAAGATTTCTTTCAAATGTGTCGATAAGCGATCGATTTCTTCAGTTACATCGCTACGTTGAGCTAAGAGCACTACTTCTTGAGACCAGCGACCTTCATCTAATTCACCAGCTAAATCACGAACGCGAACCCGCAAGCTGTCGATATGACGACGAATGATTTCAGGTGCCATGCGTTGCAAATTCTCGACCAGTTTTAACGCAGCTTCTGCACGTTGGCGCATGATTTCAGCCAAGGCAGCACCTTCACGATCACGCGCTGCATTGAGTGCGTCAATTGCTTCATCGCAGGCTGCAACAATGGCCTGTTCAAGTTCGTCTCCATCGCCAGAGCTATTTTGTACGACACCAGGCCATGCCAAAATGCTCATCGGGTCAATTGGTGCCGTTCCCGGAACCGATTGTTGAATTTGTACCAATAAGTTAGCAACTTGACCAAGGCGGTCTTTGTCTAGCAAAGCACTGTCGGCATTGGGCAGTAACTGCAATTTCAGGGTAGCTTCTACTTTGCCACGGCTAAGTTTTTCACGCAATCGTTCACGCACCATCATTTCGACATGGCGCACTTCTTCTGGCATACGTACAAACACTTCTAAAAAGCGATGGTTGACCGATTTGATTTCCCAGACAAGGCCACCATTTGGTAAGGTCTTACTGGCGCGGGCAAAGGCCGTCATACTTCGCATGTTAGCATCCTAAAATTGAACTTATAAATTGAATAGGCTTTATAGCCTATAGATTGTAACTAAATTTTCATCTTAGGGCTATAATTACTCGCATTAAATATTAACTATTAGTGGTTCCATATGACTTCATCATCGCCCTCATCCGACATGTTATCGGCTAATCGCCCCAGTTTGCGCCGACCTGATCAACTTCGATCGGTATCGATCACTCCCAGCTTTACCATGCATGCTGAGGGATCGGTATTGATTTGTTTCGGCAATACAAAAGTGATTTGTACGGCTTCAGTGGAGGAAAAGGTGCCTCCTTTTTTACGCGGTAAAGGACAGGGTTGGATCACGGCAGAGTATGGTATGTTGCCGCGCTCGACTTCAACACGTATGGATCGTGAAGCTGCGCGCGGTAAGCAACAAGGGCGTACGCAAGAAATTCAACGTTTAATTGGCCGCTCTTTGCGTGCAGCTGTGGACTTAACACAATTAGGTGAGCGCACCATTACCATCGACTGTGATGTTATTCAGGCTGATGGGGGTACGCGCACCGCAGCCATTACCGGTGGTTTTGTTGCCTTATCTTTAGCGATACAGTCGCTGATGATGTCGGGTGTTTTATCGACCAATCCCATTGTGCATCAAGTGGCGTCTGTCTCGGTCGGTATCGTTAATCAGCAGGTGGTGCTTGATTTAGACTATGCAGAAGATTCGACTGCGCAAACCGATATGAACGTGGTCATGGTTAATGATGGTCGCTTTATTGAAGTGCAGGGAACTGCCGAAGATGAACCCTACACGCTGAATGAGTTACAAACCATGTTGGCCTTGGCTCAGCAAGGGATTAATGAGTTGTTTTCCTTGCAACGTCAGGTATTAGGGCAGGAGCAGCATTCATGAGGTGCGTCTTAGCTTCAGGTAATGCGAAAAAGGCGAAGGAGTTAACCAAACTCTTAGCGCCCAAAGGCTGGCAAGTCACTCTGCAAAGTGAGTTGGGCGTGGTTCAACCAGCTGAAGATGGGCTGACCTTTGTTGAAAATGCACTCATTAAAGCCAGAGCCGCCAGTGAGCAAACCGGTTTGCCGGCTA
The DNA here is from genome assembly GCA_014763665.1 of Gammaproteobacteria bacterium. Classification (GTDB taxonomy): domain Bacteria; phylum Pseudomonadota; class Gammaproteobacteria; order Thiomicrospirales; family Thiomicrospiraceae. The sequence goes on from JACXUY010000049.1 coordinate 5,963, forward strand.
TTGCCGATGATTCTGGTTTGGTGGTGCCAGCGTTACAAGGTGCGCCGGGTATTTATTCGGCACGCTTTGCTGGTGAAACGGCCAGTGATGCCGAGAATAATACTAAGCTGCTATCGGTGATGCATGACTTGGCGGATGAACAGCGTGATGCCTATTTTGTTAGCGTCATCGTTTTTTTGCGTCATGCACAAGACCCTCTGCCGATTGTTGCGCAAGGTGTTTGGCATGGTCGTATTTTGCACCAAGCTGCGGGTGAGGGTGGTTTTGGCTATGATCCATTGTTTTGGGTGCCGACTCATGGGTGTGCCAGTGCTCAGTTGCCATCTGAGGTTAAACGGCGTATCAGTCATCGTGGCTTGGCGATGGCCAGTTTATTGGCGCAACTGTCGTGATGGGCACTTCTAAAAACCCCACTTCGTGGGATTTTTAGATCTCTCGAGTTTATTTAATTTCTGGTGGAAGGGCGCTAAATTAGGTAGTTACATTCTCGTATCACCAAGCCCTTCCCCCAGACCCCTTTCCCGTTGGGGTTTTTAGAGGTTACCTGATGTCAAAGTTGGTGGTGGCGGATATTCCCTTATCCGTTTATGTGCATTGGCCTTGGTGTGTGCAAAAATGTCCTTATTGTGACTTTAATTCGCACCTTAGTCGTGCTGACGATGAACAAGCTTATGCGCAAGCCCTGTTAGCCGATTGGCAGCAACAATTGCCTTTGGTGCAGGGACGCATCATTCGTAGTATCTTTTTTGGTGGCGGTACGCCTTCCTTAGCGCCGCCTGCGGTCATTGCCTCGGTTATTGAAACGATTGATCGCACAGCAGGGCTAGCGGTCGATTGTGAAATCACCTTAGAAGCTAATCCAGGCACGGTCGATTCGGCACACTTTGCCGGTTATCGGGCGGCTGGAGTCAATCGTCTCTCGTTGGGTGTGCAAAGTTTTGATAGCCAGTTATTACACAAAATTGGCCGTATTCATGATGGTGAACAAGCGCGGCAGGCGATAGCTTTGGCTCGTCGTTTGGGGTTTGACAATATTAACCTCGACTTAATGGTAGGGTTGCCGGGGCAAACTGAGCAAACGGCTTTAGCCGATATTGAAACGGCATTGAGTTTCCAACCAGAACATTTGTCGCATTATCAATTAACGCTCGAACCCAATACGCCTTTTTTTGCCCGGCCACCCAAAGACTTGCCCGATGAGGATACCGCAGATAGTCTGCAAGCCTTATCACAGCAGCGTTTGTTGGCAGCTGGTTTTAACCGTTATGAAGTATCGGCATGGAGCGCAAGTCAAGACAAAGCGAGTGCGCATAACCTCAATTATTGGCAGTTTGGTGACTACATCGGTATTGGTGCTGGCGCACATGGTAAGGTCAGTTGCGCTGATGGATCTATTCAGCGACGAGAGCAGGCCAAAAGTCCGCAGCGATATGTGCAAGAGATTAACGCTGGAAAGGGCGCACTCATTCGTGAAATTGAGCCTTCTTCATTGCCGTTTGAATTTCTTATGAACGCCTTGCGATTGCGTGAAGGGGTTGAGTTATCTTGTTGGCAACAGCGAACGGGTTTGTTGCTAGAGGTTTTAGCTCCGATATGGCAGCAACAGCAAGCACAGGGGCTAGTCGTCGATTGGCAGTCGGGACGTTTAACCACCACTGACATAGGCTACCGCTATTTGAACCGCTTATTATCAGCTTGGCTTTAACGCCTTGCTGGGTTAGAAAATAAAAAAGCCGGAGGTACAAAGACCAACCGGCAATGGGAGGAGATCGATTTGAAGTCTGGTTGCGACGTTAAGTGATGACTTGACGAAGCGTGCAGACTTCCAATGATGCTGGCTAGGCCAGCATGGTTTTGGTAAAACTCTAAAAACCTCGCTTCGCTTATTTTTTAGAGTCCCTAGTTTGTTTTTTGGCTGGTGGAAGGGTACTAATTAAGTAGTTACATGCAACTAAAATGCAACCCTTCCCCCAAACCCCTAACCCTATAGTTTTTTAGAGGTGTTCTTTAGTATCATTGCAATTGGGTGGTTGCATTGCCTGTCATGTGCATTGCTTCTTCCCACGCTTGTTTCAGTTCGTTCATAATCAGAATGGCACTTTCTAAATATTCCGTGCCTGCTTCATGAACAGCTTGTTGAATGCTAAAATCAACATACTCGTAAAGCTCGGCAAAATTGTAAGCAATGATGTTTTGATCTTTGAATACCAAGCGGTCACGCAGTGCATCGACCAGTGTTGTCATGCGACCTAAATGAAAGCCTTTGGCAACTAATTCGCCAGATTCGTGGCAGTCGCGTGCAGAAATACCTTTTTCAACGGTGCGTTGAAGCAACAGTAAAATGTAGGTGTGCGGGTTTTCGCTTAACTCGCTTTCAAGTTGGCGGTTATATACATATTCGTTCAGTAATGGTGCTGGTTGAGTGTGTAGTTGTTCCATGATGTTTCGCTCCTTGCGTTAGTCTTGCCAAGACTAAGCAATCGGTGTGCCAATATTGGTTTTTTTATGAATTGGATGGGTAGAAAATGTCTAAATGGCCAAAAGAACTACAGACACCTTTATGCGATTATATGAATGAAGCGCAAGCAGAAGCTTTGTTGTCTTTGGTAAAAAAGCAAGGCGATCAAAAAGATGCGTTAAAAGCGCAGATGGTGGGTATTGATGCTGATGGTGTGCGAGTGGTGGCTTACACCATGCATGGTGAAGAGCGATTGGTCATACCCTTTAAGCCGTCATTAACTCATTATGAAGAAGCGCGAGAGCGCTTATTGGCTCTCGCAACTCAGTGAGCTAGTCGTTTTTTAATGATGACTGGGGAATTGCAGTGCTACTTGCGGCAACATTTCGACAATCAGTTTTGTCGCATTGGCAGCGGCTAGCGGCAAGAATTGCTCAAAACTCATCGGCGATTCTTTGCCAGCAATGTCGGATAGGGCACGCACAACGACAAAAGGCACTTCAAAACGATGACAAACTTGCGCGATGGCTGCCGCTTCCATCTCAACAGCGTCGAGATTGGGAAAGCCTTCGCGCACGATACGAATATGATCATGATGGGTCATAAACTTATCACCCGAAGCGATTTGACCACGATGCGCTTTAAGTTCTAGTTTAGCCAACGCGTTGTGAGCAATATCGACCAAAGCTTGTGCTGCCGCGAAGCTGCTGGGCATTCCCGGTACTTGACCTAAGGCATAACCAAAAGCAGTGACGTCCACGTCATGGTGAACGACATCGACCGAGACAATAATGTCACCGACTTCTTGCGCCCCATTAAAACCACCTGCCGAACCAGTATTGATGATGGCACTGGGCTTAAATTCATGACAGAGCAGGCTGGTGGTTAAGGCGGCATTCACTTTGCCAATGCCAGATTGGGCTAAAACGACTTTTACCTGTTGAATGTGTCCAACAAAAAAATCGACTCCAGCAATAGTATGCGTTTTTGCATCTGTCATCGCTGTTTTGAAGGCGTGAACTTCCTCAGCCATGGCACCAATAATACCAATCATGCTCTGTTACCCAAGGCTTTCAATTTTTCTTCAGACAGTTTTAAGTCTTCATTGCGGTTAATGCCGATACCCGCATCCAGAATGTCTTGAGCAATTTTGTGTGCGTCTTCCAATGAATGCATGCTACAAGTGCCACATTGATAAATATTGAGTTCAGGGATATCTTCCATACGCTCGACTTTGAGTACATCCTGCATGGCTGCCGTCCAAGCTTTGCCAACCGTCGCTTCATCCGGACGTCCAATCAAACTCATATAAAAACCGGTACGGCAACCCATAGGTGAAATGTCGATAATTTCTACGCCATTACCATTGAGATGATCGCGCATAAAACCGGCAAACAAATGCTCTAGGGTGTGAATGCCACATTCAGACAAGATGTCGATGTTCGGACGAGTAAAACGCAAATCGTAAACGGTAATGGCATCGCCACTTGGGCTGGTCATCGACTTGGCCAAGCGAACGGCTGGCGCATTCATAATGGTATGGTCAACAGTAAAGCTATCGAGTAAAGGCATGGGTGACTCCTGAAATAAGGGTGTGATTGTAAAGATTAAAAAGATTAAACAGTGAAACCTGCTTTTTACAAAATACTGTTTCTAATTCAGTATTGTACCTTATTTAATCGTTTTCACTAGCCTATTAACCGTCTTCTCTTTCTCCACCGTCAATAAACTCGTCATTTTCTGATACAAATCAACTAAAAACGCGACTCGCTCACTGTCGTTATTTGTGCCTTTGTAGCCATATGCAGCATCGACGGCTTTATCGAGTTTGGCATGCGCTTTCGCTAAATCGGGTGGCATGGTGCGCGGGTCGTACAAGTCGGCTAAGGAGGGTATCGGGGTAATTGCGCTCTTGCCACAAGCAATATTCAATTTCCGACAAGGTCGCCTGAATATTCGGCAAAAATCTGGCAGGAATAACGACGCTTTTAAGTTCGGATTTGCGCCTGTCTTCACAATACATCATCGGTAATGCTTAATAAGGCTGGCTTGCGCAAACCACATTACATAACACTCTATGGCCTTATTTTTTAGTCGAAAAAATTTGGTCAGTAATCGTCCTGGCATTTGTTGCATTCATCATGATGAGCGTGGCAATACTCCTAATCGCTTTCCTGTTTGGTAAGCGGTGATGACTTGATTCTGCTATGCTCAAACACAAGATTTGGCATGAAGATGGTTATCAGTTGAAAGTATTGCGCTATTTTTTCAAAGCCTATCTGCTAACGATTCAATCAATCCTTAGTTGATTCTGCTGCTGAAATTATAATTAAGCATTCTGGTAGTTGTCGCTGGGGTCTGCTCGCTTGTAGAATGTGAGTATTGTTTGAGTCACCATTTATGTTGAGGTTAGTATTATGCCAGTAGGTTTGTCGGATCAGATGCCTGAATTGTTTCCGATTGCGGGGATACGTTTATCGAGTGTGCGTTCGGGTATTAAAAAACGTCCTGGCAACGACTTGGTGTTAATTGAGCTGAGCGAAGGATGCAGAACCGCAGCGGTATTTACTAAAAATGATTTTTGTGCCGCACCCGTTACGCTGGCCAAAGCACATTTACAGTCGCATCAACCTAAGTTGCTGATGATTAACAGTGGTAATGCCAATGCGGGAACAGGTCAGCCGGGGATGCAAGCCGCCAGTGCTAGTTGTGCGATTGCTGCTAGATTAGTGGGCTGTGCGCCTGAAGAAGTCTTACCTTTTTCAACGGGTGTTATTGGTGAGTTGTTGCCTGTTGCACCCTTTGAAACGGGTGTGCCTTTAGCCATGGCAGAGTTGTCGGTGAACGGCTGGGCAGCGGCGGCGCGCGGTATTATGACCACCGATATCGTGCCTAAAGCGGTAAGTCGTAAACTCGACATTGATGGTCATGCGGTGACCATTACCGGTATTGCCAAAGGTTCGGGCATGATTCATCCCAATATGGCAACCATGCTGGGTTATGTGGCGACAGATGCAGCGGTCAGCTTGCCTTTGTTGCAGAAAATGCTCAGTGATGCCACGGATGACTCTTTCAATAGCATTACCGTCGATGGTGATACTTCAACCAACGATGCCTGTACGCTAACGGCAACGGGTCGTAGTAGCCTGCCAGAAATCACCGATGTTCACTCGGCTGCTTATGCCCAAATAAGCGAAGCGGTGACGCAGGTATTAACCGAATTAGCCACCATGATTGTGCGCGATGGTGAGGGTGCGACCAAGTTTATAAGCATTGTCGTCGAAGAAGCGGCAACGAAAGCTGAAGCCAAGCAGGTGGGCTTTACTGTAGCTCATTCTCCGTTAGTAAAAACCGCCTTTTTTGCTTCCGATCCCAACTGGGGACGTATTTTGGCTGCGGTGGGTCGTGCTGGCTTGGCTAACCTGAATCTGGAAGCCATTCGCTTATATCTTGGCGATGTCTGCATTGTCGAAAATGGTGGTCGTAGCCCAACTTATACCGAAGAGCAGGGCGCAGCGGTGATGAAGGAAGCGGAGATCACCATTCGCGTTAAGCTGGCGCGTGGTAGTGAAAAAGCGACCATTTATACCTGTGACTTTTCGTATGACTACGTGAAGATCAACGCGGAATATCGCAGTTGATTAACGTGGTGGTCGCGGTTGTCCGCGATGCTTCGGGACGGGCGTTACTGACACAGCGTCAGGCGCATCAGGACTTTGCCCATCATTGGGAATTTCCCGGTGGTAAGGTTGAGTCTGGTGAGACAGTGATGCAAGCGCTGCAACGCGAGTTGCGAGAGGAGCTGGCCATTGAGTGTGTTGAAGCAGAGCCACTCATCACCATCCCTTGGCAATATGAACATAAGTCGGTTTGTTTACATGCGTTTACTCTAAAGGCGTGGCAAGGCGAGGCGAGTGGCGTTGAAGGGCAGGCATTGCGCTGGTTCGAGGTTGATGCGTTGTCAGCCTTAACCATGCCAGCGGCGAATCGAGGCATTTTAGCAGCGATTCGTTTGCCCTCTTGTTATGCCATTACCGGTGCTTTTAGCAACTTAGCGGAGCTAAAGCGAGGTGTTGAACAGGCCCTTTCGCAGGGAGTGGGTATCATTCAGTTGCGTTCGTTATGGCAGGGTGCGGATTATGTGCAAGCAGCCCAAACCATTTTGCCGCTGGTGAAAGCCACTGGTGCTCAGTTATTGCTGAATACTGAGTTTGAGCAATGGCGTCTGTTGCCAGAAGCGGGATTGCATTTGTCTTCGCAGCGGGCGGCACAGTTGTCGCAGCGTCCTGTACCCAGTTCAGTGTTGTTGAGTGTGAGTGTGCACACGCCCGCGCAGTTGCAGCAGGCGCAAGCAATGGGTGCGGATTGTGTGTTGCTTTCGCCCGTATTGCCGACGCAAAGCCATCCTGATATGCCGGCTTTAGGCTGGCAGCAAGCGGCTGAATGGGTAGCCCAGGCCACTATTCCCGTTTATGCGCTTGGTGGTGTGTCCCCTTCGCACTTAGTGCAAGCCAAGGAGTTGGGTTTTCATGGCGTTGCTGCCATCGGGGCTTTTTGGTCGTAGGCAACTG
>JACXUY010000127.1 GCA_014763665.1 Gammaproteobacteria bacterium
AAACTGGGCGTTTTTGCAAGCGGATGACGGTCAATGGGATCCTGCCCCTTTTTACGATGTTACCTACAGCCCACATCCATTCAACGAACACGCCACTGCTTTCGGTGGTTATGGCAAAGCGCCATCGCTTAAGGTGATGCAAAAACTTGCTACTAGTGCTGGCTTTGCGAATTGGAATGATGCAAAGCAAGTTATTGAAGAAGTCGCAGAATCCATCAGCCAATTTACGTATCTTGCCAAGCAACAAGGGATCAGTAAAACAACAGTGTCTGCGATTGCTAAGACATTGGATCAGCGCAAACAGGAAAATGCCGCGCTTTATTATCGCTAAACCTCATCCTTAAACTCAGTTAAACGGTGTTGTGGCAGGGGCGATTTTACGCCCTCTGTTTTAAGCTCCGTTGCGCAGCACAAACATGTGGTAGCCAAATTCGCCTAGGTAGCGTTCATAAATCGCAATTTCTCGCTCGATATCTGCAATGGCGTTTGAATTTGGCATGCTTACTTTTGCTTCTGCCACTCGCGCTTTGAGTGGTTGATAGTAATCGTGCCATGCTTGTTCACTTAAGGTGAAATGATCAATCACATCAAAGCCTGCTTGGCACATTTGGTCTAAGCGTTTTTCGACGGTTTGCATATCGGGGTATTCACCTTCCCAGAAAGCGACGGCCTCTTGGCTTGGGTTATCGGTTAACCATATTAGGTCACTGATTACCATGAAGCCGCTATCAGTCAGTAATTTACGCCACTGGCTTAACGCTTGCTCAACACCCATTATGTAAGCCGCCGCTTCTGACCAGATGCAATCAAAGCTTTCAGGTGTAAAAGGCAGATCCGTCATGCTGGCACAGCTTAAGGTAACGCGGGCATCTAACCCCTGCTCCGTGAGGCGTTCTCCGAGTTCATCCAGCGCACTTTGCTCGTTATCCACCGCCACAATCTCGGCTTGGGTGTGCTTTGCCAATAAACGGGTTGAAAAGCCTTTGCCGCAGCCAATATCAATGATCTTGGTGGGTATTGTTGGCAGTGTGGATAATGCTTTTAGTGTATCGGCATCACTGCTAGGCCCCCAGCGTTCTAAGCCTTGGAATACCGTCATAAAATCGGCCATGTATTGATCGTGTTCGTTCATATCTTTTGATAACCATTTCAAATGCAGGGCTTGCTGTTCATTAAAGCCTTGCTGCTTTAACCAATCCAGATGGGCGTCTGGCGCTAATTTATCGGTCTGTTGGTGCCAAAGACGCAGCGAACCTTCACCCAGCAAGGCGGCAAGTAACGCGCGAGCTTGTTGCTTTTGAGCGATGTCTTCGTCCAACTGCTGCAAGCGCTTTTTAAGTACAGAGCGCTGCACCTTGCTGTCCAAAAAGGATTTACATTCCTTAAGTGTTAAACCGCCCACTTGCAGTTGTTGCAACAAGCGCAACTGCTGAACATCTTTATCTGAATACAGTCGATAGCCGTTGGTTTGGCGAACACCCCGCAACAAACCTAGCTTCTCGTAGTAGAGCAAGGTTGACCGTGACAGCCCGACTTTTTCAGCTAACTCAGAAATGCGATACACAGATAAAACGTCCTTTCCGTTCTTTTTAATAATGGCGCGGCTGGCTCAAACAGACCAGAACACGGATGACGATAAACTATGAAGTTATAGACAGGTCAAATGTTGTTAGCAAAAAATATCGTTCAGTTTTGATTGGTTAAAAGCTTGAATGCCGCATTCAGGTCTACAAATTGTTACCCATAAAGTCACTTTGTGTAGACCTCCAACCTCTGCATTCCCCCGTTCGGTAAAACGCATAGAGGGCTCAACTTGCATTGCACACTTTTACGCGCAGAAAAGTGCGAAATTTTACATTTTTATGCGCATAAAAGTGTTGTGGTGTTCTAATTGAGCAAGACTTTCCCTTTTTGAGAAAGCTTTTGGCACTTATCCCTTGGGCTTTTGGGGCAATATGGGCAACGCCTTAATTCATGCCATTTAGCCGCACATTAACCCTGCCCACAGGGTATTTATCACCTGGGGCATTATGTAAATTCTGGGGCAGGTAGCTACCTGAACCCTCAGAAAGCTGCACGATCTGGGCATTTATCTGCCTACTGCGTCCGTTTAGCACTGGCAAACTCCTAACTGAACTTAACAGATCAGTGAGGAAGTAAACGATGAACCCAACTACACAATCATCCACCACATCAACACACCCAGCGCGTCAGCAGCGGATTTTACGCTTGCCCGAGGTAAAGGCAAAAACAGGCTTTGGCCGCAGTACCATTTATGCCCTGATGGCCAACGGAGAATTTCCGCGATCTATTCGTATTGGGGCGCGTGCCGTGGGCTGGTTAGAAAGCGATATCGATCAGTGGATTGAAACTCGCCGTATCGGTGCTGCTTATGGCCGTGGATAAACCATCAGCATCAACCCTGTTACCTGCCAGTGATATGCATAGCAACGAGCCAACATTACCGGCTGGTTTTGCCTATAACGCGCAAAACTGGCTGGTGATGCAACCAGCAGGGCAAGATAGCCCTGTTAAAATCAGCTCTTGGCTGCAAGTGGCCGCCCGTACCCGCGATCCGCAAGGGGACAACTACGGCTATTTATTGCACTGGTTAGACGATGACAATCGCCATCGTTACTGGGCCATGCCCGCCGAACTATTGGCCGGAGACGGCAGCGAGTACCGCCGAATCCTGCTCAGCCGAGGAATGCGGCTTAGTAACAGTGTCAAAGCGCGGCAGTTACTCTCGCTCTTTATTCAACAGATGGGCGAACTGGCTACACAAAAGGCCATTAGCGTGAACTGCATTGGTTGGCATCACCACGCTTATGTGCATCCGCGCCTCACCTTTTACCCAAGCGAACACAGCAACAACCCGCGCATGGTGCTGCAAACCATGCACCCGATAGAAGGCTTTATTCAACAAGGTAGT
>JACXUY010000128.1 GCA_014763665.1 Gammaproteobacteria bacterium
AGGGTATCAAGGCTGAATTTTTTTCCGCCTTCAATTTTTAGATGCTCAATTACCGCGAGAATATCTTCTTCGCTGTAGCGACTGTCTTGCAACATTTCTTGGATATAGCTTGGGTGAATGCCGTATTGCCCCGCAAGGTAATAAAACGGATTGGTGCCCCAACCATAGTGGTTTTGCATGGGTTTGAAGTGTTTGCGAATCAGTTCAAACAGTTTGGTGGGGTTGCCTTGGGTTTGCCGATAGTCGGCTAGAGCAAGAATCAGGTATTCGGTTTGCGCATTGCCCGGCCCTCGTCCCATGCCGGTCACGGTGCTATCGACCCAAGTAACACCGGATTTAATCGCTTGCAAGCTGTTAGCAATCGCTTGTCCCAGATTGTCATGGGTATGGATACCGAGTGCACCCTTCCAACCTTGTTGAAAGGCGTGAATAATGTCGGTGACCTGCTGCGGATTTAAACTGCCCATCGAATCGGCGAAATACAAGGCATCAATCGGGTAATCGCTAGCGGCTTGGGTCAGTTGGGTGATTTCGGCTGGGGTACGATCCGCCACTTGCATTAAGTTAAAGCCAACAAGGTAGCCTTGCTGTTTTAGCCAAGTGGCCGCTGGTAAACAGTTGATAAACTCATGCACATGGCAAGCAATGCGCACCAAACTGACTGGCGATTTGGCTTTGGGGTTAAAGAGTTTTTCAAGATTCGCAGTTTGGGTTATAGGACTAGCGATTTCCGAACCGTTAATCATCACGCCGATCTTATTCACAAGGCCTGGTGGGATCGCGAGGCTGTTTAAAAACGCATCGGTACTGTAAGCACAACCGCCTTTAAAACCGTCGTTTTTTAAACTGCGAAACCCAATTTCTACAAAATCGATATGCAGGGCATCCATCGCCAGCAAATAGTCTTGCACGAGTTCTGGTTCAAAATCCCAGTCGTTGTAATAACCGCCATCGCGGAGGGTGCAGTCGAGCAAGGTTGCGTGGTTATGCATGACTCGCCATCCTTTTGAAATCTGCATTTTTTTCGATCAGTTCTTGGTAGGTTCCTTGGTCAATCAGTTGACCTTGGTCTATGTAATAAATCTGGTCGCATTTTTGTACGGTTTTTAGGCGGTGGGCGATCATGATGATTGTTTTTTGTCCGCTGAAATCGTGAATGGCTTCCATGATCATCCTTTCCGTAATACCGTCTAACGCGCTGGTGGCTTCGTCGAACACCAATACATCCGCTTCGTGGTATAAGGCGCGCGCAATGCCGATACGTTGGCGTTGGCCGCCGGAGAGTTGTACGCCGCGTTCGCCGACTTTGGTGTGGATGCCCTGCTCTAGGCTTTGCACCAGTTCGTCTAAGTGCGCGAGTTTTAATGCTTTGTTGACTTGTTCTTGGTCAATGTCTTTTTCCGGAATGCCAAAGGCTACGTTTTCAGCAATGCTGCCTTCGGATAGGAAAATGCTTTGTGGCACAAAACCAATCGTGTTTTGCCATGCGCGACGGTTTTGGTCGGTGATGGTTTCGGTGTCAATTTTGAGTTTACCGGTTTGGGGTTGGATTAAGCCGAGAAGCATATCAATCGCGGTGGATTTACCCGAACCGGATGGACCGACGATACCGACAACGCTGTTGACCGGGATGTTAAGCGTTAGGTTTTTGAGCGCTTGTTGGCTTTTGCCAGGGTAAGCAAAGGTGATGTTTTCAAGCGTAATCGTGTGTTTTGGGGCGATATGTTGGTTCGCTTGGTTTTGAAGGGCCTCGGCGTTTTGCGCTTTTTGTTGGGTTTGTTGCTGTGAGGCCAATAGATCATCGCGAATGGCTTCAAAGGCGGCGATATTGCCTTTAATTTGCCCAATAGAGGCGTAGATTTGTTGGAACGCAGGCAAAAGTTTAAAACCGGCTAGTGCATAGACAGCGAGGATGGGCAGAATGGTGCCGAGGTTACCTTGTTCGGCGGCAAGCAAGTAGAGGATTAATGCGATCATCGCACCGAAGGCGAGTAGCTCCATAAAATAGCGCGGTACTTGCCATAGCACCGTATTGTTGCCACGAGCGTAGGCGAAGTCTTGGCCGGTTTTTTCAAAACGCTGGATAAAGTCTTGATTGCGGTTGAGTAACAGCACGTCTTTGATGCCGCCAAAACCTTCATTCATAAGCCTAAAACGTTGGGTGGCGACACTGGAGAGGGTTTGGCCGTTTTTTTGCAGGCGTTTTCTGACTAATTTATAGAGCAATAGGTAGGCAAATGCGAATAGTAGCAAGCCGCTGATGGCGACTAGCGGGTTGTAGGCAAAAATAGCAATGGATAGAAACAAAGCTAAAACAACACGGGCGTTCATTTGCATCAGTGGTTGGATCACGGCATCCGTCACACGCACGGCTTCGTTGGAGACTTGTTTGGTGAGCTGTGCGCTGCTGCCCATGGCGTGGAATAACCAGGGCTGGTTCAGATAGTGGCTGTATAGGCGGTCGGCGATTTCAGTACCGACTTTGGCTGCGAACATGGACAGCTTCCAAATGGTGAACATGGAAATGAGTGTGGCGAGGGTTAAGGCGGTGAGCACCCCTACCCCGGCCCAGAAAATAAAGTCATGTGGGTTTTGTAGGCCGGTTTGCGCATAGACTTGTGCTAGCAGGTTGTCGCGTTCGAGCATGCCGACATCCCCCACCAGCGCCATAAAGGGCGCAATGGAAGCAATACCGATAATTTCGGCCAGCGCCATAATAATCACCAGAATCTGCAGGGTGTAAAACCGCTTGCGCTGGCTCGGGGTTAATAGGCTAAAGAGTTCTTTTATGAGTTTAAACATGAGTCACTTATAGTTATTAATTGCTTCGATGACTTTTTGCACTTGCTCGTCGGTCATGACTGGGCTGATCGGTAAGCTGAGCACTTCGTTGTGAATCGCTTCGGTGATCGGGTAGCTTTGGTT
>JACXUY010000009.1 GCA_014763665.1 Gammaproteobacteria bacterium
TATCATGGAAATCAAACGTGATACCTCTGCAACCTACGATAGCTCGCAAGACAATCCTGCCCTAAAGCAAATTATTGAAAATAACTATGCTCAAAAATACTTAGTGCAACAAGAACAGGGTAAAAAGATCATTCAACTGGGATTGGTATTCAATACCAATGCACGGAATTTGGTGGCTTTTGATGCATTAAGCTGCTAAAAAAGTTACCACACATTAGTGTGAAGGTTCGTGCTAGGGTTGTATCTTGTTGCAGGAAGGCGAGTCCCTCGGCCATCCATGAGATACAGGGATTTTAGATGATTATCACTCAGTTAATCAGTTAATCCCCGACAACGATTGATTCAATCCAGAAGTAATAAGCTGACCGATCAGTTTATCTGCATCAAAATCTTGCTGCCAAATTTCTTGAATAACCTGCCAAGCATGGTGATTCCCTTTAACAGCCAAATCAGTCAATTTTGTCAGAACATAATCATCGTCACCATCATGACCAAAATTGAAAATAAGCTCAACCGCCATCAGAATCAATTTATCGCTGTTCGATGCCAGCATGTCACTGAAAATAAAGTTTTTACCATCGACACTAAGAGAATCATCATCCAATTCAGACAGCGAATTTAAAAAACCCTTATCGTACAAGTCTTCAAAAAAATGATGCGCTCTTTCAATAAGATACTTCTTAGCCAACTCATTATCATTGAAGGATTCTTTAACCTTTCTGAACATCAACAGACTTGCTTCACTGGGTTCGCTCATCAGAGATAGCCAATGATCAATCAATACTAAGGCGCTTTTCTCATCCTGGTCATTAAATTCGAACAGTAAACAAGTGGCTGTATCACAAATCAACTCGCACAATTCTGTAAAGGATTCACAGGCATTTACTTTCTCTGGCAAGAGTTCATCCACTTTTTTGGCCAACAGCATGAGCACATAGCCAACAGCAATCACACGATGAAAGCCAATAGATTCAATTTCATCCATTAATTCGATGAGTTTTTGAGCGCTGATAGGGAATCGATAACCTCGATTGTATAAATGCTCACCAATCAAACGAAGAGCCACAGGTAAACCAGATTCATCACCTAACCTAGCACCCTGAAACATGGCTGTTCGAATGTCATTTGCTAAGCTATTTTCAACAGTCGAGGTCATCATTATGTTGCTCCCAGTCTAGCCATAGACAGTTTGTCTCTTTTAAAAAATCACTTCTTACGATGTTTGGGTGCAATCAAATCCGTAATGGTTCCTTCTGCCATTTCAGCAGCAAAAGCAAAGGTTTCAGACAAGGTAGGATGAGGATGAATGGTTAAGGCAATGTCAGCCATATCAGCCCCCATTTCCAACGCAAGTGATGCTTCAGCTACCAACTCACCCGCATTCGGCCCAGTCATGGCCGCACCTAATAAACGATGGGTTTTGGCATCAAAAATGGCTTTGCTCATGCCTTCATCTCGACCTAAGCTCAAACTACGACCGCTAGCTGCCCAAGGGAAGATACCGACTTCAATCTCAAAGCCCTTTTCCTTAGCCTCACGCTCCGTCATGCCAACCCACGCCACTTCCGGATCAGTGTAGGCAACCGAAGGAATGCTAACCGGCGTGAATGCTGATGGCAAGCCACAAATCACTTCTGCCGCTACCTTACCTTCATGTACCGCTTTATGCGCTAACATCGGCTGACCGATAATATCACCAATGGCATAAATATGATCGACATTGGTTTTCTGACGCTGATCAACAGGAATAAAGCCACGTTCCGTTACCATGACGCCTGCTTTTTCAGCATCGATCATCGCACCATTTGGCGCACGACCGACCGCCACTAGCACCGCATCAAAATCTTCTTGCCAAGTCTTATCGCCTTCGCCCACAAAAGTAACACTCAAGGCTTCTGGCTTGGCTTCGACAGCCGTTACTTTGGTTTTCAGATGAATGGCCTTGTATTTGGGTTTGATGCGCTTGACCAGCGGACGTACCATATCCGGATCAGCACCCGGAATCAGCTGATCCATTAACTCAACGACGGTAATTTCCGAACCCAAAGCACCATATACCTGTGCCATTTCCAAACCAATAATACCGCCACCCAAAATGAGTAAGCGATTCGGAATAGTCTGTAAATTCAAGGCATCAGTTGAATCCCAAACACGAGGATCATCATGCGGAATGAACGGCAATTTAATGACACGAGAACCAGCGGCAATAATGGCTTGTTCAAAACGAATCGTTTTAACTATGCCTTCTTTGTCTGTAACGGCTAGCGTATGACTATCGGAAAAAGCGCCCAAACCATGCACCACTTGCACTTTACGTTGCTTAGCCAAGCCCATTAGGCCTGTGGTGAGTTTTTTAATGACACTTTCTTTGAAGCCACGCATTTTATCTAAATCGATTTGTGGCTCGGCAAAGCTAATACCATGTGCGCCCATTTCCTTGGTTTCATTGAGAATGTGTGACATATGTAACAAGGTCTTTGAAGGAATACAGCCGACATTCAGACATACGCCACCAATCACATCATAACGCTCGATCAAAATGACCTGCTTGCCCAAATCGGCTGCACGAAAAGCGGCAGTGTAACCACCGGGACCACCACCTAACACTAATACTTCGCAGTGCATGTCCGCATCACCTGTCACAGGCAAGGCCGAAGGCACACTATTCGTAGTTTCACTGGCAGGTTTAGCCGTCTGCTTTTCCGCTTCACTCAATTTAGCCGTACTAGAGCTGGCCATTTGACCAATGACCACGCCTGTATTGATGATATCGCCAACTTTAACACTGAGCGAGGCGATTTTTCCCGAATGCGGGCTGGGAATCTCCATTGTCGCTTTGTCGCTCTCTAGCGTGATCAGCGGCTGATCAATCGATACATCCTCACCGGCGCTAACCAGAATCTCAATCACACGAACGTCTTTAAAATCGCCCAAATCAGGAATCTTAATATCAATAATTTGTCCCATATTCGCTCCTTACAACAGCAATTGACGAATATCGGTCAGCATTTGACCCAAATAAGTGGTAAAACGAACGCCTTGCGCACCGTCAATCACACGATGATCGTAAGACATGGAAAACGGCATTATCAAGCGCGGTTCAAAGCTTGAACCATTCCATACCGGCTGCATTTTCGCTTTAGAAACCCCTAGAATAGCCACTTCAGGCGCATTCACAATTGGTGTAAACTGAGTGCCGCCAATACCACCTAGGCTAGAAATGGAGAAAGTCGCTCCTGACATATCAGCAGGAGACAACTTACCTTCACGCGCTTTATGACTGAGTTCTTTCAAGGCTTCTGCCAATTCCCAAACTGACTTTTTATCTGCATCACGAATGACAGGAACAACCAAGCCATTGGGTGTGTCTACCGCCACACCAATATGGTAATACTGCTTAAGAATCAGATTCTCACCATCGGCAGATAAAGAAGCATTCACCTGTGGGAACTTCTTCAAGGCTGCAATCGCTGCTTTGATAACGAAAATCAGCGGTGTCACACCCACACCACGAGCTTTCGCTTGCTCTTTTAAGCTGGTGCGGAAAGCTTCCATTTCGGTAATGTCGCATTCATCGAACTGAGTAACATGGGGAACATTCAGCCAGCAAGCGTGCAGATGCTTACCCGAAATTTTCTTAATACGTGATAATGGCTCAGAAGCAATCTCACCAAAATCAGCAAAGTTAGGCTGTTTGATGGATGGGATACCCATACCGCCTGCAGCGCCAGCCGAATTCGGTAAGGCTTTAGCACCAGACATCACACCCTTAACAAAGGCTTGTACATCATCTTTACTGATACGCCCCTTAACCCCTGTGCCTGTCACTAAGGACAAATCCACACCCAACTCACGGGCAAACAAACGAACCGATGGGCTGGCATGTGCCTTAGCACCCGCAACAGGTGCATTAATCGGTTTTTCTACTGGCATAGTGGGTGCTGGAGTTGGCGTTTGAACTGCTGTCGATACTGGAGCTGAGGCAGGGGCTACTGGTGGTGCAGAAGTTGGCTGAGGTGCAACAGTGGTTTGAACCGCAGCTACTGACTCATCCGCTTCGATATCGGCAATCAGCACCCCCGTGCTCACCTTATCACCCACTTTCACTTTCAGGCTAACGATTTTACCGGCCATCGGCGAAGGAATTTCCATCGTTGCTTTGTCGCTTTCTAATACCAACAAGGCATCATCAACGGCAACCACATCACCTTCTTTCACTAAAATTTCAATGACATCAACGCCCTTAAAGTCGCCGATATCTGGGAGAAGCATTGGTTTAATAGACATACTGCATCCTCCCCTTAAACTGTCCAAGGTGCGGGTTTATCCGCATCGATATCATAACGTACAATCGCATCAGCGACCATTTGAGCAGGCACTTCGCCACGATCCGCCAAAGCCTTGAGTGTTGCAATAACAATATAATGCGCATTGACTTCAAAGAACTGACGTAGTTGAGCGCGTGTATCCGAACGACCAAAGCCATCGGTTCCCAAAACCACAAAATCACTTGGAACAAAGGCACGAACTTGATCGGCATAAGCTCGTAGGTAGTCTGTTGCCGCAATCACCGGCCCTTCACTACCCGCTAACTGTTTAGTAATAAACGGAACGCGTTTATGTTCGAGCGGATGCAAGGTATTCCAACGCTCACACTCATCACCGTCTCGTTTGAGTAAATTGAAGCTGGTTGCTGACCAAACGTCGGCCTGAACACCCCAATCTTGCGACAGGAGTTCTGCTGCTTTAATCACCTCACGTAAAATCGTACCCGAACCCATTAACTGAGCACGAGGACCCCCTCCAGAGGCTTCAGAAAAACGATACAGCCCCTGAATAATCTGATCTTCGACACCAGCTGGCATGGCAGGATGCTCATAATTTTCATTCATCACGGTGACATAGTAGAAGACTTTGTCTTTTTCGGCCGTCATGCGACGTAAGCCGTCTTGAACAATCACCGCCAATTCATAAGCAAAGGTCGGATCGTAAGTCATACAGTTAGGTACTTGACCAAACTGGATCAGGTTGTGACCGTCTTGATGTTGCAGACCCTCACCCGCCAAAGTGGTACGACCGGCAGTACCACCAAGCATAAAGCCACGCGCTTGAGAGTCGCCCGCTGCCCACACCAAATCGCCAATTCGTTGGAAACCAAACATCGAGTAATAAATGTAAAAAGGAATCATCGCTACGCCATGATTGGCATAGCTGGTTGCGGCCGCGATCCAAGAGGACATAGCGCCCGCTTCGTTAATGCCTTCTTGTAACACCTGACCATTCTGTGCTTGCTTGTACCACATCACTTGGTTGGCATCGACTGGCTCGTAAAGCTGACCTGCCGGATCATAAATACCCACTTGGCGGAACAGACCTTCCATACCAAAGGTACGCGCCTCATCAGGAATAATAGGTACAACGCGTGGACCAACCGCTTTATCTCGCAACAACACCGCTAAAATACGCACAAAGGCCATGGTGGTTGACATGGTGCGTTCACCCGTTCCCTGCAACAATGCATCAAAAGCCGACAACTCTGGTACAGGCAATGTCTCCGAACGATCCTGACGAGAAGGCAAATAGCCACCCAAAGCAGCACGACGCTCATGTAAATAGCTCATCACTGCTGAATCGTCTTGTGGCTTATAGAAAGGAACATTATCGAGTTCACTATCAGAAATGGGGATGCTAAAACGGTCACGGAAATGACGTAACCCGTTGATGTCTAGTTTTTTCTGTTGGTGCGCAGCCATCGTACCCTCACCATACTCGCCCATGCCATAACCCTTAACTGTATGGGCTAGGATAACGGTAGGCTGACCTTGATGTTCGGTTGCCTGCTTGTAAGCCGCATAAATCTTACGTGGATCATGACCACCACGCGACAGCTTAAAGATTTCATCGTCTGACATATCTTTGACAAGATCAGCCGTTTCTGGATACTTACCAAAGAAATGCTCACGCACATAGGCAGGACCGCGCGCTTTGTAGGCTTGATACTCGCCATCAACCACTTCCATCATGCGCTGCATTAACTTACCAGACTTATCGCGTGCTAGTAAACCGTCCCACTCACTGCCCCAAACAACTTTAAGAACATTCCAGCCAGCACCTCGGAAGTTGCCTTCTAATTCTTGAATAATTTTGCCATTACCACGAACGGGGCCATCCAGACGTTGCAAGTTACAGTTAACAACAAAAATTAAATTATCTAATTGCTCACGATTTGCTAAAGCTATCGCACCTTGCGATTCAGGCTCGTCCATTTCGCCATCACCCAGGAAGGCCCAGACTTTACGTCCTGTTGCATCAATCAAACCACGCGCATGCATATACTTCATAAAGCGTGCTTGATAAATCGCCATTAATGGACCAAGCCCCATCGATACCGTAGGGAACTGCCAAAAATCAGGCATCAACCAAGGGTGAGGATAAGAAGATAAACCTCCGCCATCGACTTCTTGGCGGAATTTGCCCAAATCTTCCTCGGTTAAACGACCTTCCATGAAGGCACGAGCATACATACCGGGCGATGTGTGACCTTGGAAGAAAATCATATCGGCGCCCGTTGGTGCATCGGGACCTTTAAAGAAGTGGTTAAAACCCACTTCATAAAGGGTTGCGCTAGAGGCAAAAGAGGCAATATGACCACCCAATTCAGTCGATAAACGATTGGCTTTTACCACCATCGCCATCGCATTCCAACGAATCAATGAACGTAAACGACCCTCTATTTCTTGATCGCCCGGATAAGCTGTTTGTTGCTCAGCGGGAATGGTGTTGATGTAAGGGGTATTCGCACTGTAAAGGGTATCAATGCCATATTTGCGCGCGTGAGCGATTAGACTATTGATGAGATGTTGTGCTTTCTCCGTTCCTTCAAACTCCACCACCGACGCAAGGGCATCCAACCACTCTTGCGTTTCTTGTGGATCGAGGTCAACAAAGGTTTCGCTCATATTTCTTCCTCATGGGGTCATGAAAATTAACACACCACGAACACACGCAGACGGGTAAGTCAGGCAGGCATGCACTATGAGCCAGCCCTTTTATACGCCCATTCATGGCAAAATGATTTTAATATGATACCAGATATCCTGCTAAACTTCCCGCAGAGACATGATTGGCCATGCATGCGATTGTGCGTATTCACGCAAAACATCATCAGGATCAACCGCAATAGGATGGTTAACTTGTTGTAATAATGGCAAATCATTACGAGAGTCAGAATAGAACCAGGTTTCAGAGGGCGTGAAGCCTTTTTGCGCTAACCAGTGTTGCAAGCGCTGTATTTTTCCTTCTTGAAAACTGGGGATACCGACCACATCACCTAAGACATGCCCCTGTTCATCAAAGGCGGGATCGGTAGCAATAATTTCATCAATCCCTAACCAACGCACAATGGGTTCGGTAATAAAACGATTGGTTGCGGTAATCACCAATAGCTGATGACCTTGGGAACGATGTTGTTCAATCAAGGCAAAGGCTTTGGGTAAGGCCAAAGGCTCAATAACCGTTTGCATAAACTCTTGGTGTAATGCCTTAAGTTGAGCTACCGGAATACCCACTAAAGGAGCAAGCGCAAAGCGCTGATAAGCAATAATATCTAATTGACCTGACTTATAGTCTTCATAAAAAGCGGCATTTTGCGCTGCATAAGTCTGCGCATCAACCAAGCCCTTGCGCACCACAAACTCACCCCACTCATAATCACTATCGCCAGCGATAAGGGTATTATCCAAATCAAATATCGCTAATTTCATATCCAGCTTCTCATGATTCTAAAAAATTTGATGCATGCTATACCATCTTGATCGGCATTAAAATGATTTTTAAAAAAAGACCACAATAGTCACGTCAACTCTAGCGGCGGCAACACCTTCCCATTCTATTGACAATACCTTATGATGATCTTGTACCACCATTAATAATACTTGATCAAGAGGGCTAATATCATGTTGAAACCATTACTTTTTACAGGCATTTGCTTGAGCATCAGCGCACCCAGCTTTGCTAATACCGATCATGCCAAAAAACTCATTCAAACCAACTGCGTCAGCTGTCACCAAGCAGACGTTTACAAACGTGACAACCGCAAGGTTAAAAACCTAACCAGTCTAGCGACTTTTGTTGAGAACTGTAATACACAAACCTCCGCTGGCTGGTTTCCAGAAGATGTTGATGCGGTGGTTAAGTATTTAAACGCCAACTATTACAAATTTAAGTGAGACCAAGCACAAAAAAGCCAGCAAATAAGCTGGCTTTTTTGCATCATATTTCGTTCGCATCAATCAATATAGTCATCATCGTTATCCCGCCACGTCTTGCGAGGTACAGGTTTACGACTGAGCGTTGTTCGGGTTGGAGCTTGCGCCTTCCCTTGCGTTACCGCAATGATTTTGCGTGGAGTCGGCATGGCATTACGAAGTCTGCCTGTCGCAGTCAGCTGGCTTCTCTGGCGACCTTCTGAAAAACGCCAGTCATCATGATCTGCACTATCATTCTGCTTAGGCTTAACAGGTGGCAATGCCATGCGTTTACCGTCACGGTTGAACGGACGAGCGGCTTTACGTGGTTCTGGTGCCTCCATCTTAGGCAAATCCACCATGGTCAAGAGGTCATTAATTTGCGCTAATGTGGCTGACATGGTTTTACCCTGACGCAAGGTTTTTGGTAGGCTGATATTGCCAAAGGCAATACGCTTCAAACGACTCACTTGTACACCCTGACTTTCCCACAATCGTCGCACCTCGCGGTTACGACCTTCTAACAAAGTTACCTTGTACCAACGATTAATACTGTTCGTTGGTTCAAAAGATTTCAAGGGTTCGAGCTTATCAAAATTCGCCATACCATCATCCAAGGGAACACCTTGCACCAGCTTATCCAAAATATCTTTGGAAACCTCACCAAACACACGCACTAGGTAAGCTCTTTCAATGGCCTTTGAAGGATGCATGAGTCGATTGGCCAATTCACCGTTATTGGTTAACAACAGCAACCCCGTCGTATTGATGTCCAAACGACCAACCGCAATCCAGCGCCCCGACTTAGGTTTGGGCAAACGCGCAAAAATGGTGTCTCGCCCTTGTTCATCCGAACGCGTAACCAATTCATTTTCAGGCTTATTATACAAAATAACTTCAGTAACAGGCACAGCCAGCTCTTGTGGCGATAAGCGACGACCACGTACTTGCAACTGGTCCTTTTCCGACACACGATCACCCAACTTGGCAACCTGTCCATTCACTTTAACAAAACCGGCACTAATCCATGCTTCAATTTCACGTCGTGAACCTAATCCCGCTCGCGCCAAGACTTTTTGTAATTTTTCATCCATGTGTTTTTTTACCTTATAATTTTCCAGCACCCTGACGAATGATTTCCGCTTCACCACTAGTTAAATCTACCACGGTTGTCGGCTCATGCCCCACCCAACCTGAATCGATGATGCCATCAATCTGTGCTCCAATGCGCTCTTCAATGGTATCTGCATCAACCAAAGGCCAATCCTCATCGGGCATAATTAAACTCACGCTCAATAAAGGACCAGCTAACTCGTTCAGTAATGCGTGTACCACTTTATAGTCTGGTATACGCAGACCAATGGTGCTGCGCTTAGGGTGCCAGAGTCGTTTGGGCACATCTTTGGTTGCTGGTAAAATAATGGTGAAGGCACCTGGCGTCATGCTTTTTAGCATACGAAAAACGCGATTATCTACCTGAGCATATTGACTTAAATGCGATAAGTCTTTACAAACCAGTGTGAAGTGATGGGTTTCGGATAAGGCACGAATACGACGGATACGCTCTACCGCTTCTTTGCTGTCGAGGCAACAACCCAGAGCATAACCTGAATCTGTGGGATAAGCGATTACTCCCCCTTTTTGCAAACACTGCGTCGCTTGCAACAACAAGCGTTGTTGCGGATTGTCTGGATGAACTTGCCAACGTTGAGGCATAACAGACGACTCACTCTCTATATCAATAATTTCATGTGATGTATATTATAGCTTGAAGCTAGTCTAACGGCTTAGCGCTGCCGGTAAATTAGTTAAGCTTTATTGTTTGTCCTTCACATGGAGTCTACTGAGATGAGTATTTCGTTAAATCAAGCACTTCCCGCCTTTTCTGTTTCTGCTTACCCAGAACAAACACTTACTCAAGATAACTTTAAAGGTCATTGGACTGTACTTTATTTTTATCCACGCGATGACACACCGGGTTGTACGCAAGAAAGCTTAGCTTTTCAAGAACGTCTAAACGATTTTGAAGCCTTGTCAACAGCGGTGATTGGCGTATCTCGTGATGATATGAAATCACACGAAAAGTTTTCGCATAAATTTAACCTAACTTTTCCATTGATTTGTGATACTGATGAACAACTATGTCAGCTTTTTGCGGTTTTAAAAGAAAAAACCAACTATGGCAAAAAATACATAGGGATTGAACGCAGCACCTTCTTAATTGATCCAGAAGGCGTTGTGCGCCATGAATGGCGTAAGGTGAGCGTACCTGAACACGTAGAGGCAGTGCTCGTGCAGCTGAAACAACTGATGGCGTAATTTATGACGACTAACTAGGAGCGACTCGATGATTGCCAACCGCACCCACATTACTGGTAAACGCCTTTTTGTCATCGACACAAACGTATTGATGCATGACCCAATGGCATTATTTGCATTCGACGAACACGATTTATTCATTCCCATGGTGGTACTCGAAGAGTTAGATGCCAACAAAAAAGGGATTTCCGAAATTGCTCGCAACGTTCGTGAAACCAACCGACTATTAGATCAATTAATTGGCAGTGCCAGCGCTGCAGAAA
This sequence comes from Gammaproteobacteria bacterium, assembly GCA_014763665.1. Lineage (GTDB taxonomy): Bacteria > Pseudomonadota > Gammaproteobacteria > Thiomicrospirales > Thiomicrospiraceae. The sequence goes on from JACXUY010000009.1 coordinate 10,829, forward strand.
TCGAAAAAGGTCTACCTTTAGCAAAAATTGCGAGTATGGGTGTGGGCAAGAATAAACCAGTGGGTAAAGGGCGTAAGGGCAATCCTGGGAAATTGTATTTTGAAACGCGTCCACTCGATTTTGACCTTAATGAAATTTTCCCGACGCATAAAGCCGACAATACCATTCTCAAGTGTGGGTTAGCACTGCAGCAACTCGATCCAAAAACACACGTTACGCTCGTCACTAAAGACATTAACATGCGCATTAAGGCATCAGCTGTCGGTTTACATGCCGAAGATTATTTTAATGACAGTGTTGTTGAAGACAGTGATTTACTCTACACAGGCATGCGCGAGCTACCTGATGACTACTTTGAAAATAATGGTAAGGCCCTAACTTCTTGGCAAGAAGGCAGCAATACCTTCTATCGCATTGAAACGCCGACAGATAATCCTTGGGTACCAAATGAATGCCTACATACCGCCGATGAACATGGCTTCTCCGCCATCGTTGACCATATCGATGGCAACAGCAGTGTACTGCGCTTCCCACGCGACTATCGCAACAGTCACCAAGGCGTATGGGGTATTCATGCACGCAATCGGGAACAAAATTTCGCGCTCAATTTTTTAATGGATCCCGACATTGATATTGTTACCTTACTTGGTCCGGCTGGTACAGGTAAAACCTTACTCGCCCTAGCCGCTGGACTGGCACAAACGATTGACGATAAGCGTTATAACGAAATTATTATGACACGTGCAACTATTCCCATTGGTGAAGATATCGGTTTTTTACCTGGCACGGAAGAGGAAAAAATGGCACCATGGATGGGTGCACTCATGGATAACCTTGAAGTACTCACCCAACCTGAAGAAGGTGCGGCCAAATGGCAGACGAACACCACGCAAGAAATCATTAAACAACGCATAAAAATTAAGTCAATGAACTTTATGCGTGGCCGAACCTTCTTGAATAAGTTTATCATCATCGATGAAGCGCAGAACCTAACACCCAAACAGATGAAAACGCTCATTACGCGCGCTGGTCCTGGAACTAAGATGGTGTGTATTGGTAACATTGCCCAAATTGACTCACCTTATTTAAGCGAGACGACTTCAGGATTAACCTTTGTGGTCGATCACTTTAAAGGATGGCAACACAATGCTCACATTACCTTACAGCGTGGTGAGCGTTCTCGTCTAGCTGACTTTGCTCAACAAGTAATGTAGGTAACTGCTAAAAACCTCACTTCGCTTGATTTTTAACTTCCCTAGATTATTTTAGCTGGTGGAAGGGTATTCGTAATTTAGCAACCTGCTAATAAGTTCAACCCTTCCCCTTCGCTTTAGTGCTGCGTAAACAGGATTCCCGTCCCATAAGCATTTGAGCGGAGCTATCCCAGCTAAGCATTAACCGATGGAACAGTAATTTTTTGGAAGTGATCACATGATTCTCAATCAAATCGCCCTCAACCCCACAGTTCATTATCAAAACTTGGCGCAACACATTCAACAACAGTTGCCAACCTTAATGATTCCGGTCTTTAAGCTAGATCCAACCAGTGCAAGCCGCGCTGTGGAAGAATTACCGCTAGATCATGAAAAATCATCAGAACACATTGATCTTCACACGCTAGTCGATTATCAACCATGGTTAAAACGCTTTTATCGTCAGTGGCAAATCGCACTCAAACAGAATTTTTCGCAACTAACGGCCACAAACAACCTTTCTGAACCAGATCACTGGCATCCAGAAAACACAGCTAAAGCCATGAATGCGCTAGCACTTTCTTACACAGGAAAACTCATTCACTTGTTAAAGCAGGATCCCATCACCGTTGTCGATAGAACGACCTTGTTGTGGCGAGATACTTGGCAAAGCTTCCGTCATGAACTTGAACTTCAACAAACTAAGTTACCCATATTGCAGGCATTAGATAATACTGCCCACTATTTTCAACAGTTTTGGTTAGAATCTTGGCTACACATTGCCGAATTACAATCGACCTTACCATCAAACCCCAACAGAAAATAACAACAAAACACCGTAAAACAGTTACAATGTAACAATTGTTAACGAACATACATAATGGAGAGTTTTAATGCTGGTTTTCGGCATTTTTATTGGCATGCTAGTGGCTATAGGGTTGGGAATTTGGCTAGAAACCAGTCTGCTAGCTAATTTAGTAGCCTTGTCAGGCATAACAGGACTATTGATTTTCTATTTTCATAATGCAGATCAGACAGAAGGTCGAATCAGTCGCTGGTTGATGGGATTAAATCGAAATCAAAAAAAACAGTGGTACGGCTTATTTGCTGTTAGCCTGTTTTTTGGGTTGATGTTCGGCAGCTTTTGGAATGATAACATGGGTGGGCTTTAACCGTGTTTGGATCGGACAGGAAGAGTCTACGCCAGTTTTATAAAACCAGCTGGCAAAAACACCTGCAAGGACAAGTACTCAGCACGCTAGAGCAGCAAGTAGTACAAGTGATCGCCGAACATCCAGAGTATCACCAGCAAGTATTAGCCGATAATGCTTCCTATCGCGACTGGGCAGTCGAATCGGGAGATACTAATCCTTTTTTGCATATGGGCATGCATTTGGCTTTGCGTGAGCAAATCGCGACAGACAGACCTTTGGGCATAGCCCGTTGTTATCATTTACTCTGCCAATCCACACAAGCATCACTAGAAGCAGAGCATCAAATGATGGAATGCCTTGGACAGGCTTTGTGGCAAGCACAGCGCAACAACAGCATGCCAGACGAAATCGCCTATCTCAATTGTTTACAAACACTAACCCAAGATTTACACAGTTACCCTTAATTTTACCACTTAGTTTTACCCCTTAAGTTTTAGTTAGGTATTAGCAGCATGAGCACGACTCCCAACGAAATTATTTACACTTACACTGATGAAGCGCCCGCACTAGCGACCCACTCATTATTGCCTATCGTACAAGCCATCACCAGCAAAGCAGGGATTCGCATTCATACCAAAGACATCTCTTTGGCGGGTCGAATTTTAGCCAATTTTGCAGACTACTTAACAGAAGCGCAGCAACATGCGGACGATTTGCAAGAGCTTGCTATTTTATGCGCCCGACCAGAAGCTAATATCATCAAATTACCTAACATCAGTGCTTCTGTGCCGCAACTGGTTGCGGCCATCAAAGAATTACAATCTCAAGGTTATGCACTACCCGACTATCCCGCCCAGCCAACGAATGATAACGAAAAAGCCATCAAAGAGCGTTACGCTAAAGTGCTGGGTAGTGCCGTCAACCCGGTATTGCGTGAAGGCAACTCTGATCGTCGCGTGGCTGGTCCTGTAAAAGCCTATGCTAAAAAGCACCCCCATAGCATGGGTGCTTGGTCACCTCAATCTCAATCGCATGTTGCGCATATGAATGAAGGGGACTTTTATGGTAGCGAACAGTCACGCATCATCGCATCGTCAACGCAGGTGCGCATTGAGCACATTGATGGTGTTGGACAGGTTACTGCCCTTAGAGATAGCTTGTCGCTTCAAGCTAAAGAAATCATTGATGCTTCGGTGATGTCTGTTGCTAAATTGCGCCAGTTTTATCAAACGCAAACACAAGTAGCCAAAAGCAATAATCTGTTGTTGTCTTTACACTTAAAAGCCACCATGATGAAGGTTTCTGACCCCATCATGTTTGGTCATGCCGTTTCCGTATTTTACGCGCCAGCGCTAGAGAAGCACCAAGCGACACTCCAAGCACTGGGCGTCAACTTAAACAACGGTATTGGTGACGTTTATGCCAAAATTGCCAATTTACCAGAAGCAGAACGTAAGAGCATTGAAACGGATCTAGCGGCTTGTTATGAAACACAAGCCAAGGTTGCCATGGTCGATTCCGATAAAGGCATCACTAACTTCCACGTGCCCAGTAATGTCATTGTCGATGCGTCTATGCCAGCGGCCATTCGTAGTTCAGGGCAAATGTGGAATGCACAAGGACAGCAACAAGATACCCTGTTTATGATTCCAGACCGTTGCTACGCGGGTATTTATGCCGAAACGATCGAGTTCTGTAAAACGCACGGTGCTTTTGATCCAGCAACCATGGGCACGGTTCCCAACGTTGGCTTAATGGCTCAAGCCGCAGAAGAATATGGTTCGCACAACAAAACCTTTGAAATGACCTCTGCCGGCACCGTTCGCGTCGTTGATATCAACACACATCAAATTTTGATGCAACATCGTGTGGAAGCAGGTGATATTTGGCGTATGTGCCAAACGAAAGACATTGCCGTGCAAGATTGGGTTAAACTCGCTGTGACGCGTGCGCGCTTAACACAAACGCCAGCTATTTTCTGGTTAGACCCACAACGTGCTCATGATGCTCACCTGATCAACCTCGTTCGTCACTATTTAAACCAACACGATACCCAAGGTTTGGATATTCAAATTTTGGATCCGAGAGCAGCCGTTCGCCTAAGCCTTGAGCGTGCTAAAGCTGGACTAGACACCATCTCTGTTACCGGTAATGTACTGCGTGACTACTTAACGGATCTCTTCCCCATTTTAGAGTTAGGTACCAGTGCCAAAATGTTGTCAATCGTACCCTTATTGGCAGGCGGTGGCTTGTTTGAAACGGGTGCGGGTGGTTCTGCTCCTAAACACGTTCAGCAATTTACAGAAGAAGGATTCTTACGTTGGGATTCTCTAGGTGAGTTCTTGGCCATTGCGGTTTCATTGGAGGACTTAGCGCATAAATCGAATAATGCTCGTATCGCTGTCATGGCTGACTGCTTGAATCAAGCCAATGGCCGTTTCTTAGACGAGGATAAATCACCAGGCCGCAAACTTGGCCAGCTAGACAATCGTGGTAGCCACTTTTATCTGGCACTCTATTGGTGTCAAGCCTTAGCGCAACAGAGTAAAGACACTGAACTCGCTCAAGCCTTTGCTCCTATCGCCAAAGCACTCGCTGAACAAGAATCGGCGATTGTGGCCGAGTTAATGGCGGCACAAGGTAAAGCACAGGATTTAGGTGGCTATTACCACGCCGACCCTGTGCGTTTAACTCAAGCGATGCGACCAAGTGAAACATTTAATCGCATTCTAGCGCAGTTGGCATGAGCATTGCATAGTTGAAGGAAGTGGTGCTGTTTGAGTTATCATCTTAAACAGCCAAGGTTGTTCAGTGTAATTTTAAGTTTCGGTGCCTTAGATGATGAACTTATTTGATGCAGAAAAAGACTATTATTCGGTATTGGGCGTAGCGCAGGCTTGTGAGCTTTCGACAATTAAGGCTGCTTTTCGCAAGTTGGCGAAACAATATCATCCAGATGTGAGTGATCATCCTCTGGCTACCAGTCGTTTTCAAGAAGTATCAGAGGCTTACGAAGTATTAAGTCGTCACAGACAAGCTTATGACTCAGCGGTTCAGTCTCTTGCGCAAGCAGCGCAGCGGGCACAACATCAGCGTCATCAGGGACAGCATCACACACCCAGTTACCAATATTCACGCCCTCATCGTTCAGCTCAATTCGATCATTGGACGCCGCAGGCCGGGCGTGGACGTGATCGCAATATGGTTTATCCGCTAACATTAAAGTACGCTTTTCGTTTACTACGAGAGGGTTCGTTTTTAGTTCCCAGTCTCAATACACGCTTGCCTTTTGATAGTAGCGCTTTAAATAATAAAGAGTTTCGTTTCCTCGGAAAAGGTTTCCCTGGATTATTTGGTGGTCCAGCAGGTGATTATGTTGTCTCATTTAAACTCACCCATCATGCTCCCTTCAAAATTCGCGGTGGCGATCTTTACATGCTCATCAAAGTACCACGTCGTTTGTGGGAAACGGGAGGAGAAATGTACTACGATACCCCCTCAGGATTATTTAAAGTCAATATTACGAAACAGGTAAAGGAAGGTAGCTATATCCGTTTTAAGCATAAAGGGCTACCTGCTGATCGCCATCAACCTGGTGGTCATTTGTACGCTAAAGTCACGCTAGAATAACGTCATATCAAGAGCTTACCAACTATGTCCTTATCCGATTTAGCTCCAGAACTACTCGAGCAACTACACTATCAACCACCGCGTCGCTACGATGTCATTTTGCATAATGACGATTTCACACCGATGGATTTTGTTATCGATTTACTCATGCGCTATTTTCGCCATCCAGTTGAACAAGCCACCGAAATTATGTTACAAATTCACCATGAAGGCAGTGCCGTTTGTGGTACTTACTATAAAGAAATCGCTGAAACAAAAGTCAGTCAAGTGCAGCAAAGTGCCCGAGCTGAAGGCTATCCTTTATTGGCAACCATGCAACCAGAGCGTTCATAAATAAGAAGAGAGTCCATTATGTCTATGCTAGATAAAGATGTGCAAACGCTACTCTCCAATACCTTTGGCTTTGCGCAATCTCAGCAACATGCCTACGTTACCTTGGAACATTTACTGCGACTACTCACACAGCAGAAAAATGTACAACAAGCTTTAGCCGCTTGCTTAGTCGACATTCAAAAACTGAATGAACAACTTGATGACCTGATTGATCATCAAGAGCTGATTGATGGTGAAGAAGAAGAGCCTATTCCTACCATTGCCCTACAACGTGTCATCGAACGGGCTATTTTTAATAGTCAACAGCAGCAACCAGCTCAAAAAGTTACCAGTCTCGGTATTTTAGTCGCACTTTATAGTGAGCGCGATAGCCAAGCCGTTGCCCTGTTAGAAAGCTCTGGTGCCGATAAAGCCAGCATGCTCAGTTACATCGCACATGGTTTACGTAAAGATGAACCTAGCGCAACACAGAAAACACACACACACAAAGCTGATAAAGAAGAGACGGAAGATGCACTCTCACTTTACGCCATTCATCTAAACAGTCTAGTGAAAGCGGGCAAAATTGACCCAGTGATTGGACGAGACAGCGAACTACTCCGCGTTAGCGAAATCTTACTGCGACGTCGTAAAAACAACCCGCTTTTGGTCGGAGAACCCGGCGTAGGCAAAACCGCTATTGCTGAGGCACTGGCGTTAGCCGCCGAACAAAATACACTAGCAGAAGGTCTAGCTAATGCGCAAATTTATAGTATCGATTTGGGTGCGCTATTAGCAGGCACACGCTATCGAGGTGACTTTGAAAAACGTTTCAAAACCATGCTGACACAACTGGAACGCATTCCCAACGCCGTCATTTTTATTGATGAAATCCACACCATTGTCGGCGCTGGTAGCGTGCAAGGTAGTGCTATGGATGCAGCTAATTTGCTAAAGCCAGCCCTCGCACGTGGCACGCTAAAGTGTATCGGGGCAACCACCTTTGAAGAGTATCGCCAAAGTTTTTCAAAAGATAAAGCATTGAATCGACGTTTTCAAAAAGTGGATGTACTCGAACCCAGCGTGCAAGACACGGTTAGCATTTTAAAAGGACTGAAAACGCAGTTTGAACAACACCATCAAGTACACTACACCAACAGCGCCCTAACCGCAGCAGCAGAACTGTCAGCTCGTTACTTAACTGATCGTCATCTGCCCGACAAAGCTATTGATTTGATGGATGAAGTCGGAGCACAAGAACGCGCAAAACCAGCAAACAAACGAAAGTCTCGTATTACGGCTAGCGATATTCGCCACTTACTGAGTAAGCAAACACAGATTCCCCTAACCGACTCTAACACTGATGATAGAGAGCAGTTGCGCGCCCTCAACAGTAGCCTGCAGCATGTTGTGTTCGGTCAAAACGCCGCCATTCAACGGGTTGTCGATGCCATCAAATTGGCACGCGCAGGTCTTAGAGCACCCAATAAACCTTGGGGAAGCTTTCTGTTCACCGGTCCAACAGGTGTGGGTAAAACCGAACTGGCCAAACAACTAGCAAAACATCTCGGCATTCCGCTACATCGCTTTGATATGTCGGAATACATGGAAAGCCATAGTGTGGCACGACTGATTGGCGCCCCACCCGGCTATGTAGGCTATGAAAAAGGTGGATTGCTCACTGAGGCCATCCTCAAACAATCTCACTCAGTGCTGTTACTCGATGAGATCGAAAAGGCTCATCCTGATATTTTCAACTTGCTACTACAAGTGATGGATGATGGTCGTTTAACGGACAACAACGGACGTACAGCAGATTGTCGTAATTTAATTCTGATTATGACCTCTAACGTTGGCGCTGAGCAATTGCAACGTAACACCTTGGGATTTGTCGATGCAGATAGCTTTGCGCATCAATCACAAAAAGCTTTAGACAACACCTTTAAGCCTGAGTTTCGTAATCGACTCGATGCCATTATTCCCTTCTCGCCCCTGTCGGCAGAGGTGATGCCAAAAGTGGTCGATAAAGCTATTTTTGCCCTTGAAGCATTGGTAGCCAACAAAGGCTACCAGTTGCAGTTGTCACATGAAGCCAGAAGTTGGTTGGCTCGAAAAGGCTATGACGTAAAAATGGGCGCACGCCCCCTAGACAGAGTGATCGAAACAGAACTCAAACGCCCCCTTGCCGATGCCATTTTATTCGGTGATTTAGCCAAGGGAGCTTGTTTAACCGTAGAGGTCAATGAAGCTAGTGACGCATTGGCCATTTCAACGGACAGCCTGAGACACATTGACGCTAATACCTTAGTTGAAGCCAGCAATGGATAAACTTGAGATGAATCTCGAGCATTAAAAAAGCCGTTATAAAACGGCTTGAATTGGCTAATTGGTGGAAGCGGGGGGAGTTGAACCCCCGTCCGAAGATGCTTAACTATCGGTTCTACATGTGTAGTCTGTTTATTATTCTCGTTGTCGCTCAACCCAACAGACAGGGAGAACAACAACACAGTCTATTAAGTTTAGCCACGACTTATAGACATCGTCATGACGATCTGATGTAAATGACCTTGGTAAATTAGCCCATCAGAGAGCTAATGGCAAGGGCCTCGCGTTTAAGCGGCGAGAGCGAAGTTTTCGTCGTTTGCGACTATATTTTGTCAAATGGATTTACGAGGTACCCGACACCCTCGACATGCCCCTTTAGCCTTACTATCCCCGTCGAAGCCAGTACGCCCCCAACAGATCTGTAATACTACAGGTGATATTAGCATTGTAAAGTTTATTGAGTCGACACGCAAGCACTAAGTTTTATTTCGAGTGACTTGTTATTTTTACCTGAAAATTACACGGCTTATTCATCGTACACAGCGGCTGAACATCCCAGCGACGACCACGAATATCCATCAGATTTTCAACAGATAATTCCGTTAAGTTGGCTAAGTCGTAATCTTCACGCAAATGCTTAATGAGCTTTTCAATCGACTTTTCCGATAAGGGACGCGTCAACACCACTAATTCATCTGCTTTACCATCTTCGGCAAAGCTCACTCGTGCTTGCTGAATAACCGGATTGAGCAGTCGCAATAAGCCGTTACCCTGAATCACCGCGTCCCCATTCGCCATCACTTCACAATCAGCAAACACACGGTCTGCTTTTTGGCAAACCGTTTTAGCCGTATCACTATCTAAGGTAATACCAAAATAATCTTTTGCCTGCACATTCAAAGCAAATAACGTTAATACAAGTACCGTCGTTATTCGAACCATTTCTGCCACCAGCTTTTTTGTTGCATGACCCATAACCCATTAATGGGTAAGTAACCCTGTTGCTCTCGCTGGACATTAACGGAATCTGAAAACCACAGCATTTGCAATTCATTCAACAGTTTTCGCCATTTTCCTGCATCTTTTCCACGCTGCCAAGCATCACGACAATTCATTGACTCAGCCTGTTCTAATGAAGGAAAGTTTAGTTTCCACTGCTGCTCTGAGCCTAAAAACCAATCTCTTTCCGATACTGCATACAAACAATAGCCATCTTCGGCAAAATGGCCATTAAAAGCCTCAACAAGCCCTTGAGCTTCTGGCAAAGACAATCCCAAGCCAGAAGTCGGAGCTAATACCAGCGTATCTCGATCTGCAATCAAATGCACAGGGCAAACAGGCAGCCAAAAGGCTGCCTGTTGCTCAATCGCTGGAGGTAAGTTTATTTTACCCTTCATGCTAACGACTTATTGAGCCATGTTATTTAGAATGGCCGTACGCACTGCTTCTAATTCAGCTGGAATTTGCACCATAACCGATTTACCCGTACATTGCGCAATAGCAGTGTCAGGATCTTTCATACCATTACCGGTAAGCGTCAAGACAATGGTGCTACCTTCAGCGATTTTACCCAACTGAATGTCCTTCATCGCACCAGCGAAGGAAGCAGCTGATGCTGGCTCACAGAAAACACCTTCGTATTGTGCTAACATTTTTTGCGCCACTAAAATATCTTCATCCGTGCATTCATCGAACCAACCACCTGACTCTTGCATCACTTTCCAGGCGCGATCCCAGCTTTGTGGATGACCAATGCGAATGGCAGTGGCAATAGTTTCAGGATCATCAACCATGCCACCACGAATAAAGGGAGCTGAACCAGCAGCTTGGTAACCAATCATTTTCGGACGGTTGCCCACAATGCTCCCAGCATACTTACAATGCCCTTCACAGAAAGCACAAGATTCAGTCACTTTGGTCACATCAGTCGCTGATGATTCACAGTAACCCATCCAGTGCGCTGTAATATTACCAGCATTACCTACTGGCAAACAGTGATAGTCAGGAGCACGACCTAGCTCTTCGATAATTTCGAAAGCAGCCGTTTTTTGACCTTGCAAACGATAAGGATTGATTGAGTTCACAATGGTTACAGGGGCTTTGTCGGCCACTTCTTTAACCAAACGCATGCCATCGTCAAAATTACCTTTAATCTGAATGGTAATAGCCCCATACATCATGGCTTGCGCTAATTTACCCATTGCAATTTTGCCATCAGGAATAAGCACAAACGCGGTAATGCCCGCACGCGCCGCATAAGCTGCCGCCGCTGCCGAGGTATTACCCGTTGAAGCACAAATAATGGCTTTGGAACCCGCTTCGACTGCTTTGGTCACCGCCATGGTCATACCACGATCTTTGAATGAGCCCGTTGGATTTAAGCCTTCATATTTGACGTAAATATCAACATCTTTCTTCAAAACTTTAGGCAGGTTATGCAACTTAATCAGTGGAGTATTGCCTTCACCCAAACTGATAATCGGTGTTGATTCTGATACAGGTAGACGATCACGGTAACGATCGATCAGGCCAGTGTAACGATGTCCAAAAGCATTCATATTGTGAATATCCAATTAAAATTAAACTTTATAAAAATCAAGCAAGGTGTTCCACGCGTAACCAAGCAACAGGCGATTTGAGATCGGTCAATGCCGACAACTGCGTTAACGCATTCATAAAAGCGGCCTCTTTAACCACATTGGTTAAGAGTACCAGTGCAGCAGCCGACCTTGCACTGTCCGGTTGTTGACGCATTTCTTCAATACTAATGCCTTCATGCGCCAATACGGCAGAAATCTTAGCCAACACACCCGGCGCGTCCGTCACGCTTAAACGCAAATAATAAGCCGTTTGAATCTCTGACGATGGGAGAATGGGTAAAGGCGACAAATCCTTCATCGCTATACCTAGTGCTGGACGTAACACTTGACCAGTACGCATGGCGATGCAGACATCAACAATATCCGCAACCACGGCAGAACCCGTTGGCAAACCACCTGCACCAGCACCCGAATAGAGCGTCGTACCAACGGCATTACCATTGACCATTACCGCATTCATCACATCATCAACATTGGCGAGCAACTTAGATTTAGGCACTAACGCCGACTGAACACGCAATTCAATGCCCGCTTCACGACGACGCGCAATACCTAATGATTTGATTTTATATCCTAAGTCATCAGCCCAAGCGATATCATCCGCTGTAACCATGGTAATACCTTCAATCAACATACCCTGACGAGATAAAGGAACACCAAAAGCCACTGATGCCAAAATAGCCAGTTTGTGCGAAGCATCAATACCATCAATATCAAAACTTGGCTCAGCTTCAGCGTAACCCAAGCGTTGCGCTTCTTTTAATACTGGCGCGAAATCATTGCCGGGCTTAGCCATCTCGGTGAGCATGTAATTGCAGGTGCCATTAATGATACCAGCAACCCAGTTAATGGCATTACCTGCCATACCCTCTTTCAGTGCTTTGATAACTGGTATACCTCCCGCAACTGAAGCTTCAAACGCAACCATAACGCCTTTTGCTTCAGCCAAAGCGAGCAATTCATTACCGTGTTCAGCAAGTAGCGCTTTATTGGCGGTAATCACGTGTTTGCCGGCCTCAATAGCGGTACGAACGACATCAACTGCCAAACCTGTTCCACCCATCAATTCAACAACCACATCCACATCAGCAGCGGTAGCAACACTTAATGGGGTATTAACCAGTCTAATACCTTGCGTATCACAAGTGCGCGGACGTGATAAGTCACGCACTGCTGCAGTGCTAACACGAATATCGCATCCCGTACGCTGCGCCAACAAACTCGCGTTATCTCGCAGAATACTGAGTGTACCGCAACCAACCGTACCTAAACCAACAATACCGAGTCTTACAGAAGTCATTGAACTTGTTATTCCTATCACTGAGGGGGCAACGAATTAAAGCGTCCCAAAACGCTTTCGATAATTATGAAAGAAACGCTCCATGCGTTTCATCGCATCTTGTAAATCATCACCATTGGGTAAAAATACCATGCGGAAATGATCTGGACGAATCCAGTTAAAGCCTGTACCTTGCACGATTAAGACTTTTTCTTCTTTTAACAAATCGAGTGCAAACGATTGATCGTCAATAATCGGATACACCTTAGGGTCCAACTTGGGGAACATATACAGAGTTGCATCAGCTTTAACCGTAGTGATACCGGGAATACTGGTCAGCATGTCATAAGCCATATCTCGTTGACGGCGTAAACGTCCACCCTCTCCAACGAGATCATAAATACTCTGATACCCCCCTAAGGCGGTTTGAATGGCAAACTGGCCCGGAACATTCGAGCACAGACGCATTGAAGCGAGAATATTCAGCCCATCAATATAGTCTTTCGCATGACGCTTCTCACCTGAAACAATCATCCAACCAGCACGATAGCCACAGGCACGATAATTCTTAGATAATCCATTGAGTGTCACAAACAACACATCATCTGCTAGCGATGCAATTGAGGTATGCGTACGACCATCATAAAGCATCTTGTCGTAAATTTCGTCAGCAAAAATAATCAGTTGATGTTCGCGAGCAATTTGAATCAGCGACTTCAAAATCTCATCGGTATACAAAGCACCCGTTGGATTATTAGGATTAATAATGACCAAAGCGCGCGTTTTGTCGGTGATTTTACTGCGCATATCCTCAAGGTCGGGCATCCAGCCAGATCCTTCATCGCAAATGTAGTGTCTTGGCGTGCCGCCAGAAAGGCTCACTGCTGCCGTCCATAACGGATAGTCGGGACTTGGCACCAGTACCTCATCACCATTATTCAGAAGTCCTTGAAGCGCCATAACGATCAATTCAGAAGCACCGTTGCCGATATAAACATCGTCTAGATCAACTCCTTTAATGCCTTTTTCCTGCGCATAATGCACTACAGCTTTGCGCGCTGAAAAAAGCCCTTTGGATTCGGTGTAGCCCGATGCCTGTGGTAAATTATGAATCACATCGCGTTGAATTTCTTCGGGCACATCAAAACCAAATGGCGCTAAATTGCCAATATTTAACTTGATGATACGATGCCCTTCTTCTTCCATTTCACGTGCATGCGCCATGACAGGACCGCGAATGTCATAACACACATTCGCTAATTTAGACGATTTTACAATGGGTCGCATTATGGTCCAGTTCTCATTAAAATTGATTGCTCAGTCAACAAGCTGATCGAGCTTATTCACTGTTTCATGCAAAATATTGTGATTTTAGTCGATTTATGGCAAATTTGGCTATATCCTAGCCCATAGTTTATGATCACAAACAGGTTTTTTATGAAATTCGTCGAATATCAAGATGTTTCTCGTTACCAAATTCGTGCTTACGAAAACAACCGCATTCGCATCGAACAGGATTGGCTCTATCTTCCCTGCGCACTCTGCGCTCAAGCGTTGGTGAGTGATTGGCAACCAGTTAATGCAGAACAGCTCTGCTTAGCCGACTTCACCTCGCTGTTAACTACGCATCCAGCCGATCTGATTATCGTCGGAAGAGCAAATCAACCGAGTTGGAATCCCGAATGGATGCAGTTACAAGCACAGCTCAACGCACAAAATATTGGTTTGGAACAAATGCAAACCGACGCCGCCATTCGCACCTTTAACGTGCTGACGACCGAGGAGCGTTCTGTTTGGCTGGTACTGCTCGGCTAGGTAAGCTCAATGGGGTGAGGCTTTCTGCTGCAAAGCCTGCTGGCTTGCTGCTTTCAATGCCTTGCACCGATAAATCTGCTTCGACCACGGGTGCGCTAGGATCAGCTCGCAACCAAACCACCGTGTTTTCAGCAAAGGGTTGACGTGTTGTCAACCAGGCGTTATGGCGAATAAGCAAGGCCTCATCAACCTGACAGGTTTTCGCCACATCCGCCAAGCTTTGGCCTTTGAACGCAATAAAGAAACCGTGTGGTTGACAAGGCACCTCAACCCAGCGATCAACTCTCACCTGATGCTGACAGCCCATGACCAAAGCTGATAAACCCAACAAACCGCCCCACTGAACGACTCGACTCCATTGCATCATACCGATTTCGCACTATTCCAAATAACCAAACCAACAATCGCCACCAACACAAACAACCAACCCATTGCATCAGAATACTTTTGCATAATGGGTAAGGCTCTCACGCCACCATACTTCATAATCGCCGCAACTAAGTAAAAACGTTTTGCTCGCCCAAAAAACGCAACCGCAATAAATGGCAATAATGCCATATCCATAACACCAGCTGTTACCGTAAAAACCTTGAATGGAATGGGTGTAAAGGAGCCGATCAGTACTGCCCAAATACCATATTCAGCAAAAAAAATTTTCGCCTCATCGAACTTAGCCATGTAACCCCATTCTTGAATGTAAGGCAATAATAATTCGATACCATAATAGCCCATGGCATAACCCAAGAATGAACCCAAGACTGCCGTCCAAGTGGTCAACCAAGCTAAACGCCAAGCATCATCCGGACGCGCTAGCACCATCGGGATCAAGAGTACATCGGGCGGAATAGGAAAAAAAGCGGCTTCGGTGCAACTCACACCACCAAGGTACCAGCGTGCATTTGGCGCTTCCGCCCAACGCATGGTTGCCGCCAGCAATCCCGAAAATAGCTTCATAGTAATCCTTTATTGCTCAATTAAAGGAACAAATAATACATTACCCAATAGTTGTTGTTTAATGCCAGTTGCCGTTTTATCAATTACCACTAACTGTTGTGTTTGGTAGTTTCCGCCAATGGGAATCACCAAACGCCCACCCACCGCAAGCTGCTGAATTAAACTCATCGGTACTTCCTCGGGTGCTGCAGCCGATAAAATCGCATCGAAAGGAGCAGCATCTGCCCAGCCTAATTCTGTGTCCGTATGGCGATAACGAATGTTGCTCAATCCCAATTGATGCAACACTGAGTGAGCGCGATCTTGCAAAGGCTTCAAGCGCTCTACCGTCCATAACAAAGGCACTAACTGAGACAAAATCGCGGTTTGGTAGCCTGAACCCGTACCAATTTCTAATACACGTTTCGGTTGATGACCATTCAGCAGAGCTTGCGTCATCATCGCCACCACGCTCGGCTGAGAAATGGTTTGCCCGAAGCCAATGGGCAAAGCCGTATCTTCGTAAGCGCGTGATGCCAGTGCTTCATCAACAAACACATGGCGAGGCGTCACACGCATGGCTTGAATGACACGGGCATCAATTAATCCCGACTGCATCAGCGACTGTACCATGCGGTCACGCTGACGCTGTGACGTTAAGCCAATTCCTTGCACTTGTTCAAATACCGAATTGGGATAAACCAGTGGCGGTAATGCCATCATGATGCCGACATCAACCACTGACGAATTTCGGTTTGCTGACGATAGTGCGTTAAGTCAACCGATAAGGGCGTAATGGCGACACGTTTATGTTCAACCGCAAAAAAATCCGTACCCTCACCGGCATCAGCACCCGCTCCCGCTGGCCCGACCCAATAAATTTCCTTACCACGAGGGTCTTTCATTTTAATCATCGGTTCCGCTTTATGGCGCAAGCCTAAACGTGTCACTTCTCGTCCAGTCAGTTGCTCATAAGGCACATCGGGAATATTAACATTGAGCAAGGTATCTTTAGGTAAAGGCGACTGGCACAAACGCACCAACAACTCCAAAATCACCTGCGCAGCCGTGTCGTAGTGAGTATGTCCATTCAAAGAGACAGCAATAGCGGGCAAGCCCATAAAGCGTCCTTCCATAGCCGCTGCTACCGTACCTGAATAGAGCACATCATCGCCCATATTCGCACCTTCATTGATACCTGAAATTACCAAATCGACCGGACTATCAATGAAACCTGTGAGTGCCAAATGCACACAATCGGCTGGCGTACCGGTAACAAAAAAAATGTCATCTTCTATTTGGTCTTTGTAAACACGCAAAGGCTCTTGAATGGTCAGTGAATTCGAAGCGGCCGAACGATTACGCTCTGGTGCCACTACCGTTACCTTGGCAACCTCTGGATGTGCTTTCAGATTCGCGTATAATGTACGCAATCCAGGGGCGAGGTAACCATCATCATTGGATAATAAAATATGCACCAGACATTCCTTAATCATCGATTCATCAATAGCGAATATTATACAAGCCAGTGACTAAGATTACAGAAGAAGCCAAACAATTATTTCGTCAAAGCATTGGCGAGATTACGCCATTGCGTTGCACTGAACGCATTGAGCGACAAAATCATCATCAGGTGCTCAAAAAACGCCTACACTTGCGTCGTCGTGGTCTGCCTGAAACTTGGTTTAGTGAATGTGATGAGCCTCATACGGTCAATGGCTTAGCGCGTTCAGAAACCAGCCTGATTTTTCAACGCTGCGCATTACCCAGCAAGCAATTGAGTGCCTTAAAAAACGGTCACTTTTCCACTCGATGTGTCATTGATTTACATGGACTCAGCGAGCCACAAGCCGAAGAAAAAATGAAACACACTTTACAACGCTGCCATCAGCGCAGCGACCGCTACTTACTGGTCGTGCATGGCAAGGGACTGAGTGGTTCCAGTGAACACCCCATCTTAAAAAACTGGCTGAATTGGTGGTTGCGCAATCAAAAACGCGTTCTGGCCTTTCACACCGCGCAACGGGCGGATGGGGGTAGTGGCGCTCTTTATGTGCTACTGGCACCTGTCAATCATCACATCACACAACCTTAATTGAAAACGACCCTATGAAACTCATTGAACGCCCTGTCAACACCGCGGTTAAGCAAGCCTTAAGTCGTCAGTTGCCCGACTGGTTGGCCGACATCATGGCACGTCGCCTAGATTGTCCTATTGCCGCTGAAACCTTGCTACAGTCAGGACTAGGTCAATTACCCAATCCGAATGGACTACCTGATATGGGTATCGCTGTTAACTTGTTAACAACGATTATTACGCAACAACAGCGCATCCTATGCGTCGTTGATTATGATACCGATGGCATTAGCTCAGGTGCAATTTTGCAAGAAGGCTTAACTGCCTTAGGCGCAACCGTTGACGTAATGGTCACCAATCGCCATGAAGATGGCTATGGTTTTTCAAGCGGTGCCTGCCATCGCGTCATGAAACTCAACCCGCTGCCCGATTGTTTGATTACTGCCGATTTAGGCTCTTCTGATGGCAAACAATTCGAACAACTTCAACGCTTTTACGCCTCCAAAAACAAGTCGATTGTCATCATCGTTACCGATCATCACCACATCAGTAGCACGACACCACCGAGCAGCGTTGATGCCTTTATCAACCCTCATCGCCAAGACAGTGATCATGAGTATCGTCATCCGATTTGTGGCGCCATGGTAGCCTGGAATCTCATCGCTGCGCTGCGTGCTCATGGTCGTCAACAAGCTGAATTAATTGACTTGCACGCCAAAGCAACCACATTCGATGTCAAGCACCTGCTCGACCTCGCCGCTATCGCTACCATTGGCGATATGGTTGATTTATCCAACCCAGTCAATCGCACCGTGGTGCGTGTTGGCTTAGCCCGCATGAACCAACGACTCAGACCCGCTTGGCAATTATTAAAAGAAGCCCTGGATAGCGGCGCCAGTATTGATGAAGAAACGGTCGGTTTTCAAATTTCACCCCGCATCAATGCCCTCTCACGTATGGGCGATGATGGCCATACAGCCCTCACCTGGCTCACCACCGCGCACATGAGTAGCTGTCAGCAAGCCTGGGCCAGCATGAGTCAAAACAACGAAGAGCGAAAAGAAGAACAAGCCCTCTGTGAAAACCTTGCTTTACAACAAGCTGAACAACAGATTCAACAACAGCGTTTTATCCTCGTGGCTTACGTTCCCGAAGCCAGTCATGGTGTGGTTGGTTTAGCAGCTGGCAGGCTAGCGCAACGCTTTGGACGTCCTGCCATCGTGTTTTCACAATGCGACAAAGGCCAACTGACAGGGTCTGCTCGCTCTATTCCTGGTTACGACATTCGAGCGCTACTGGAAGCTGTACAACAAAGCACTGACTGCATCCGTAAATACGGTGGACACGCTGCAGCCGCAGGGCTTTCAATCGCGCCTGAAAACCTAGCTCAACTAACGGCAGCACTTGAAACTCAGATTCGTGCCGATTTTAACGAGCAAGCTCCCGAACCTTGCTTGCATCACGATGGGCATTTACCCACCGAGCTCTACTCATTAGAGGGCGTACAACAGTTGAAACAATTATCGCCCTTTGGGCAAGGATTACCTGCGCCCAACTTTATGCTCGATACGCTGGTACTCAATCATAGCGCTATGGGCAAAACAGGGCAGCACAAACGCCTGACGTTACAAACACTCACTAACAGCACCTTAGAAGCAGTTTGGTTTAATGCAGATCAAAATCTGGCTTTGAGTAGCCAACAAGGCTATCGCTGCGTGTTACAAATTTCCATTAACCATTTTCGCGGACAAGCCAAAGTACAAGCGATGATCCAAACCTTGGTCGCCCTCTAATGTCTATTATCTTACTTAGACACGGTCTAACCGAACACAATAACGGTTTTTATGGCAGCACCGATAGTCAACTCACCGATGAGGGCTTTCAAGCCATGCTTGAAGCCGTGAGTAACTTGAACTTTGATCACATTATCAGCTCGCCCTTACAGCGTTGCGCCAAGGTTGCTCAACAGTTAGCACAGCAACGATCATGCTCTTATCACATTCTGCCAGAATGGCAAGAATATCATTTTGGTGACTGGGAAACCTTGCCGATACAACAACTTTGGAATGAACAGCCCGAAGCCCTAACGGCATTTTGGCAAAACCCCTATCAATCCACGCCACCGAATGCCGAAGCCTTTGATGTTTTTTTAGACAGATTACGCAAGGCTAAGCAACACTTAATGGAAAACTGTCAGACAACTCGAACACTAATTATCACTCATGCAGGCGTTATTCGCGGTTTGAGATTAATCGCAGAACAGACCACTGCCAACGAATGGCTAACTTATCCCGTTGCCCATGCTAGCTTGCACCATCTCTGTCCGCACTCAGGCAAGGTCGAACCATTTACATCGCTTAATGCTAGTGTTAATGGATAAAATCGCTATAATAAATGGTCATTACAACTTATTTAGGAAACATCATCATGGCAAAAATGGCAAGTGCACGTCACATTTTAGTGAATACGGAAGCAGAATGTTTGGCACTCAAATCTCAAATTGAAGCAGGCGAAGACTTCGCGTTTGTTGCTCAAGAACACTCTAGCTGCCCTTCTAGCCGTCAAGGTGGTGACTTGGGTTCATTTCGTCCAGGCATGATGGTACCAGAGTTTGATAAAGTCGTTTTCAGCGCACCAATTGGTGTAGTTCAAGGCCCTGTTAAAACACAATTTGGTTATCATTTGGTTGAAGTGACTTCTCGTACTGAATGATCAAGCTCCTAAGCTATCGTTAAAGCTAGCCCCGCATTGTGGGGCTATTTTTTTCTCTTGGTTTGATTTAAGGAAGTCTATAATCGCTGCTTTGCATCTATCAATGAGATACAGGGATTTTAGATAATTATAACGCATCAAAATCAGTAGAGTGCCAACGAACAAAACCCCACTAAGATTAGTGGGGTTTTGACATGCTACGAAAGGTGTTACTTAGCCAATTCGTCTTTCAGAATTTGATTGACTTGACCGGGATTGGCTTTGCCTTTGGTTGCTTTCATCACCTCGCCAACAAAGAAGCCAAACAGCTTATCTCGACCGCCTTTGTATTGCGCTAATTGCTCAGGGAACTGATCGATGACACCACGCACCATGGCGGCAATGGCTACCGGATCGGTGATTTGTTTCAAGCCTTTGCTTTCGATAATGGCATCGGCGGAGTCTTGACTCGTCCACATAGCATCGAACACATCTTTGGCAATTTTGCCCGAAATGGTTTGATCGAGGATTCGGGCAATTAACCCTGCCATACGCTGTGCATCAACAGGCGATTCGCTAATACTCAAGTTATCGTTGTTCAAACGTGCGTTGAGCTCACCCATCACCCAGTTAGCGGCGATCTTGGCATCTTTTCCACCCGTTGCAGCCACCACCGCCTCGTAATAATCAGCAATTTCTCGACTGTTGGTCAATACCATCGCATCATAATCGTTCAGGCCATACTGGCTCATAAAAC
Source organism: Gammaproteobacteria bacterium (assembly GCA_014763665.1). Taxonomy (GTDB): domain Bacteria; phylum Pseudomonadota; class Gammaproteobacteria; order Thiomicrospirales; family Thiomicrospiraceae. Next base: position 31,595 of record JACXUY010000009.1, read on the forward strand.
GCGCACGTTTGGCGTCAGGCAATTCTGGCATATCAGCCTTCACCGCCTCAATCATCGCTGGGGTAATAATCAGTGGCAATAAATCAGGGCAAGGGAAGTAACGATAATCCATCGCTTCTTCTTTAGAACGCATCGAACGGGTTTCATCTTTTGCGGCATCGTACAAGCGTGTTTCTTGCACCACTTGACCACCTGCTTCAATGACATCAATTTGACGTTCCACTTCAAACATAATGGCACGTTCTAAAAACTTGAACGAGTTAACGTTTTTAATCTCGGCACGCGTACCAAAAGGTGCACCAGGGCGATGTACCGACACATTGGCATCGACACGGAAAGAACCTTCTTGCATATTGCCGTCACAAATACCCAAGTATTGCACTAACTCATGCAACTTTTTCGCATAGGCAACTGCTTCCGCTGGCGAACGCAAATCTGGCTCAGAAACGATTTCTAACAGTGGCGTGCCCGCACGGTTTAAGTCGATACCTGAGTAGCCCTCAAAGTCTTCATGTAAGGATTTGCCCGCATCTTCTTCTAAATGTGCACGCGTCAGGTTAATAACTTTTTTCTTACCATCCACTTCAATGGTAATCTGACCCCCTAAGACGACTGGCAACTCAAATTGCGAAATTTGATAACCTTTAGGTAAATCGGGATAGAAATAATTTTTACGCGCAAATACCGATTTTTCTGCCACGGTAGCACCAACGGCCAAACCAAAGCGAATCGCCATATCGACCACGCCTTTGTTCAGCACTGGCAGAACTCCAGGCATACCTAAATCAACCAAACAGGCTTGCGTATTGGGCATAGCCCCAAAAGCGGTTGATGCTGCCGAGAAAATTTTTGTATTGGTAGCCAGTTGAGCATGAACCTCAAGGCCAATGACTGTTTCCCATGTCATAGTAAGTTAACTCCTTGGTTAGGCAAATGCGGCTGGCATTTGGATGTGATGCTGGGTCGCTTGTTGATATTGATGCGCTACATTGAGCAATTTAGGCTCACTGAAATAGTTACCAATCAACTGCACACCGACGGGTAGTCCACCTGAAAACCCAGCTGGCAAGGCAATCGCTGGCAATCCTGCTAGATTGACCGGAATGGTATAAATATCGGCCAAGTACATAGCGGTTGGGTCAGCTGTTTTTTCACCTAACTTCCAAGCTGGTGTGGGTGCAACTGGTCCTAAAATCACATCACACTGATCGAAGGCATTAACGAAATCTTGTTTAATTAACCGACGTACACGCTGCGCTTTAAGATAATAAGCGTCGTAATAACCCGCTGACAACACATAGGCACCAACCATGATGCGGCGCTTAACCTCCGCACCAAAACCTTCTGAGCGCGAGCGTGTGTACATATCTTTTAAGTCTTTAGGATTGTCACAACGATGACCAAATCGCACGCCGTCATAACGCGACAAATTCGAGCTGGCTTCTGCTGGTGCAATCACGTAGTAAGCGGGCATTGCTGCCGAGGTGTTGGGTAAAGAAACTTCAACCAAAACAGCGCCTTGTTTTTCTAATTCAGCCGCCACCGCCATGGTCGCCGCCTTTACTTCTGCCGATAAGCCTTCACCAAAGTATTCTTTAGGTAAGCCAATACGCAAGCCTTTCACCGAATCATTCAGGCCTGCCACATAATCGGGACGCGCCCCTTCGGCACAGGTTGAGTCTCGCTCATCGAAACCCGCCATCGCTGACAATAAATGTGCGCAATCTTCGGCCGTTTTCGCCATTGGGCCGCCTTGGTCTAGACTAGAAGCGTAAGCGATCATACCGTAACGTGACACGCTACCATAAGTCGGTTTAATGCCCGTCACGCCACAAAACGCCGCTGGCTGACGAATTGAACCACCAGTATCCGTACCAGTTGCCACCGGCGCAAGCCCAGCCGCTAAGGCAGCCGCTGAACCGCCCGATGAACCGCCCGGTACCGCATCCAAACTCCATGGATTACGCGTGACGCCAAAAGCGCTGTTTTCGGTGGTTGAGCCCATAGCGAACTCATCCATGTTCACCTTACCCAACGTGACCATACCAGCTGCATTGAGCTTTTCCACCACGGTTGCATTGTAAGGAGCTTTGAAATTAGCCAGCATTTTCGAGGCACAAGTGGTAATGACATCTTTGGTACAAAAAATATCTTTATGGGCCAGCGGCATACCTAATAACAACCCGTCTTCACCAGCAGCACGACGTGCATCGGCAACTGCGGCTTGCGCCAACGCCAGATCAGGCGTTTGTGTGATATAACTGTTAATCTGACCGTCAAACTGCGCCATGCGGTCTAGAAAATACTGTGTCAGTTCGACACTCGACACTGACTTGTTACGCAGCTGCTCTGCCAACTGCACCATGGTCATTTGATGAAAATTCATAATGAGACCTTATAGACTTTAACTTTGCTAATCTCTGAAAATCGCACTTCGACAAACCCAGCGCGAACGGAGTGACATAAAAACAAACAATTATCTTTCGTCCTGAGCTTGTCGAAGGATTAAACAGTGTTTTTTATTACTCGATCACTTTAGGTACTAAATATAATCCCGCTTCTACTTTGGGAGCGATTTGCTGCACATATTCATGAATATCAGTTTCAGTAACGACATCCTCACGCAAACGCTGCACTTGGTCTAACGGATGTGCCATAGGTTCAACGCCATCGGTGTTAATCGCTGCTAACTGATCGAATAGACCCAAAATCGCATTCAGTTTTTGCCCTACCGCCGCGACTTCATCATCGCTCACTGCTAAGGCGCCTAAACGAGCCACCTTATGAACATCAATTTGATCGGACACTTTCGCTTCCTTATGTCAATTCAACAAATAGATCAATTTTATCGGGTTAGGCATTGAATTGCCAGCATAGTTAATCAGGATTCCCCATTTAGCCACGCTAACCAGTTACAGCTTTCATAAAAGCGGTAATACGATGCTTATCTTTGATACCCTTAGCGGATTCTACACCACCCGAAACATCGACAGCATAAGGAGCCACTAGTTTAATAGCATCGCTAACATTATCAGGCGTTAATCCACCCGCCAAAATCAGCGGCTTGCTCAACGAAAGCGGCAAACACTGCCAATCGAAGGACTCTCCTGAACCACCAGGAACGCCGGGCTTGTAGGTATCGACCAGCAACCCTAAAGCGTCATCATAGACGCTTGCTTGTTGAGCCAAATCGACTTCATTACGCATCGGAATGGCTTTAATGTAGGCTCGACCAAATTGACGACAAAACGCTGGCGATTCATCGCCGTGAAACTGCAATAAACTGATCGCCGGAATCTGTGTAAGGACAGCTTGAACCTCAGCGACCGTCGGATTGACAAACAAAGCCGTTACCGTGACAAACGGCGGCACATCTTTTAGGATCAGCCTCGCTTGTTCGACGGTCACCGCTCTAGGGCTGGGTGGATAAAACACCAAGCCAATAGCGTCGGCACCTAAGGCACAGGCTGCCAGCACATCTTCTGTTCGCGTTAATCCGCAAATTTTAACCCGCGTTCTCATGCAGCACCTCGCCATAAATAGCTTAAATCCAACTGAGGAAAAGAATAGACTTCGGGATAACGCACGTGAGTGAGATATAACCCTGCCGCCGGAGCTGTCGGCGCGGCTAATTTTCGATCTTTCGCCTGCAATAACTCAGTAATCCATGTTACCGGACGCTCACCACGACCAACCACCAACAGACTACCAACAATATTACGCACCATATGATGTAAAAAAGCATTGGCTTCAATATCAACAAACACATGCACACCATCACTGTGCACCGACACTTGCGTAACGCAACGCACCGGATGTTTGGCTTGGCACTCTGCAGCACGAAAACTGGTAAAGTCCTGCTCACCCAATAGTGCTTGCGCAGCCTCATGCATCTTATCAATGTTTAGGTCATAAGATACCCATGCCTGCAAGCTGGCAAACACGGCCGATTGCACACGTCGGTTCAAAATGACATAACGATAACGCCGAGCCGTGGCCGAAAAACGCGCATGAAAGCTTTCATCCACCTCACGAGACCACAACACCCGCACGCCGCTGGGCAAATGGGTATTAGTTCCTCGCACCCACGCCTCATCGGGACGATGAACCGAGGTATCGAAATGCACCACCTGACCAATGGCGTGAACACCACGGTCTGTACGACCTGCACAGAATACTTCTATAGGTTCACAGGCGATTTTTGCCAGACCTCGCTCTAAATGGGCTTGCACACCAATACAATCTTGCTGCTTTTGCCAGCCACAATAAGCATGACCAGCATATTCAATCCCTAACGCGATACGTGGCATAACTAACACAACTTAAAAGTGTCATGAGCAGTTAAGATTGCAAGGCGCACGTAACGCAGAACAAGGCGTGTACAACCAGTACATAACGATGTTCGAGTAACGTGCAACACAGCAAGACAACTGCGCAATAACGTTTAATTTAGGTAATCACGAATCAACACTTGCGCGATCTGCACCGCATTCGTTGCTGCACCTTTGCGCACATTGTCCGCTACTACCCATAGGTTCAAGCCTTTTTCACACGAAATATCTTCACGAATGCGTCCGACATAAACTGGGTTAGTATCAGCAACATCTGTGGCCGTTGGATAACCACCTGGCTCGCGCTCGTCCATTACCACAATACCTTCCGCTTTGCTTAACAGTTCACGTGCTTGATCAGCGGTAATTTTATCGCGCGTTTCAATATGCACCGCTTCACTGTGACCAAAGAATACGGGAACACGCACCGCTGTCGGATTCACTAAAATGGAATCATCACCCATGATTTTTTGTGTTTCCCACACCATCTTCATTTCTTCTTTGGTGTAGCCGTTTTCCATGAATATGTCAATTTGTGGAATAACATTAAAAGCAATACGTTTTGCAAAAACATCATTACTGGTGGGTTTGAAATTCAATAGGTTGGCCGTTTGTGTTGACAGTTCCTCAATGGCTTCTTTGCCCGCACCCGATACCGCTTGGTAGGTCGCCACATTAATACGGGTAATGCCTACAGCATCATAAATGGGCTTTAATGCGACCAACATCTGAATGGTTGAGCAATTAGGATTGGCAATAATGCCACGTTTTTTGTATTGGGCAATGGCTTTAGGATTCACCTCAGGTACGACCAGAGGAATATCATCGTCGTAACGGAACTGCGAGGTGTTATCAATCACCACACAACCGGCAGCTGCAGCTTTAGGGGCATAAATGGCCGAAATACTCGCTCCTGGTGAGAACAATCCAATTTGCGTTTTAGAAAAGTCAAAAGTCTCTAAATCTTCTACGGTCACCTCTTGGTCACGGAAAGTGACTTTTTTTCCAGCGGAGCGGCTACTTGCCAAAGGATAAAGCTTGCCTACCGGAAAGTTCATTTCCTCCAACACACGCATCATGGTCTCACCGACCGCACCTGTTGCACCGACTACCGCGACATCATACAATTTAGACATGACCCAATTCCTTTACTTCAAAATTTTCAAAAACCCAATTAAACGGGCTTTTCAGACCCACTATTTGTCTGCGTTAATAAAGCCACTTCTGGCTGCTGCGCCAATACTTCTAAGGCAACGGCCGTTGCAGAATCTTTGGTGCTACCAATGAAGCGAGCGCCTTTTTCCACCACTAAATCATGACAATTAACTTCACCATTTAGCTGACAACCCGCCAACAACTCCAACAATTCACAGTGAATTTTCCCCTCAACTTTGCCTGCCAGAATAACGTGTTTAGCCCGAACAATGCCGTTCAGATGACCCTGTTTACCAACAGACAACTGTACGGCTTCGATTGTCCCTTCCAGGGAACCATCTAAGTGAAGATCACCCGCTAATTTAACTTGCCCGGCGATATGACAGCCGTCGGCAATGACTGTTTTAGCACAAGCAGTTTTTCCTGAATGACCAGATCGGCGAAAGACTCCCATGGAACCTCCTTCACTTGTTTAAAGACTGAATGGGCACGACGTGAACTCCAATCAGCAAATGGTCTTGGATTAAGTTTATTATTCATAAAATGTACTTCATAATGCAGATGCGGACCACTACTCAAACCCGTATTACCCGATAATCCAATATCATCGCCTTTAGCAACAACTTCACCACGCTTAACTGAGGCTTTACTCAGATGTGCATAAACGGTTTTGAAGCCATAGCCATGATTAACAACAACTTTAAGCCCATAACCACCATCCCAACCCGCACTTTCAACAACCCCATCGGCGGTAGTTTGTACCGGTGTCCCAACATCACAGCTAAAATCCAAACCCTCGTGAAAGGACCGCTTCTTGGTCACTGGGTGCGTGCGCCAACCAAAACCATCGGAAATCATTTTGAAAGTGGTTGGCATGCCGCTGGGAATTTTGTTCATCATCAATTCAATATCAACCGGCGCCAACTCGGATAAACGCTTCGCATCACCGCTTTCAACCAAGCCAATTTGCGCTTCTAACTGTCCAAAAGTGTTTTGTAGAAAACTTAACTGACCCTCTTTAGCCTGAACCTCATTTTCCAATGCCATTTTGTCCTGGTTCAACTCGGTATAGAGTTCATTCTGTTGCGCCAATGCCTGACGATAATCGCTTTCAAGCAACTCTTTCTGACGATGCAAATCAGAAATTTGCATCTCAAGGGTAGCGCGCTCTGCCAAGAACTTCCACACCAATCCGGTACCAACTAAGCTTAACAACGCCAGCACCAGTAAAATCACGACGATAAAACGCTTAATGAAGTGCGTCAGCGTGAACTGACGCGATCCATGAACGTCGGTAATGGTAATAGTTAGCTGATTACGCACCAGTCGCCGTCCTATCGCTGATTAAAGCGCAGCGGCAATAGCATCACCCATCTGACTGGTGGATACTTTCTGGCAGCCTTCGGTCCAAATATCACCGGTGCGCAAGCCAGCATCCAGCACTTTACCGACAGCGACTTCAATACGTGCTGCTTGCTCAGGCGCATTCAGTGAGTAACGCAACATCATGGCTGCTGATAAAATGGTGGCAATCGGATTCGCCAATCCCTGACCGGCGATGTCAGGCGCTGAACCGTGACTCGGTTCATACATACCCTTATTATGCTCATTCAATGAAGCCGACGCCAACATGCCAATTGAACCCGTCAACATGGAAGCTTCGTCAGACAAAATATCGCCAAACATATTGTCGGTTAACATCACATCAAACTGTTTCGGTGCTTTAACCAATTGCATGGCAGCGTTGTCCACCAACATATGGCTCAGTTCAACGTCTGGATATTGCGCTGCAATACGGGTTACCACTTCTTTCCAAAGTGCGGTCGTTTCAAGCACGTTCGACTTATCAATCGAACAAACACGTTTACCCCGTTTTTGCGCCGCTTTGAATGCAACATGGGCAATACGTTCAATCTCAGATTCGCTATAGACAAGCGTGTTATAACCCTGACGCTCACCAGTTTCCAAGGTGCGCAGGCCGCGTGGCTGGCCAAAGTAAATACCGCCCGTTAACTCACGCACAATCAACAAGTCTAATCCAGAAACGACCTCTGGTTTTAAGCTACTGGCATGTGTTAGTTGAGGGTAAAGCACCGCTGGTCTTAAATTGGCAAATAAATTCATCCCTTTGCGCAAGGCCAACAGCCCTTTCTCTGGACGATTCGCCATCGGCAGCGCATCCCACTTGGGCCCCCCTACCGCACCCAATAATACAGCATCTGCAGCTTGCGCTTGCGCCAGGGTATCATCAGTTAAGGGCGTGCCATGCACATCAATACTGGCTCCACCAACCAAACCTTCACTGGTTGTGAGCGATAAGCCGTGGTCTTTACTCAATACTTGCAGCACCTTAACGGCTTCAGCAACGATTTCAGGACCAATACCATCACCAGGCAGAACGAGCACATGTGCCATGAGAAAAATTCCTTAAACTTTTAGACAATAGTCGCTTATGATACGCAGTTAAAGCTGTTAACTCAATGCGCAAGTTCTATTTTACCCACCTTAAAGGACAGAATATGGGATTTGAACACTGGATCATGAACAATTTTTGGCCTGTCATCATTGGCAGTTTGGTGTTACTGGTTATCGCCCACTTTGCCGTCGCTTGGTTAATGCGACAAGGTGGTAAAAAGCACACAGATGAAACGCAAGATTAGTCAAAGCCTATGCCTGCTTCACTTTCCATACCAGTGCGCTGGCAAGCAAGGAAACCAAGCCAGCCAATCCGAAAGTCCACTCACCGCCACCATAGGACCATGCATAGCCAGCCACTAAACTGCCCAAAACACCACCCACACCATAACTGAAACTTGCATAAAGCGCCTGCCCCTGTGCCTGATGACCAACAAAGGTTTCGTGCAACCATTGCACCACCACAGCATGAAAGACGGCAAAAGTAGCCGCATGAAGTAATTGTGCCAAAATCATCAGCACCAAACTGTCAACAAAAAAACCCGTTAACCACCATCTCAGCACCGACAACAAGGTCGCCATTAACAACCAATGATGAAAATGCAATAAAGGCGATAGACGCCAAAAAAACCAAAACAAGACAATTTCAGCCACCACACCCAATGACCAAAGCAGTCCAATACTAGAATGACTGTAACCCGCATCGGCCAGCAAAATGGAGTAAAAACTATAGTAGATACCATGCGCAATTTGGGTCAACAAAGCAATCGTTAACACCCACCACACCAGTGGCCGACGCAACAAGATCAATAAGCCTTGCCAATCCACCGATCCTGGACGCAGTTGCGGCGATTCACGATTCCACTGCGCAATGAGCGCCGTTGCCATGAAAAAGCAAGTCGTTACCAGCAGAAAAGCAAACTGCCCATAGACCTCAATCAGCCAACCTGACCCCAAAACAGCAACAATAAAACCAACCGAACCCCATAACCTAATTCGACTGTAAGCTGACAACTGACTACCCAGATGCGATAAGGTTAAACTTTCCATTGGCGGCAAGGCAGCATGCCAGAAGAAACCTAACCACGCCATCAGCCATAGTAGTGACCAAAAGCCCTCTAACCACCACAAACCCAATACCAAGCCAGCCGATAACCAAGAAGCCAACTGAACATAAAAAAGAAAGTTACCCTTGCGATCCGCTAATAGCGCCCAAATGGGTGGCGAAACAATACGTGCAAAGGACAAGACCGCCAGCAGTTGCGCAATTTCGATAGCACTGAGCCCAAGCGACTGAAAATACAGCCCCAGAAACGGCAGAACAATGCCAACAGCGGCAAAATAAAAAAAATAGTAGCCCGACAACGAAAAATACGGAATCTGTGATTCCGTATTAGATGAAGTGCTGTGCAAAATAAACCCGCGTTAAGCGTTAGGATTGAGCGATGTTAGGTACCGTCACCAAGGCATCGGCATTTTGTCCCCGCTGACGCAAGGCATGATCCATCAACACCAACGCCAGCATCGCTTCAGCAATGGGTGTGGCGCGAATTCCCACACAAGGATCATGGCGACCTTTAGTAATCACTTCTTGTTCATTACCCCAACGATCAATGCTTTGACCCGGAATTTTTAAGCTCGATGTCGGTTTGAGTGCCATATGGGCAATGATTTCTTGACCCGATGAAATACCACCTAACACACCGCCTGAATGATTACTGAGAAACCCATTTTGCGTCATCTCATCACGATGCTGCGTACCGAGCTGCTCAACGACGGCAAAACCATCACCAATTTCAACACCTTTCACCGCATTAATACTCATTAATGCCTTGGCAATATCCGCATCTAAGCGATCAAAAACAGGCTCGCCCCAACCCGGCGGTACGTTACGCGCTACCACCGTCACTTTAGCGCCCACTGAGTCACCCGTTTTTTTTAGCTCGGTCATGTAGGATTCCATCTCTGCCACCTTATCGGCATCCGGACAGAAAAAGGGATTCGTCTCGATGACGCTAAAATCTACCTTATCAATTTTAACCGGCCCCAGTTGCGACAAATAACCTTGAATTTCGACACCATAACGTTCTTTTAGCCACTTTTTGGCAATGGCACCAGCGGCTACGCGCATCGCCGTTTCACGTGCCGACGAGCGACCACCGCCACGAAAATCGCGCACACCATATTTGTGTTCGTAGGTATAGTCGGCATGGCCAGGACGGAAGACATCCATCAAATTACCGTAATCTTGCGAACGCTGGTCGGTGTTTTCGATGAGCAACCCAATTGGGGTTCCTGTCGTACGACCATTGAGCACACCCGATAAAATTTTCACACAATCATCTTCGCGACGCTGAGTGGTAAAGCGCGATCTACCCGGCTTACGACGATCCAAATCAATTTGCAAATCCGCTTCTGTCAGTTCCAGACCAGGAGGGCAACCATCAATAATCGCACCCAGAGCAATACCATGACTCTCGCCAAAAGTGGTCACTCGAAAGGCCTCACCCCATGTATTCGCTGCCATTGCCGTCTTTCCTGTCAAAATCATTATTAAAGGATATTTTAACAGAAAGCATCACTGCTCAACACCCATGCTTTAACTAACCAAATTCGCACACAATGAGCCTTCTGCGTTAAAATGATGAGTTGATTTAAAGCAGACACTAGGACAGATTCATGGCACGCGATATTCTCTTCTCTGGTATTCAACCTTCAGGACAACTGAACATTGGCCATTACTTTGGCGCAGTTAAAAACTGGTTACGAATGCAAGAAGATTTCGACTGCCTGTTTTCATTAGTTAACCTACACGCCATTACGGTACGTCAAGCTCCCGCTGAGCTGAAAAAGCGCAGTTTAGACTTCGTGGCGGCCTATATGGCTTGCGGCATCGACCCTGAAAAAAGTGTCATTTTTGCCCAATCAGATGTACCTGAACATAGCGAGCTGATGTGGTTATTATCTTGTCACACCTACATGGGTGAGTTAGAGCGTATGACGCAATATAAAGATAAAATCGCCAAACATACCGACAACATTAATTTGGGGTTATTCTCTTATCCCGTGCTCATGGCTGCTGATATTTTACTCTATCAAACCAAGGCCGTTCCCGTTGGCGCTGACCAAAAGCAACACTTGGAATTAGCGCGTGATTTAGCCAACCGTATGAATAATGCCTACGGTCAACTGTTCACTGTGCCAGAGCCCTATATCCCCAGCACCGAAGCGGGTGGACGCATTATGAGCTTACTCGAACCAGAAAAGAAAATGTCCAAGTCGGATGAAAATGCAGGCAATTACATTGCGCTATTAGACGACCCTAAAACCATTCTTAAAAAAGTTAAACGTGCCGTCACCGATACCGACACCATTATTCGTTATGATCGTGACAATAAACCAGGCGTTAGTAACCTTCTGACACTGCTGTCTGGTGCGACAGGCAAAGCCATCAGCGAATTGGAAAGCGAATATGATGGCAAAGGCTATGGCCACCTAAAAACAGACACGGGCGAAGCGATTGTAGCGCTGCTAGCGCCCATTCAAGCCGAATTCCATCGGCTACGCGACAATGAAGCCGAACTCATGCAGGTGATGAAACAGGGAGCCTGTAAAGCACGTGAACGCGCCAGCCACACACTGAAACAGGTAAAAAAAGCGATGGGATTGATGTAATTCATAAGGCATCATGATATGCCAACCCAAATATCTGACCCTAGGAATGACCAGATGACAAAACTTAGAGAGTGGCAACAAACCAATCCCGAGTTATTTGTGAAAAAAGCTAGCAATCAGTCAAGTCTCGATACATGCTGGACAAGCCCGCACTAACCCTGTGAAGCAGACACGCCTACAGCACCCAGTTGCCTACGACCAAAAAGCCCCGATGGCAGCAACGCCATGAAAACCCAACTCCTTGGCTTGCACTAAGTGCGAAGGGGACACACCACCAAGCGCAT
>JACXUY010000050.1 GCA_014763665.1 Gammaproteobacteria bacterium
TTTGTCAAAATTCGTAAACCCGGTAAATTGCCCAATGTCGCTGCCAGCGTTAACTATGGGCTAGAGTATGGTAGCGATAGCTTGCATATGCAAGCGGGTGATGGACGTCGAGTGCTTATTTGTGATGACTTAATTGCCACTGGTGGCTCTATGGGTGCAGCAGCAGAACTCTGCCAACAAGTGGGTTATCAGGTGGCTGGTATGGCCTGTTTGGTCGATTTAGCCAGTTTGAATCGTTTTAGTTGGCAAGGCATGACAGTTCGCTCGGTGATTCAGTACGAATGAAATTGTTTTGATATTCAATAGGGCGTCCCTTTCTCCACACTTTAGTGCACCGCAAGGTGACACTTTAGTGCACCGCAAGGTGACACTTTAGTGCACCGCAAGGTGACACTTTAGTGCACCGTCAGGTGAAGCCCCCTAGCCGTTAGGTTATTAGAGGTTCCCAATATAATAAATCCACCTCAGCATCAATTACCTTTCTAACTTTGTTATAAGCTGCCAAGCGCATGCTCAATTTGATCCAGTGCTTGTAATACCATCTCCCTCGGTGCAGCGATATTGAGTCGCATAAAGCCTTCCCCACCTTGTCCGTAGCTGATACCCGCACTTAGTCCCACTTTTGCCTGCTCGACTAAAAAAGCTTGCAGGTTTTTATCATCAAGTCCCAAAGCTCTACAATCTAACCACATTAAAAAAGTCCCCTCTGAAGGTTGAATTTTCAACTGCGGTAATCGACTACGAACGAACTTGACAACGGCTTGCTGTGTTTGCGCAAGATAAGGCAGTAGAGCATCGACCCAACTCGCCCCTTGTGCATAAGCGGCTTGCACTGCAGCCAAGGTAAAGGGATTATTATTTTCGATATGTAATCGTTTAAATTCAGCTGTTAATTTTGCGCGCAGCTCTGGATCACTCGCCACCATAAAGGCCATGCTCAGCCCTGGCATGTTAAAGGTTTTACCAGGAGCAAAAACGGTTGCCAATTTATCGGATAAATCATCTAAGCTCAGCAGGGGAATGTGCTGATGCGGTGCATAGACCAAATCGGCGTGAATTTCATCGGAAATAATGGTCATATCATAACGGTTACTGATATCAATCAGCTTGATTAGCTCATCACGCGTCCACACGCGACCAATGGGATTATGCGGCGAACATAACAGCAACAGCTTTGCACCCTGTTTAGCGCACTGCTCTAAGTGCTCAAAATCCATTTCATAATGACCATTATTATTTTTCAGTGGATTCAACATTAACCGACGGTTATTATCGGTAATCGCGCTAAAAAATGGCGTATAAACGGGCGGTTGCACAATCACCGCATCCCCTTCGTTGGTGAGTGCTTTGACGGCTGCATAAAGTGTCGCTACCACGCCCGGCATGGTGACCAGCCAATCGGGTTCAATCGCCCAACGGTGACGTTGCAACTGCCAGTTAACCAGCAGTTGCGTTAAGTCGTGCGGATGATGCGTGTAACCATAGATGGGATGTTGCGCCCGTTGCAATAAGGCGTGTTGAATGGGATTGGCCACAGCAAAATCGCCATCGGCCACCCAAAGTGGCAGTAGATCATCCGTACCAAATACAGCCGCTCGTCCGTCCCACTTGACCGAGTTGGTGTTCAAGCGCGAAATAAGGGTATCAAAGTTAGAGTTGGAATCTTGCGTTGTAGATGCCACAGGCGTCCCTCCCTGTTGCTGATGACAGCCTGCTAGTGCGGCGAAAGCCATAGCTCCGCGCTGAGTTTAATAAAGTTCTTCGATCTATCATCTCTCTCAGTTCAATATCACGTCAATTACCGTCAAAAGCTTATCTTTTCCGTTGCGATAACTCATCGGCATAAGCCACTAATTCGGATCGATTAATGGCAAACACGCCCATACCGCCATGCTCAAACTCAAACCAGAAGAAAGGCAGTTCGGGATAGGCTTCAATTAAAGCAATATCGGATGCCCCCACCTCCACCATCAACACCCCATTTTCGGTAAGATGGTCGGCCGCTTCGGCCAGTAACCGACGAGTCAAATCTAATCCATCTTGTCCTGAAGCTAGGCCGAGCATGGGTTCGTGGTGAAACTCAGCAGGCATGGCGGCAATTTCATCAGCATCGACATAAGGCGGATTGCTGATGATTAAATCATAGCGTTCGCCTGTCAAGTGACTGAATAAGTCCGATTGAATGGCACGCACCTGATCATGCACGCCATGTAGCGCGATGTTCTGCTCAGCGACGCTAATGGCTTCAGGGCTAATATCGACTAAATCGATTTGGGCGTGTGGTACAGCCTGCAAACTGGCAATACCAATGCAGCCAGAGCCAGTACACATATCCAGCACGCGCTCGCAATGGTCCAAATCCACCCAGCCATCAAAGCCACGCGCTATGAGTTCGGCAAAGGGAGAACGAGGCACTAGCACCTGCTCATTGATGATAAAGGTCATACCAGCAAACCAAGTACGTCCAACCAAATAAGCAGCGGGAATGCGTAAGCGAATGCGATCTTCGATCAGTTGAGCCACTCGTTTGGCTTCACTATCGGTTAAGGCGCAATTTAGCCAAGACTCATCTAAGTCGGCTGGCATGTTAAGTGCCTGTAACACCAAAAATTTCGCTTCATCGAAGGCATTATCCATGCCATGACCGTAGAATAGCTTCGCGCCCAGAAACTGACTCGCACCATAGCGAATGAAATCGCGCAGCGTATTTAATCCCGATAAGGGCGACATGAGTAATGACATAAGAAGCTAAGCTCCCTTGGGACGAAACGCGACAATGCGTTCTGGTTTTGTTTCTAAGCGTGCTCCCCCAATCAGGTCGATACAATAGGGTACTGCAGCAAACACCCCATCCAAGCATTGACCGATGGCACTGGGTTTACCAGGTAAATTGATAATCAGTGTCTTTCCGCGCACGCCAGCGATTTGGCGCGATAAAATAGCGGTGGGCACAAACTGCAAAGAAACCGCTCTCATCTGCTCGGCGAAGCCATCGAGAATTTTATCGCACACAGCCTGTGTCGCTTCCGGCGTGACATCGCGTAGCGCAGGACCTGTTCCGCCGGTGGTTAACACTAAATCACAGCCTTGCGTATCGGCCAATTCAATTAAGGTTTGCTCAATCACCAGTTGCTCATCCGGTATCAGCCTAACCACAGGCTGCCACGGACTTGCTAAGGTATCGCTGATCCATTGCTGCATAGCAGGACCGCCCTTATCCTCATAAACACCTTGTGAAGCTCGATCTGAAATGGTGACAAAACCTATTTTTGCCGTTTGCATGGGAATTACCCTTGTATTATTTGTACACAATGCCCATATGATACATGAGAGAAGCCCATTTATGGGTTAGAATAAGCCTAAGAACACCCAAACATTTAATCTACGAGAAAGAAGCCAACTATGCCGAATCACGAACTCGATAACGACAACCTACCCGACATGCCTAAATCGGCAAGCCAGCAGGAAGACGGAGTTGAAGCACAGATTCATGAGCATGAAGCTGCTAGTGATGCTTCCTCCAGCGATCGCAAAGATATCGCTCTGCACGACCAACATCATTTACCATCGAATGTGTACTTAATTCCCATTCGCGAGCGCCCGTTTTTCCCTAAACAGACGCTACCAGTCGTGTTGAATAAGGAAACTTGGATAGAGACCTTCAAGCATATTGAACGCAGCAAGCAGTGGTTGGTTGGGTTTGTTTACACGCCCGATGCCAGCGAGCAGGCTAAACCAGAAGAATTCAGTGACATTGGCACACTCATTCGCATTCACAATCCGCGTGTGCATGATGATCGCATTCAGTTTATTGCCGAAGGTGTCAAACGCTTCAAAATCGAACATTGGTTATCAGAAGCTGCACCCTACCGCGCTCACGTCAGCTATCCAGAGGAAGTGGTGAATAGCAAGCAAGAGTCGGAAAACAAAGCCTATGCGATGGCGATTCTGTCGGTGCTACGCGAAATGGTGCCATTAAATCCGTTGTTTGGTGAAGAAATTAAGCTGTTTCTCAATCGTTTCAGTTTTAATGATTCCGCTACCTTAGCCGACTTTGCCGCTGGCTTAACCACTGCAGACGGTAAGGCGTTGCAAGCTATTTTGGCGACTTTTGATTTGTCGGAACGCTTAGATCAGGTACATAACCTCTTCCGCCAAGAGTTAGAACTGGCCAAACTACAATACAACATTCGTGAACGCGTTGAGGAAAACCTTTCCGATCATCAGCGTAAGTTTTTCTTGCGCCAGCAATTAAAAGAAATTCAAGAAGAGCTGGGTATCACTAAAGATGACCGCGCTGTTGATTTAGAGAAATTTGAATCCCGCTTAGACAAGCTCACTTTAGCCGATGATGTGACGGATAAGGTAAGTGAAGAATTAGAAAAACTTGGCTATTTAGACACCCAATCGCCCGAATATGGCGTGACACGTAACTGGTTAGACTGGGTCAGTAGCCTGCCTTGGGGCAACTACAGCAAAGACAAGCTAGATTTAACCACGGCGCGTAAAGTATTGGATAAGCATCACGATGCCCTAGAGGATGTCAAAGACCGTATTGTCGAGTTTCTGGCGGTCGGCGCCTTAAAAGGCGAAGTGAAAGGGTCGATTATTCTGCTCGTTGGTCCACCGGGCGTTGGTAAAACCTCGATTGGTAAATCGATTGCCGAAGCCTTGGGACGCAGTTTCTATCGCTTCTCGGTTGGGGGTATGCGCGATGAAGCAGAAATTAAGGGGCATCGTCGTACCTATATTGGTGCTATGCCGGGTAAATTTGTGCAAGCGTTAAAAAGCTGTCAAACCGCCAATCCCGTCATCATGCTTGATGAGATTGATAAGATCGGTTCTTCTTACCAAGGCGATCCCGCTTCGGCCTTGTTGGAAGTATTAGACCCTGAACAAAACAAAGACTTCTTAGATCATTACCTTGATGTGCGTTTTGATTTGTCCAAAGTCTTGTTTGTGTGTACCGCTAATACCACCGACACTATCCCCGATGCCCTGCTCGACCGTATGGAGGTGATTCGTCTAGCGGGTTACATCACTGAAGAAAAAATGCGTATTGCTAAACGGCATTTATGGCCAGCTTTACTGAAAGAATCAGGCATTTCACCGAAAACCATCGAAATTACGCCGCCTGCCATTCACCATATCATCGAAGGCTATGCGCGTGAAGCGGGTGTGCGAAACCTGCGCAAAATGATGGAGCGCATTATCCGCAAAACGGCGGTTAAGCTGGTAACGGGTGAAATTGAAACAGCACGTATTCATGTGAAAGACATTGAAGAAAGCTTAGGACACCCTAAATTCAGCAATGAAAAGCCAGAAAATGTGGTAGGTGTGACAACAGGGCTAGCCTGGACATCCATGGGTGGTGCGACCTTAAATATCGAAGCCAGTCGTATTCATACGCTCAATCGTGGCTTTAAATTGTCGGGGCAGCTCGGTAATGTCATGCAAGAGTCTGCTAATATTGCTTATAGCTATGTTAGCTCTAATTTAGCACGTTACAAAGGCGACCCTAAGTTTTTTGACGAGGCTTTTGTCCATTTACACGTACCCGATGGCGCCACACCTAAAGATGGCCCTTCAGCGGGCATCACCATGGCAACAGCATTGCTTTCATTAGCTCGCAACGAAAAGTTAAAAGAGCAAGTCGCCATGACAGGTGAACTCAGCTTAACTGGCCATGTATTACCTGTGGGGGGTATTCGTGAAAAAATCATTGCAGCCAGACGCGTGGGCATTAAAAATATCATTATTCCGTTTGATAATAAACACGACTTTGATGAAATGCCCGACTACCTAAAAGAGGGGCTGAACATGCATTTTGCTAAGCATTTCGAGGACGTGGTTAAGTTAACCTTTATGCCGCGCACTAAGCTCTCGCTGAGCAAAAGAAACACAGATGGCATCAACCAACGTCGTCGACTTTCGCACGCCAAAACAACGCAACGGCGGACAACGGTATAGTCGGCGGTTACGCCTAAATAAGAGGCTTGTCGAAGCGTTAACAGAGCAAAGGGATGCAATCCAAAAAGCATCCCTTATTTTTTACCGTCTCAGTCAGCCGCTAAAGGCAGCTCATCAAGACTTGCGTTAGCTGTTCATCGCTTAACACTATTGGGTTGGTCTTCATGCTGTTGCCGCGCGCATTCGCCACAACACGAGGAATGTCTTGATGGCTAACACCAAAATGCGATAAACTCGGTAACGCAAAATCTTGATGCCATTGACGTAGTTGCTCAACCAAGAGTAGCTGTGCGCTGGTATCACTCAAGGTTGGATCCTTCATCAACAAGCGACCGATGCGTGCATAACGCGCCAAAGTTTCCGATTCGGGTTGTTGTACCTTGAGCTGTTCGATGTTTATGGCCGTACATTCGGCTAACAAAATACCGCACACTGCACCATGAGGAGCAGGAAAGAAAGCCCCTAAGGGTGCAGCTAAGCCATGTACAGCGCCCAATCCCGCATGGGCTAAGACAATACCCGACATGAGGGCGGCATAGGCCATGTCACTAGCTGCTTGCCCATCTTGTGGATTGTCAAACCAACGAGATAAGGCTACTAATCCTTTCTCTAAGCCAGCTAAGGCTAATCCATCGGTAAAGTCATTGGCTTTGCTCGACGTATATCCCTCAATCAATTGCGTAATGGCATCTAACCCATTAAAGGCAATTTGTTGCACCGGTAAGGAAAGCATCCAGCTAGGATCAATCACTGCCCAACGCGGCATCAGACTGTCATGTCGAAATGACTTCTTAAAACCACCCTCACCCGTTTGACTCAACACCGCATTCTTAGTTGCCTCGGTGCCTGTTCCAGCCGTAGTGGGCATGGCGATAAAAGGCAAGGCTTCAGCCGTATAGGGTAATTCAGGCCCTACGCCCTCTAAATAATCCATAACGGAACGTTGAACGGGCAGCAAACCAGCCACCGCCTTGGCTGCATCCAACGCACTGCCACCACCAATTGCCACCACAACCTCAATGTGATGCTCGGCGTGTTGCGCCACACACGCATCGACCCACTGAGGCGATGGTTCAGTCGCTACCCGTTCGTGCCAAAGAGTAAACCCTGCCTGTTGCCAAGAGGCTAACAAGCTTTGTGACTGGGGTTGAGCATCAAATGACCGCGCGCCCGTAATCAGTAATACTCGCTGACCGTAGCCCGCAATTAATGATGTGAGTTGTTGGCTGACGCCCTCACCAAATAAAACTTGCGGTAGCCGTGCTAGTTGCCAATTCATAAAGTTAGTTTCCTTTTCTAACGCGCATAAGGTCGCCACACCGTTAACCCCTGCTCGGTGACTAACGCATCAAGGGGAATATCCCAAGGCTCTACCGGCAAGCTTTCGACCTGCTGGCACTGATGCGCCACACCAATAAGATAAGGACGCTGTGCGAATTGCGCGAGGCTTTTATCGTAGTAACCAGCCCCCATACCCAACCGATTCCCCTGTAAATCCACGCCCACTAAGGGCATGAACACCAGATCCAGTTCGGCAATGCTGATGACTTGCTCACCTGTCGGCTCAGGAATGCCCAATACGTTAGCTTTCATGTCGGTAGTCTCTTGCCAAGATAAAAAATCGAGTGTGGTATCTGGTTTTAGGCGTGGCAAATAAAGCCTGTGTTGCTGCTTGAGAGCTTGCATGGTCGGCATTAAATCGACTTCGCCATCAAATGCGAGGGTGACACCAATAGATAGTGAAGCGGATTGTAAAAAGGGTAAACTGAGCAAGGTTTGCATCACTGCTTGAGCGTGCTGCTGCTGTTGTTGTTCGGTCAGACTTTGACGCGCTCGACGACAGCCTGTGCGAAGCACTTTTTTATCGTGCATAGCGTTAATTAAGATGGTGGCATCGGCCATGCGAAACACCCATTAAGCATTGATTGTAAAGACGTGAACCAACAACTGGTGTTGCGTATTGGTCCCTAAACCCTAAAGTTTAGGTGGTAGCTATAGCCATCGGTTAGGTATCTTGGACAAAGCAAGACGCACACCCCGATAGCAATTAAGCCCCAAAAGAAAGTTTATCGGCTCCGGGTACGTCAGCAATGCACCAAGCCGCCAGAACACGCCTTTGGGTCTATTCTAGCGAAAACCAACAGCAGATGCATCAATTAATCGTCCCCAGCTTCCCCTTTTTGTTCCTCTAGCATACGCTGAACTTGGCGCAAATTGGCGGAAACTTCTGATTCTAATGACTTTGTAAAACGATCGGCTTGTAACAGCTCGTAACTTAAATTGAGGCACAACATCAATAATCGTGTTTCTGACGGAAGATTGGGATTGCTTTTGTGCAACGCATCATTGACGGCTTGCGCGGCTAACAACAAATCAGGCGCATCGCTGGGCGCACAAGGAACCTGAAACTTTTTGCCTGCCAATGTTAAAGCAACGGTATTTTTTTGCATCCAATCATTCCTAGTGCGATAATGTAAAGAATTTAACAAATTTTTTTAGGTAAAACGCAACACCATGGATTATGCACAAATTGACTCAACATTAAAAGCTTCTTTACGTGAAGATGCGGCTTTCTTGCATGGCTTTTGGCATGGGTTAAATGCGGGCAACGAGAGTTGGGATCTCAAAGCATGGTTAGATGCCTTAGTGAAAGAGTTTGATATTAGCAGTATACCTGCTCAATTATTAAAAGAGTTTGAGCGTATTCACGATGTCAGTAGCGAGCAACTTAGCGATGACCCATTGAGTATTACCTTGTTATTACCCAGTGACGACGAACCCTTAACACTGCGCGCCTTTGCCTTACAGCAGTTCTGTCAGGGTTATTTATACGGCTTGGGTTTAGGTAATCGTATTCAAAACTGGAAGACTTTGCCGCAAGAGTTTCGTGAGTGGATTGAAGACATTACGCACATTAGCCAGTTAGATGAAAGTAGTGTCGAAGAGTCCAATACCGATGAAAGTGACTTCACCGACCTGAGCGAATACGTGCGCTTAGCCGTTGGCCACATTGCCGAACACTTGGCACCCCAAGCCAAACCAACGCTCCATTGAGCTGCTAGGTAATAACGAGATGAATACCACTGTTTTTCAACACCGCCGTCTGCACTTATTTCAGGCGATGGCAGACAATAGCGTGGCATTGATTGCTTCCGGCAAAGAACTGATTCGCAATCGTGACACCCACTACCCTTTCCGACCGCAGAGCGATTTTTATTTCCTCACTGGATTTAATGAACCTGATGCCGTTTTGATGCTGAGTAAAACAGCAGATGGTTATAAGAGCCATCTTTGGTGCCGTGCTAAAGACAAAGAAAAAGAAATTTGGGATGGTTATCGACTGGGGGTTGATGCCGCCCCCGAAGCACTGGGACTAGACTCAGCAACCGATGTGGTACAACTCAACAATGAGCTAGTTACCGCTTTGGCGGATAAGTCAGTTGTCTATTTCAGCTTTGAACAAGGTGAGTTGTGGTTGTCATCGGTGATGAGCGTGGTACAACAACTCAAACGTCGTGTCCGATTGGGTGTCAGCGCTCCGCAGACGATAAACGATCTCGATCCCTTACTGCACGAACAACGCTTAATTAAAGATAGCGCTGCACAAGCGGGACTGAGACAAGCAGCACAAGTGACGGTAGCTGGACACATGGCGGCCATGCAAGCGGCTAAAAGCGCGAAAGTTGAATATCACCTACAAGCGGCACTCGAAGCCGCCTTCAAGCAACAGGGTGCAAGTCATCAGGCATTTAACACTATTGTCGCTTCGGGTGAAAATGCTTGCGTGCTCCATTACAACGAAAATAATGCCCCTTTGCAGTCATCAAACCTCGTATTGATTGATGCGGGTGCTGAAATAGATGGCTATGCCGGAGACTGTACCCATACTTTTCCCCTTAGCGGTCGCTTTTCAGCCGAACAAGCGGCTATTTATAACTTGGTACTAGCTGCGCAACAGGCGGCTTTGGCACTCATTCAACCAGGTACGCCTTACGATGCGCCGCACCAAGCGGCAGTGCGTGTTATTTGTCAGGGACTGATTGAGCTGGGATTACTAACGGACACCCTAGAAAACGCCATTGAAAGTGGTAGCTACAAAGCCTTTTATATGCACCAAACCGGACATTGGCTCGGTAACGATGTACACGATGTGGGGCAATATAAAGTGAATGGTCAGTGGCGCTTGCTTAAAGCGGGTATGGCACTCACAGTTGAACCCGGCATTTACATCAGCCCTGATAACCAGCAGGTCGAGGCCCGTTGGCGTGGTATTGGCGTGCGTATTGAAGATTCTGTATTGGTAACTGAAACTGGTTATGAATGTTTAACAGCCGGTTTACCACGCACGGTTGAGGAGATTGAAGCATGGATGCAACAACACTGAGCCCACAACCCAGCGCGCTGGTGGTCGGTGCTGGGCCGGTCGGCGCACTCACTGCTTTGGGGCTATGGCAACAAGGATGGCAAGTAAGGCTTCTGGAAAAAGAAGCGCTGACTGCTCATAACCTACCCAGTAGTTACGACAATCGTCAATTGGCTTTGACACCGCAAAGCGTAGACTGGTTAACGCAGACCCTCAAACTTACTGACTTATCCGCTAAGCTAACACCGATCACCCATATCCATACTTCAAGCAAAGGGCATTTTGGTTCCATGCTGATGACGGCCAGCCAACAAGGCGTACCAGCTTTGGGCTATACCATTGCGCAACGCGCCTTGGGTGAAGTCATTTTTGCACAGCTCAAGCAAACCCAAATTCAGTTCATCACGGGCGTGCAGCTTGATAGTCTGAGACAAAGCAACGAACAAGTCATTTTAACGGGAAACGTGACCGATGAACCCGTTCTACAAAAGTGGCAAGCCGATCGTCTGTTTGCTGCCGATGGCGCCCATTCTTGGATTCGCAATCAACTCGCGATTAGCAGTGAAACACGCCATTACCCTCATCAGCTCATGACCTGTATCGGCACGCTAAGCGAAACACATCAGCAGGGTGCGGTAGAGCGCTTTACCCCCTCTGGTCCTACGGCCATGTTGCCCTTGGCCGATGCTTATCAAGTTAAACTGGTTTATTGTTACGACTTAGCCGATATCGACCAAGTCACCCATATGGATCATGACGCCTTGGTTGAACGCATTAATGCACAACTGGGTAAGGCAATGCCTCAAGTGACTGCCATCAGTGAGGTGATGCATTATCCGCTGGTGGAAGTGAAACCCGAGCGCATTCAATCGGGTCGGGTGTTATTGATGGGTAATGCCGCTCATACACAACATCCTGTAGCGGGACAGGGCTTAAATCTGGGGATTCGTGATGTGCAAGCGGTGGTCGCTTGGAGTCAAGATGCCGACGAGCAAGCATGGCATGAAATGGCCAATGCTCGGCTCAAAGACCATCGACGCATTATGCGCGCCACGCATGGACTGGTCACGCTGTTCTCTCATCCGCAAGCTCTGGTGCAGGGTGTTGCCAGTGCAGGTTTAACCTTGCTTAATGTCATGACACCACTAAAAAAACGTATTACGCGCATGGCGATGGGGTATTGATGATGAATAGCCTACAGTCAGAACCGATTGTTATTATTGGTGGCGGCATGGTCGGTGCCAGTGCCGCACTGGCTCTCTGCCAGCTGGGGTGCTCGGTGGTATTGGTCGAGTCCAATGCAGTATCGGACTGTCGCGATCAGCAAGCGCCCTATCGCTTGCGCGTCAGTGCCATTCAACGCAGTAGCGAACAACTGCTCAAACGCTTAGGGGTATGGTCAGAAATAACCGCTCGCCGCTCGCTCACTTTTACCCGTATGCACATCCAAGATGAAACAGGTTTTCAAATAAAGCTGGATGCACAAGACTTGCACGAGCCGAATTTGGGCTATTTAATCGAAAATGATGTCATTACAGCCGCGATTTGGTCGGTACTGAAACAACAAGCCTTGTGCCAAATAGAACAAGCAACGCCGACAGCTGCCGCGCAAGATGCCGATGGGCATTGGCGAGTAACGCTATCTAACGGACAACTAATAAGTACACCGCTGCTCATTGGTGCCGACGGCGCAAATAGCCAAGTTCGTCGCTGGTTAGGGTTTGAACAAAACATAAAAGATTATCATCAGCATTGTATTGTTGGCACGGTAACAACGGAACGAGACCACCAGCAAACTTGCTGGCAACACTATCGTGATGAGGGGCCTTTTGCCTTACTACCCTTGGCAGAAAAAACCTGTTCTATCGCTTGGTATGTCCCCTCTAGCCAAGTCGAACACACCCTTTCGTTAAAAGCCGAGCAACAAAGCCAAGCCATGACACAGGCTTCGGCACTCATGCTCGGTCAGTTAACGCCAGTCGGACAGCTGGCTGCCTTTCCGCTCATTAAACGACAAACCGAACATTATGTGGGTCGCAATGCGTTACTCATTGGGGATGCTGCGCACACCTTGCATCCACAAGCAGGACAAGGCGTAAATCTAGGCTTTTTAGATGTGATTGCTTTGCAAAAAACACTGCAGAACGCCATCGAACGTTGCCAACCCATCGGCGACGAACGTGTACTCAAACATTACGAACGAGCGCGCAAACATGACGCTACGCTCGTACAAAACAGCATGGATGGATTGAATTGGTTGTTTGCCAATCACCACTTAGCCAAAGGCTTGCGTCAACTGGCAAAGCCAGTTAGCCAACTCAAAGGCATT
>JACXUY010000129.1 GCA_014763665.1 Gammaproteobacteria bacterium
CTCACCGTCTTAATCCCTTTTATGTCAGGGCTGATATTCAAATCGATGGCAAGCGGATCAGCTCAGCTGATCCGTTATACATATTCAGCCAGTTGCTGGCATACTGCCAGCGATTCGTTGATGCGAACAAAAAAGGGCTGCTGTTAGAAGCGCTCAAAACGGCCAAGTCTTAATCCCTTTTATGTCAGGGCTGATATTCAAATGGCACTTATCATTTTCCTGTTATTTTCCAAGTTGTTAAAGAGATGCTTGGCAGAAAAACAGCTCGCTAAAAAGTTGTGCTTTTTACTGATCGAGTCTAAAAATTTCATAATTGCTATTCTAGCCCCTTTACGTCATTTGTCAACGGGTGGGTGAACATAAAGGTTCTGCTTTTATTGCGGCTGTCGTCATTGATGAGCTGCGTTAAGCCAATAGCCTGTTTTGCTTCACCCATTAAATGCAAGTCGATGTTGGCTGGCAACCTATAAATGCGCACATCATCGACAACTTCATCTATGATGCCGTTAATCGTGTCTTTTAGCGCTTGCAAGTTACCAATTTCGACGTGTGCGATGAACACCGATTTTTGCACTGGTATGGCTATTTTTTTCAGTGTTCGATGCAGTTTTGCCAATCTTCTGGGGCTGCGAATGTCGTAAGCGATTAGGTAGGCGTTGTGATGCATATCAGTCCAGTGTTTTTTTAATCCAATTAATTAATCGGTTGAGTTCTGTTTCTAACTTACGGCTTAACACCGACTCAGTGTATTCGTTAATATACTGAATCAGCTTGGCCGATTGACGTGCGTGAATAGGCGTTTGCGCATACCATTGTTGTAATGCAGTGTGCAAATCGTGGCTAACACCGCACATAACGACAGCAGCAATATCTAACCCCGTATTGACCCATTGAGGTTGTTGCTTATCGAGCGAACGCATACTCAAGCCTTGTTCTATGCTCGCCATGACTAAGCTTTCAAATAAGGCATAATCGGCGTGATGGCGGCCTCTACTGTCCACTATACGATAAGCCTCTTCAATCCATCGATTCACTTCATAAGGTCGTAAGCTACTTAGCCATGCCCCTTGCTGATTCAGCATGGTTTTTAACGCGCGATGTTTTCTGGCACTTTGATAATTGTCAATTAAAGACTGCCAGCGTGGATGATTCAGTAGCCTCTCTAACCAATGTTTAAAAGGATGATCGCCCACTTTGGTCGGTAATAATTTACCTAGCGTTTGGTTTTCATCGTCAATAAAATGCATGGCTATGCCTTGTGTTAATAGAGTAAAAATGGCGTTGGTTTGCCAATTTACCAGCCCATTGCTACAAACAAATTGTATGCGCCTAATGGGATAACGTTGTACAAGCAAATCGTTTTGCCAAGCAGTTAGGCTGTTTTCGTCCAATTTAATGTCGGTCATACAATTGGGTAGCAGGTACAGACAGGTATCGTATGGGGTCGAAAAAGTCATAGGTTGGTTTCCTCGCCTTGATACTGCTTTTTAATAAAGTTGACATAGGCATAGGTGTAACCTTTGAGTACTTTTCGCATTTTTCTTGCTAAAAGTTCATAAGCAGGGTAATAAATAGCGCGTCCTTCTTTGGTTAGGTAAACGCCACCATTTTGCTGGGCAAAGTGATGCTCTCTGAGCAATTTTTCCGCAAACAGTCGCCAAGTGAATTGGTCGATTCTGGCGCGCAAAGGTTCAATCATGTCCGATGCGAGCGATTCTCGGTTATAAGCGGGTTGATGAAGCACCCCTAAATAAACGTCTAATCCAGCTCCATTAGTGATTTTGACCGCTTCGTGATGTAAAAGGGTGTAGCCCAACGACAAACAGGCATTAACAGGGTCTGTGGGTGGTCGCTTAACCCGATGCGTAAAGCCAAGACTGTCGGCAAACAGGCTGGTGTAAGCTTCAAAATAGCGTGCAGCGGCAGCGCCTTCGTATCCCATTAAGTTTTCTATCGTT
Organism: Gammaproteobacteria bacterium; assembly: GCA_014763665.1. Taxonomy (GTDB): domain Bacteria; phylum Pseudomonadota; class Gammaproteobacteria; order Thiomicrospirales; family Thiomicrospiraceae. The sequence continues at coordinate 1,959 of JACXUY010000129.1, forward strand.
TCTGCTCGCTCAAGCTTGGGCAGTATTTGGCTGAGACTGTCTATTCCTTTGGTTAGTGTACGACTAATATCGTGGCGTATTTTTCGTGCCGTACGCAGTAGTAAACGCTGTTGGCGAATTTTGTGCGATAACAGGGTTTGCACAACTTGTTGCTGTGCCTTTTCGTTAAAGTAAAGTGCGTACTGTGCTAGGCGTCTGTGTACATCGCCATTGGGGTTGCCGATAAGTTGTGCGCCTGCCTGATTGCCACGACTTCCGATAAGATTGACACTGATATTATGGTTACTGAGACTGAGCAGAGTATTGGTATTCAGCTGCACACCTGCTGTAATGATCACACGTTCAAGTAAGGTTAACGGAACGCGCTGACGAATCTCGTCGTGTTCACGCAAGGTTAGGCTACCACCATCAATTTCGATGTTCAGATGTTTTCGATCTAAATAGAGTGTACTCATGTTGTTTTATCCTAGGTAAAAAAAGTCTAAATCTTGTGGGGCGCGGGCCATGCCGAGTGGATGATGCGGAGCGCGTGTGTCGAGTTTGATGAGAAAGAATGAATCCTCCGAATCTAGCACTTCTGCCATGCGATCAATCATCTCCTGACGTTCGCAATCAGACAGTGGGCATTCAAAAAAGGAATACTGACCGCCAGTGGCGTAGTCTTTCAGAATGCGCAAGGCACGAAAAAGCCGTTTGGGATCAATAACATCGTAGGAGGCGAGATAAAGAATGCGTTTCATCGGATCAACCACTGTTGTGCAATGGTTGATAGTATGAAAGGGGATTCGATTTATTTGTGAACTGACAAGCTTGTGACGTATTTACCGAGTCCAAAAGTGGCGTTTTTACCGAGGTGCAACCACTGTCCTAACC
>JACXUY010000130.1 GCA_014763665.1 Gammaproteobacteria bacterium
CAGTCTGGAAGAGGGGCAATCATTTGATCCTGAACGACCGGAATCGCAAACTAAGTTGAAAAAAGTGGATGGTATTTCTTTAGTCGGTGGCCATTATCTGAAGTGGTCAACAACTTCCGGACGATAAATTACTCTTAATAGAAAGTGTGTTCACTATTTTAGTTTGTTCAATATTATTGAACGTGTTATTATTGTGAACATAAATGATGCTTAGGAGTGTTGTTGGTGTGGCTCTAAAAAATGAAACTTTGGTTAATGCAGCTGTTGCTGCTTTTGGCAAGCAAACCGGTTTATCTATCTATCCAGAGATTAAAAATCCTGAAAGCGGTTCTGTACAACTCTTTTTGGAAGGGGGTCATGAGCCCTTTGAAGCCTATGTAAAAGCAACTCTAACAAAGCAAAATCTGTCATCCGTCATCTACGAAATGTCTCAAGAGAGCTATGGAACACTAAAAGTTCTGGTAGCTCCATACATCAATCCGAATTTAATGGAGGAATTGAGAGAGGCAAAAGTCTTCTGTCTTGATGCTGCTGGCAATGCCTTTATTCAAAAGCTGCCGCTTTATGTTTTTATCAAAGGTAATAAACCGACCGGTGAAGCGACGGCAACCAAAAAAGGCCGTGCGTTCCAATATGCAGGTTTGAAGGTTGTTTTTGCCCTTTTACAAAATCCAAATTTGCTTCATCGAGCTTACCGTGAAATAGCAGAGAAGTCTGGAGTCGCTTTAGGAAGTATTGGTGGTGTTTTGGATGCTCTTGTCCATCAGGGCTATATCCGTGTCGCCGGCAAAGAACGAATATTTCAGGACAGAAAGGGGTTATTACAGCGATGGGTCGAGGAGTATCCTGTATTAAAACAGAAGCATTTCATTGGGTCATTTACCTCTGATAACCCACACTGGTGGAAGGAAGTTGATATAGCCAATTTTGAAGGTGTGTGGGGCGGTGAAATTGCCGCTGATGCCTATACAAATTATTTGCAGGCGAAAGATGCTGTAGTCTTCATTCCTGAAGAGCAAAAATCATCTCTGCTGAAGTCAGCAAGGTTAAAAAAACGTAAAGCGGATAAAGAAGGTATTTGTATTGATTTAATCGAACCGTTTTGGGCAGAGGGTACAGCAAGCGGAGAAGGGGATTTGGCTCCGCCTTTATTGGTGTATGCCGATTTGATTCACTCTAGAGATGCACGTAACTTGGATACAGCGAAGCGAATTTATGAACAGTACCTTGATTGATGTAACTGGAAAATTGCCTACAGGTATGGTGAGTATTTACCGTGAGGTATTTGATGCTGCTGGAGAGCTTCAATTGGAAGCATTGGTTGTTGGTGCAATGGCCAGAGACTTGGTGTTAGTTCATGGCTTTGGAGCAAAGTTAGAGCGCGGTACTCGTGATGTTGATTTTGCTGTTCAAGTAAAAGACTGGGAGGCTTTTCAAGAATTAGCAGCAGGCTTGATAGAGAAGGGTTTCACCAAGGCGGATAAGCTAGCGCACCGTTTTTATATGAATGATGATGACGGACTCCGTTGGGAAGTTGATATAGTGCCCTTTGGTGAGCTTGCAGATGAAAACGGCTGTATTAAGTGGCCGCCAGATGAATCCATTGAGATGTCTGTTTTAGGTTTTAATGAAGCCTTTGAGCATTCTTTGGCTGTTCAGTTGGGGGATAGTGATAACCAATTTTCGATAAAGGTTGCTGCTCCAGCAAGTATGGCTTTTCTGAAGCTTATTTCTTGGTTGGAAAGGGAACCTGCTATTCGTACAAAAGACGCAAAGGATATTCGCTATTTGATGCGAACCTACTCCAAAATTCCAGCGGTATTTGATCGTATGTATGATGAAGGCGATATGGAAGCTCAAGAGTGGGATGAGCAACGTGCATCAGCCTCGATTTTAGGGCGTGATGCCGCAAGCCAGTTAAATCAAGAAGTCTTTGATTATCTGAATGATTCACTTTTTTCCAAGCCGGAAAAATTAGACCTTCTCTTTAATGAAATGACCTATGTGCTTCAGGTTCACGGTTATAAAGAATCGGAGTTGAAGGTGTTTATTGATTCTGTAATTGAGAACAATATACCTGTCCAAGCGATAGGACCTAGTATTTAATGGGTAACATCAATAGCTTTTGGAAGTAGATATGTGGTCAGATGCTGAATGTGACTACTCACCACTCGTCGCCTAACGGCTTTGGGTGAGGCTTCTTGGTTCAACGTCCGAAACAATCAAGTTAATGATTGACTTACACAGACTCCGCAAGCGTTTACACCCGAAGGTGTGAAAACGACAGTCCAGCCGCTTTAAGTTCAATCAAGCAAGACTTAGGGCCAGTAGACTGTTTTTTAGCCAATCAAGCCCAAAAGTATGATGAATGTTATTTGCTCTTTAATTACCCTTACGACAGGGTTGGGCCTTATTTGAAACACTTATCCTGCTCATACCCTAACCTCAATATTCAACCGATTGTGGCCAACATCACCAACCCAACCGCTTATTCGGAAGTTTATCCGCTGGTTCTCAAAAACTACTAGCACAAATTCAAACTGAAGAAGCTCTGCAGCCTTTAACAAAAACACATTTTCTTAAGTCCAGGGACACCCACCATGCAGGCGGTTTGGGTACTGCTCACAAAAACCCAATTTCCTGCGGTGTGTTGGTCAGGGTTTAAAGGTGACTATTCGGTTGTTGAGCTTCCCTTTAAGATTGAGCTGGAGTACTTAGCTAGACCCTGTAAATAATTCTGTGTAAACGCTCGTTGGGTTAAACATACGCTTGCAAGCGTTCTTCATGCAGAATCATAAACTGGTTCATCGCTGCATTCC
>JACXUY010000010.1 GCA_014763665.1 Gammaproteobacteria bacterium
CAACTGGCGTGATACCTAAGTCTTCTTCTGCTGCAAAAACAAAGCCTTTTGCGCGTTGCAAATGATCTTTTAATACTTCAAACGGTTGAAATCCTAATAATTCAATATTAGGACAGCCGTTGGCAATCCTATTTATTTTATCAAAATCAGGACCATCACCAATAACAATTAACCGCTTGTCTGGCATTTGTTTAAATGCCTCTACAATGATGTCTATTTTTTTATAAGGCACCATCCGAGAAGCCGTAACGTAAAAATTTTGCTTAGCATGGTTTACAGTAAAGTCTTGAACATGAACGGGCGGATAAATAACTTCACTCTCACGCCGATATACTTTCCAAATGCGTTGCGCAATGAACTTAGAATTAGCAACAAAAACATCAACACCATTAGCTGTTCTGATATCCCAAATACGCAAACGATGTAATAAGTATTTAGCAATCCAACCCTTAAATCCGCTCATTAATCCACTTTCACGCAAATACTGGTGCTGTAAGTCCCATGCATACCTCATCGGAGAGTGCACATAACTGATATGCCATTGATCAGGACCAGTAATAACCCCTTTCGCTACGGCATGACTACTAGAAATCACCAAATCGTAAGCAGATAAATCGAATTGTTCTACTGCTAGGGGCATGAGGGGTAAATAACTTCTATACTTCTTTCTAGCAAAAGGTAGTTTTTGTATAAAACTGGTGGTAATTTTATGATCTTTCAAAAAGCCCCTATCGGTTTCTGGTAAAAAATCGACAGTTACAAAAACATCTGCCTGCGGAAATAAGCGTAAGATTTGTTCAAGTACCTTTTCTGCACCCGCAGCCACCGTTAACCAGTCATGAACAACAGCCACACGGCAATGGGGTATCTGTGGAGGCAACATGATTTAAATTCGCCCATAGCTGTCTTCTAAACGAACAATATCATCCTCTCCCGTATACTCACCTACTTGCACTTCGATCATAACCAGATCAATCTTGCCTTTATTCTCTAAACGATGAACCTCACCCATCGGAATATAAGTCGATTCGTTAGGACGAACCGTCAACACCTTATCTCCATTAGTCACCTCGGCTGTGCCACTGACCACAACCCAATGCTCACTGCGGTGAAAATGCTTTTGTAATGAAAGTTTTTTACCTGGTTTAACAATAATACGCTTAATCTTGTACTTGTCCGTATCAAGTAATACTTCATAGCTTCCCCAAGGACGATAGGCCAAACGATGCACATCACATAAGTCTGGTTTGATACGTTTAAGTTGCGCAACGACTTCCTTAACTTTTTGACTGCTGCCTTTTTTCGTAATGAGAACAGAGTCTGTGGTATCAACAACAATTAAATCATCAACATCGATGGCTGCGATAGCATGATTACGTGTAACAATCATATTGTTATGGGCATTAATCGTTAAGACAGGGACATCTGCTTCACCTCGTTTTAGTATGGTGTTGCCCTGCTCGTTGAGTGGTAATTCATCCGATAAAGCATCAAAACTACCTACATCTGACCAGCCCATGTCGGCAGCAACGACCTTAATCTTTTGGCTTTTTTCCATCACAGCGTAGTCGATACTATCTTCTGGAATCGCATTCATTAGCTCAAAAGGGATACGGACTGCATTACCTTCACTAATATGTTTTGCGTAGGCCACTTTACACGCTTGTAACAAGTCGGGACGATACTGAGCCAACTCTTCTAAAAACACCCCTGCTTTAAAGCAAAACATACCACTATTCCAATAATAGTTGCCTGCTTCAATATAGCTTTGTGCTGTCTGTGAATCTGGCTTTTCCTTAAAGGCTAATACGTCATTGCCATTGGCTTGAATATAACCAAATCCTGTCTCAGGATAGGAAGGAATAATGCCAAAGGTCACCAAAAAACCTTGTCCTGCTAAACCCTTTGCTTGAGCTACGGCTTGATAATAGGCTTTTTCATTTTTAATCAGGTGGTCTGCGGGTGTCACCAGCACCACATCATCTTCGTCTAATCCCAAGCAGGCTAAGGCAATCGCTGGTGCTGTATTTTTTGCAACACTTTCTAACAGGTAGTACTCATCATTATGCTTAATTTCAATCAGTTGATCTTTAGCAAGAAAATATTGCTCTGTGTTAGATACGACCAGCAATCGACTGGCAACAGCCTGATTGCGCTCAACTGTTTTTTGAAAAAGAGATTTATTGTCGAACAGTGTCACAAATTGTTTGGGTAACAATTTACGACTTAATGGCCACAAACGGGTGCCTGAACCACCACATAACACTAGGTTAATCACGATAAATCCTTTTTAAACCGATCGCTGTACAATAGGTTCTATTCTAGCAGAACATCTGCTCAAAGACTAGCAAGACAATTAAGGGGCTAACTTGGCATAACAGATAGCATCACACTCCACATAGGGCGTTTTGCTGTTGTGGGGTAGCTGCTGGTAGGAATGGGATTTATTTGCCTACAGACTTTCTCGGGCATAGCGTCAATGATCGTTTTGGCAAAATCGTACCAAGTGGTTTGCGCTTCTAACCCTGCTGTCAGGTGGTAAATACCCGATGTTGACTTGAGAGCTGCCAATGGCTGTTGTAAGAGCTTAACCGTATCAGCTGCTAAATCACGTGCATCGTTGGGAATACCGTGCTGATCGGCAACAATATTCAGCACTTCGCGCTCTTTGGCAAGGCGCTGCATGGTGCGGTAGAAGTTATTACCATAATCTGGATGATACACCCAGCTGGTACGAAAAATAAGGTAATCACTGCCACTGTACTTGATGCCCTCTTCACCCATCAATTTGCTGTAACCATAATAGTTAATGGGGTTGGGCGTGTCGGACGGTTCGTAGGGCGAGGTTTTGCTGCCATCAAACACATAGTCGGTCGAATAATGAATGAGTAAGGCACCGATTTTTTTGGCTTCACTGGCCAAAATACTGGGGGCTGCGGCATTAATCAGGTAACAATTGACCTGATCGGTTTCGGCGTTATCGACCGCTGTGTAAGCAGCTGCATTGATGATGACATCGGGTTGATGCGCTTGAACCGCTTGAGCCACGGCATGAAGGTCGGTTAAGTCTAGTTCTTCTCGTCCTAGGGCAACCAGTTGTGCAATAGCGGGCAGTTGCTTCGCCAGTTCATAACCGAGTTGTCCATTTTTGCCAAGGAGAAGAATTTTCATGCAAACATTTCCGCTGCGTTGAGTAACGGTTGCTTACTGTCTTTATCGGACAACTGCACTTGCGCTAAATCGATTTGCCAGTCGATGCCTAAGGCTGGGTCGTTAAAGGCAATACCGCGATCGCACTCTTTGTTGTAATAATTGTCGACCTTGTAAGCAAAAACAGCGGTTTCCGACAAGACGACAAAGCCATGCGCAAAACCACGTGGAATAAACAGTTGGCGTTTGTTATCATTACTCAGTTCTACTGCCACGTGTTGGCCAAAGGTGGGGCTAGATTGGCGAATATCGACAGCGACATCTAACACCTTGCCGTGAATCACCCGTACTAACTTGCTCTGAGCGTGCGGCGCAAGTTGATAGTGCAATCCGCGCAGTGTGCCATAGCTAGAGTATGATTCGTTATCCTGCACCCAGTCAATAGCGCCTATGTGTTGTTGAAACAAATCGTGGCGGTAGCTTTCAAAAAAATATCCACGCGCGTCTGCCCAGACCTTGGGTTCGATGATCACCACATCGGGAATGGAGGTTGGTATGAATTGCATGAATTGGTTACTCTTTAATCAAACGCAACAAATACTGACCGTAGGCATTTTTGCTCATCGGTTGCGCCAGCTTTTCGACCTGTTCGGCTGTTAAATAGCCCATGCGATAAGCAATTTCTTCTAAGCAAGCGACTTTGAGGCTTTGTAGTTTTTCGATGGTTTGAATGAAGTTACTGGCTTCGAGCAGGCTTTCGTGCGTACCCGTGTCTAGCCAAGCATAGCCGCGCCCCATGGTTTCGACACGCAATTGTCCCATATTCAGGTAGGTTTCGTTAACGGTGGTGATTTCTAGCTCGCCACGTGCTGAAGGTTTGATGTTTTTGGCAATATCAACCACTTGGTTGTCGTAGAAGTACAGTCCGGTGACGGCAAAATTGCTTTTGGGCACTTTGGGTTTTTCTTCGATGCTGATGGCTTTGCCCGCTTTGTCGAACTCAACGACACCGAAACGCTCGGGATCGGTAACATGGTAAGCGAATACAGTGGCACCCGCGTCTTGAGCGTTGGCGTTTTGCAGTAGCTTACTCATGCCACTGCCGTGGTAGATGTTATCGCCTAAAATCAGGCAAGAGTCGTCGTTACCAACAAAATCAGCACCCAGAATAAAGGCTTGCGCGAGACCATCTGGGCTGGGTTGGACACAGTAGCTCAAATTTAAGCCCCATTGGCTGCCATCGCCCAATAACTGCTCGAAACGTGGCGTGTCTTGTGGCGTGCTGATAATGAGAATATCGCGCATACCTGCTAGCATGAGGGTTGATAGCGGATAGTAAATCATCGGTTTGTCGTAAATGGGCAATAACTGCTTTGAAACGGCTAATGTCGCTGGGTAAAGACGAGTGCCCGAACCACCGGCGAGAATGATGCCTTTGCGTTGTTTAATCATTATGCGCGTTCCTTATAATTTTTATTGATCCATTGTTGATAGTCTCCGGATTGCACCTGTTGCACCCAGTCTTGGTTGTCGAGATACCACTGCACGGTTTTGCGGATGCCCGACTCAAAGGTTTCTTGTGGTTTCCAGCCCAGCTCTCGCTCGATTTTACTGGCATCAATAGCGTAACGCATATCATGACCAGGACGATCTTGCACATACTTGATTAGGGCTAAGTAACTGTCGGCATTACCAGGTTGACAAGAGTAGCTATCGATATTCGGGTTAGCTTCACTGGGTGAGAGTTCTTCTAAAATAGCACAAATGGTTTTCACTACCTCTATGTTTTGCTTTTCGTTATGACCGCCAATATTGTAGGTTTCGCCAACCTGACCTTGGGTAGCAACCAACACCAAAGCGCGCGCATGGTCTTCGACATAGAGCCAATCGCGAATTTGATTACCCTTGCCGTAAACAGGTAAGGCTTTGCCGGCTAAGGCATTGAGAATCACTAAGGGAATGAGTTTTTCTGGGAAGTGATAAGGACCATAGTTATTGGAGCAGTTAGTGACTAAGGTCGGTAGCTTATAAGTCCGTTGCCATGCGCGCACTAAATGATCAGAGGCGGCCTTACTGGCAGAGTAAGGCGAGCTGGGCGCATAAGCGGTGGTTTCGGTGAATAGGGGAAGCGTATTCCCCTCACCGATCATTTCATCAGGATGAGGTAAATCACCATAAACTTCATCGGTTGAGATATGATGAAAACGGAAACTTTCGCGACGTTCAAACGGCAACTGCTCGTAGTAAGCACGCGCTTGTTCTAACAAGGTGTAAGTGCCGACAATATTGGTTTGAATAAACTCGCCAGGGCCGTCAATAGAACGATCAACATGGGACTCAGCGGCTAGATGCATAATAATATCTGGCTGATGGGCATTAAACACGCGTTTTAATGCAGCGGCATCGCAAATATCCACCTGCTCGAAGGCATAACGAGGGTGGTCACTCACGGATGCGAGCGACATCAGATTGCCTGCATAAGTTAGCTTATCGACATTAACTACTGCATGTGGCGTGTCTTGAATGAGATGACGAATAACGGCACTGCCAATAAAACCAGCACCGCCGGTAACGAGGATTTTTTTCATAGACTTATCATTTGAACGAGAGTTAAATACGCTACCGCCCTATCGTGCTAAGCCGATAAGACGTATGTTCGATGGGTAAGCTTTTTACTGCTACCGAATTATGAAAATTTTAGCACATTATTTGCTGGGGGGGGGCAATACTTATACAAAAATATTACAAACTGCTTCGCCCCACCCCTTGGTAAATAAAGCCTTGATGACACATAACTTCGGGATCGTAAATATTGCGTCCATCGAACACTAAAGGGGTTTTCAATGCGGCTTTCAGTCGATCAAAATCAGGATTCCAATAGATTTTCCATTCGGTCATCAGCAGCAACGCATCGCTTTCTTGACAGGCAAGGTACTGGTCTTGGTAACAGCTTACCAAAGGATGGTGCGCATAACGTTGGGCAATGGCGGCAAGTGCTTTAGGATCGTGTACACGCACACTCACGCCTTGCGCTAATAAGGCATCAATCAGCCGCAAACTAGAAGCCTGCTCAATGGTGGCAGTATCTGGCTTGTATGAAGCACCCCATAAGGTGACCTGTTTGCCCACTAACTGACCATGGTAGTGCTGCCACAATTTGCTGAATAAAATTTCCTGCTGATCTTGATTGACCGCCAGTGCCGCTGGCAATAATCTCGGTGGTTGACCAAAAGCCTGAAAGGTCTTTTCCATCGCTTGCAAGTCGGCCATAAAGTTAGGACCACCAAAACCAGCACCAGGATACAAATAATTGAAACCAATACGAGGGTCGGTGCCGATGCCTTGACGCACCTGTTCTATATCGACACCCATTTTTTCGGCCAAATTAGCAAATTCATTCATCGCTGAAACGCGCAATGCTAATAGACTGTTAATGGCGTACTTGGCTAATTCGGCGGCCGCTGGCTGCATCATCAGCATCATATCGCGCACACGATTGTAGGGCCGCAACAAATCACGCATGATTTCAATCGCCCATGAATGCGTGGCACCAATAATAATCCGATCTGGACGCGAGAACTGGGCTATGGCACTGCCTTCGGACATAAACTCTGGCCACACCACCACAGCGGCTTCAACCTGTTGCGCTTGGACACGCGATTGATAGTAGGCAGCTCGCCCTACTCCCTGTAAGGTTTGAATGACCAACAGGCTTTTTGGTGCTAACCGGGGAATCAGTTGAGCCACCAGCTGTTCGGCCAATGCCAATTGCGCACTTTGCACGCTGAGAATATGAATGTGCGCTTTATCGATACAGGGGCATTCTAAACTGACTAAAAAGTGCAGGTTTCCCGCTTCGAGTTGTTGTTGCACCAGCGATTGCAAACCGCTTTGTTTGCTGGCTGTCTCTTGCCACTGCCAGGCATCGGGCGCATCAATGGGGTAAAGATCAACACGATTACCATGGCTGGCTAAACTCGCCGCAGTGACTAAAGCAGGATAGTCGTGACCGTAAACAATTAGATTCATTAACCAAATAACTTCAACAAAATGACAACAGATAAACCAATATTAAAGCCAACCATCCATTTCAGTAAGGTTAGCTCTGACTCAACCTTATTGAAACGACTCTCATAATTGGCTAAAGATTCAACAGCTTTCTTGGCTTTTACTTCCGTTGCACCAGCATCTTTTAGGGCATCATAAACTTCAAAAATCATTGTGCTCATGGCTGGTTCTCTCCTGATTGTTTGAGTAATGATAACACCGCTCGCGTGGCTGAATCAAAATCTTGCACAGTACCGGTTCGCATGGCTTGCAAGGTATGTACTGCAATCTGTTTACCCAATTCTACGCCCCATTGATCGAAGGGATTGATATTCCATAACATGGCTTCAACAAAAGTTTGATGCTCGTATAAGGCAATGAGCGCACCGAGCGAGCTGGCGTCGAGCTGGTCCAGCAAAATCGTATTGCTGGGCTGATTTCCGGCATAATGTTTGTGAGCATCACTAGGTGGCGTGGCTAAGGCCGCATCTCCTAACATCAACACAGTTGATTGCGCCAACAAATTCGCCAAGGCAAGCTGATGCTGGTAAGCCAGTGCTTCTCGCGTCGCCGGGTCGGAGGCTTGCACGATATCGGGACGTGTTAAGGGGGCAATAAAGTCGCACATCACCGCTTCGGTTCCTTGGTGCAACAACTGATAAAAGGCGTGTTGCGCATTGGGACCTACCTCTCCCCAGACAATCGGGCAGGTGGCATAATTCAAGGGTTGCCCCGCTCTATCCACACTCTTACCATTAGATTCCATAATTAACTGCGTTAAATAAGCAGGCAACAGGGCTAAACGCGCATCGTAAGGCAAAATGGCTTTGCCATGAATACCCAAAAAGTTACGATTCCACACAGTGGCTAAGGCCAGTCGTACTGGCATATTATCTGCCCATGCACTATAGCGAAAATGCTGATCCATTTGATTAGCACCCGCTAACAGTTGTCTAAAACCCTGCATACCAATGGCAATGGCAAGGGTAATACCAATGGTTGACCAGAGTGAATAGCGCCCACCAACCCAGTCCCAAAATTGCAATTGATGATCCAGATGAATGCCAAATTCGCTCATTTTAGCGACATTAGCCGATACGCCAATAAAATGCTGTTGATAAGCTAATTGTTTAGAAGCGCCGTGTGCAATTAACCACTCTAATGCTGTTTGCGCATTAGCAAGGGTATCGACGGTGGTAAAGGTTTTACTGGCAAAGACAAACAGGGTTGTATGCGGATTGAGTTGTTTCAATAACGAGGCCGTTTTGGCACCGTCCATACTGGATAGGTAATGAATACCAATGTGAGTATCTTTGAGATGTTGCAACGCACTGACTGCCAAATTCGGCCCTAGATCCGAACCACCCACCCCTAAATTAACGACGTCGGTAATGGCGCGCCCACTAAAACCCCGCCACTGACCAGCTCGGATTTTATCGACCAAGCCTTGCATACGCGTGAGTTGCGCTTGAATATCCGTCCATTGGCTGGCATCGCTTAGTTCATCTGCCGTTTGCGCTCTTAAAGCGGTATGTAAAGCAGCCCTACCCTCGGTATGATTAATGGTCACACCCCTGAACAATTGCTCGATAGAGACTGCCAACTGTTGCTGATCGGCTAGGGCATAAAGATAGTTCCAGGTATCTGGCAGTATGCGTTGTCTGGCTAAATTGAGCGTGATACCTGCTGCGCTAAGCTGGTCTCGCTCTCCCCGCTCAGGATCTTGGGCAAAGATACGACTTAAATGCAGTGAACGCACAAGCGTAGCATGTTCGGCTAAATCGACCCATGCGGGGGTTTGGGTAAGCATAAAATTACTTCAGCTGCATAACCGCAATAATCAAGCCTGTCGCACCAGCCAACATTCCACCAATCGCCAATAGCAACTCATCTTTTAACGACTTTAAATCTTGCTTTGTGGTTAACTGCTCATTAATCATTTTTTTGCGACTCAGCCAAAACTTCCGCTTGTTCCAGCGGCATACCGACCGCGGTCATGTTCTTCACAAATTCATGTGTATCGAAGGTTATCGTTGCCATAAGTTCACTCCTTACTCTTCCTTTTATATTAATACTTATTCATTGAGGAAATCAATTGTGAAAACGCCTCGCCCAGTTCGGGATGGCGCTTGGCAAAGGTAAGGGTTGCCGCTAAATAACCTAATTTATCGCCACAATCATGCACTTCACCATCGAAGACAACACCGCGCATTGTCTCTTTGTTCAATAACGCGTGCATGGCATCAGTGAGCTGAATTTCGCCACCCACTCCGCGCTGAGTTTGGGCTAATTCAGCAAAAATGCTGGGCGTAAATAAGTAACGTCCCAAAACAGCCAGATTCGATGGCGCTTGTTCAATGTTTGGCTTTTCAATGAGTTGCGTTATTTCGCTGTTATGATTTAAGCCAGCGATACCATACTTAGTTACCGCACTTGGTTCAACAGCTTGCAATGCAATACTGCTGACCTGATGGTGAGCAAAATCCGCTACCAACTGGGCCGTCGCATTGCGTTGTCTGTGGTAACAAATGACATCGGGCAACAATACGGCAAAGGAATTATCTTGCACAACAGGTGCAGCACAAGCCACGGCATGACCCAAGCCAAGGGCTTTACCTTGACGCACAGACACTAACTTCATGCCCTGTGGCAAGGTATTGCGCGCCAGCCCTAATAACGTCAGCTTGTTTTTCAACTCTAACTCAGTTTCGAGTTCAAATTGTCGATCGAAATGGTTTTCTAAACTCGGCTTGGCTGCATGAGTGACCAACACAACCGTATCAATTCCCGCTTCGTAGGCTTCTTCCACCACATATTGAATGAGTGGTTTATCGACTAAGGTCAGCATTTCTTTGGGCATGGCTTTGGTTGCCGGTAAAAAACGCGTTCCTAAGCCCGCAGCAGGTATAACAGCAAAGTTAACTGACATCATTATATTTCTAGTCCATTGGGATTCATGGATTGCCAACGCCAACTGTCTGCGCACATTTGTGCTAAATCACGCTCTGCTTGCCAGCCCAATAGCTGCTGAGCACGCTGTGCATTAGCGTAAACACAAGCGACATCACCAGCACGACGATTAACAATCTGGTAGGGCACCGTTTTACCACTCGCTTGCTCAAATGCTTGCACTACTTGCAGTACCGAATAGCCTTGTCCTGTACCTAGGTTAATCGGCGTGACTTGATCGTCACAATCGGTTTGCATCAGCTTTCTTAACGAAGCCAGATGTCCTTGAGCCAAATCAACCACATGAATATAGTCACGCACACCAGTACCATCGATGGTATCGTAATCACCACCAAAAACAGACAGCTTTTCACGACGACCGACAGCAACTTGGCTAACAAAAGGCATCAAGTTATTCGGTATGCCATTGGGGTCTTCACCAATCAACCCGCTTTCATGTGCACCAACGGGATTGAAGTAACGCAGTAAATGTACCTTCCACCCTGCTTCACTTTGCCCTAGGTCGCGTAGGATGTCTTCTATCATCAACTTACTTCGTCCGTAGGGATTGGTTGCCGACAGCGGAAAATCTTCTGACACAGGAACACTGGCAGGATCACCATAAACCGTCGCTGATGAACTGAACACCAAAATTTTAACGCTGGCATCACGCATGGCGTTTAATAATACCAGCGTACCATTAACGTTATTGTCATAATACTTAAGCGGCTGGGCGACTGACTCACCGACTGCCTTAAGTCCAGCAAAGTGAATCACCGCATCGATACTGTGTTGACTGAAAATACGCGCCATGGCATCAGCATTACGAATATCGGCCAAGACAAACTCCGGTTCAATGCCGGTGATTTGCTCAATACGACTGAGCACCCCTGCTTTGGCGTTGCACAGATTATCGGCAATCACCACATGATAGCCTGCTTGTTGCAAAGCGATCACGGTGTGCGAACCAATATAACCCGCCCCGCCGGTAACGAGAATGCTCATGTGATCTAACCTACTTATTCCGTTGCTGAAGCAGCTGCATGCTTTTCGTTGGCCGCTTTCATCATGCGTAACAACTCGCCACTGGCAGCTAATTCTAGGGTGATGTCACAACCGCCTGCCAGTTCGCCATCGATATAAATTTGCGGGAAAGTCGGCCAATCTTGATAAAAAGGGAGGTACTGAAAAATATCGGGATCAGCCAATACGTTAACAAAGGCAAACTTTTCACCCGTATCAATCATCGCTTGCGATGCGCGCGATGAATAACCACATTGTGGCATAGTAGGTGTGCCTTTCATGTAAATCACACAGGGATTGTTTTTAACTTGACCGTCAATTTTTGCCAAGGTTTCTTCTTTAGTCATACTGTAGCTCCGTCGATAATTTATTGTAATAAGGGTTTAAGTAGCGGTAAAACAGTGGCAGCAATAACAATACCCAGCATCCGCTGCAATAATGTAATGCGTCCGTTAATGGTCACTAATTCTTTATCAATTTTATGAACATCACTTTATAACGCGGCAATATCTTTTTTAGAAAGTTGTTTGTGATCTTCAAAATAGCCAATGAGTCTTTGCGCTTTTTCATCCGACACACCCACTTCTCGGAGTGCTTGATAAAATTCAATCGTCATTGTTGCAGCCATCATTAGAACTCCCTAATTTTTCAGTCTGATTATACCCCATCCACATGGATTTGTAGCCAAAGTTCGAGCAAGGCCGCATGCCAAAGCTTAGAACCCAAAATGGCGGTATAGTGTTTATCTGGTTCTTTTAATAACAATTCAAGATAGTTACGATTGAACAATCCACGCTCTCGTGCAGCACGACTGTTGAGAATATCGGCCATAAAGTCGTAAAACGCACCGCGCACAAACTTGAGTGCGGGCATGGGGAAATAGCCTTTTTTGCGATCAATAACGGCATCAGGAAGTCGTCCACGCGATAGTGCCTTGAGCGGATACTTTCCTTCATCTCTTAGCTTAAATTCGGGCGGCAAGGTCATCGCATACTCAATTAAATGATGATCCATAAAGGGCGTACGCGCTTCCAACCCCCATGCCATGGTCATGTTGTCTACACGTTTCACGGGGTCATCAACAATCAACGTGGTCGTATCGAAACGCAATACCTGATCGAGATAGGTATCCGCGCCCGCTTGCGACAGCATATCGCGCACGTAATCCCCTGTGACATCATCAACGTGATAACGCGGATTAACGGCACGCAACCATTCCTCATGTGTGCGATCAAAATATCGACTGGCAAAGCGCGTCAGCGTGTCTTCGCCTTCAGCGGCATGCATTTGAGGATACCAAAAATAACCGCCAAAGACTTCATCTGCACCCTGCCCGCTTTGCACAACTTTAATGCTTTTGCTTACCTGCTCAGACAATAAATAAAACGCCACTGCATCTTGCGCTACCATGGGTTCGGACATTTGCGCTACCGCTTCAGGCAAGCGTGGCAATACCTGTACATTGGCTACCAGAATTTTATGATGGTCAGTAGCGTAACGCGCCACCACTTGATCGGAATATTCAAACTCACTGCCCATCTCTTCGGGTGTGTCTTCAAAACCAATCGAATAGGTTGGAATATGGCTGGCACCCAACTCGGCTAGTAAGGCAACAATCAAACTGGAATCGAGTCCACCCGAAAGTAACACTCCAACTGGCACATCGGCATTCATGCGTTTTTGAATGGCATTTTTGAGGTGATACAGTGTAGCTTCTAGCATTTCAGCTTCAGAAACCGCTTTACTGGGACGTTGTGCTGTCAGCGACCAATAGCGACGTTTTTCGACCCTTCCATTGGCAGGTACGATCATCCAGTGTGAGGGTTCGAGCTTGCGAATGGATTGAATCAACGTGCGAGGCGCAGGCACCACTGCGTGTAGCGTCATCAGGTGATGCAAGGCAATGGGGTCGAGGCTTTTATCGACAGCACCACTGGCAAGCAATGCTTGCGTTGAAGAGGCAAAACGCAACCCTTCGTCGTCTAAAATATAGTAAAACGGCTTAATACCAAAGCGATCACGACAGGCAAAAAGGGTTTGCTGATTGGCATCCCAAATGGCAAAAGCAAACATACCTTCAAAATGCTGAACACAGTCTAATCCCCACTGACGATAGCCTTTGAGGATAATTTCCGTGTCGGAATGAGATTGAAAGCGATGCCCATAGCCTTCGAGCTGTTGGCGCAATTCGGGATAATTATAAATACAGCCATTAAACACCAAACTCAATTCACCATCGAGCATGGGTTGATGACCTGCGCTACTCAAATCAATGATCGATAAACGACGCTGACCCAATGCCACACTACCCAGTACCCAAATCCCTTCATCATCAGGGCCACGACGGGCCAACTTATCCAGCATCGGACGCATGGTTTGCACTGTGGCAGGAACACCGTTAAATCGTAAATCGCCACAAATTCCGCACATAAACTCTCTCTTTTTTAACCCAAGGCAATAGCACTATTATCGTTGTATTCCAAAGCGCAAACCAGTTCACCTAAAACTGTCGTGAGCTGGCAAAATGGCGAGGCGCAACAGGTTTTAACACCAAGTTAAGGAAGGATGATCTAACTTCAACCAGCGCACTCCGTCTGTAAACATCACCTCTATTTTATCACCGTTACGCGACATCAACAGACCCGCACCAAACTTATCGTGTTGAACCTGAGTGCCTATCTGTAGCAGCGGCTTAGCGCTCAAACGTTCTGAACGTAGCTGTGCTTGCAAGTAAGCATTGGCAATGCGTACTTCTGTCGCTTGTGGCAACAGGCTTTGCTCACCATGCAAATAACGACCTAATTGTTGACAGACAAGCAAATTACTTTCAGCCAAAAAACGACAATTCTGTCCCGCACTCTTGGCTGTCTCTCCTTTTTGCCATAACGCATCCAACACACTGGCATCGGGCAGACACAAGCTTAACTGTCGTTTAGCGCGCGTGATGGCGACATAAAACAAACGACGCTCTTCGTAAAGTAACTCCAACACCTCGCTCGCTTTCTGGCTAGGAAAAGCACCCTCCTGCAAGCCAGCCACGACAACCGCATCCCATTCCCGACCCTTAACGCGGTGAATGGTGGTTAAACTGACCGCACTAACTTGAGCTTCGCCGATGTGTGCTGCTTGCCTTAGAGATTGCCAATAAGCCAAAGCTTCTGCCGCACTCATGCGCTGCGGAATCGCATCGCGCAACGCACGAATAACCCCCCACTGCAATTCCCCTTGCGCCACGGAGCTGGACAATTTCTCCAGCCGATTGGCAGCATCTGTCTCTTGCAAAAAACGTTCAATGAGTACTTGGGCGGATAAATCACGCCACGCACCAGAAATCAGCTGTTGCCACAGCGAAGCTCTGGCCTGCCAATGTTTTTTCAGCCATGCGCGATCTTCTGGCAAGGCTTCTATTGCCTCCACCACAGCTTCGGGCTGAGCAACAGAAAGTTGCACCAAACGCTCTCGCTGCACCTTAGCCATACCTAAGGGTGGCAGTTGCCAAAAAGCATTTAACCACTGCCAACGCGTTTCAGTGGTTTCTTGCCACACTTCCCCAGTTGCCAGCATTAATAAGGCCATAAGTCCTTGTGTCGTTGGCACATCCCACACGCTACGTTCACCCAATAGCCGGTAGGGTATTTTCGCTTGCAACAAGGCCAATTCAATGGGCGCTGCTTGCACCCACAAACGCACCAACACCGCCGCACTCGACCAGTCATGACCATTGGCTTGCCACTTCACTAAAGCCCGCACCACTTCAGTCGCTTCATGCCCCAGCAGACACTGAAGCTCGGTAGGCTGGGATGTTTCGGTTGCTAATACCGCCTGTCTATCCAGCCAAGGGTTGGCATCAATGACATGATTCGCCAATAACGCCAAACTGTGACCAAAGCGAAAACTATGCGGTAAATGATAGGTGGTCGCACTGCTAAAGTCCTGTACAAAACGCTGTGCTAAAAAATCAGGATTAGCGCCACGCCAGGTATAAATGCACTGATCCACATCGCCCACCACCATCACTTGGGCACGCTCACCCGCGAGCCAATGCAAGAGCACATGCTGCACTTCATTCACATCTTGGTATTCATCAACCAACACATAATCGAGATGATTCGCGAACTCCTCGCGTAGGGTCGGGTACTGTGATAACAATCGCCAAGGCGCGTAAAGCATATCGGTGAAAAACCATACTCTAGCTTGCGCTTGCAATTGTTCAAGCTGACGAATCGCCGGCGCTAGACTGCGCATCCCTTCAGGCAAAATGGCCAAGGACAAGTCTAATGGACTGGCCAAGCCTTTCACCCACTCCAATGCCTGGCCCAAATTTTCTAGCTGTTCTTGATCTATCTGACACAGACGCAAGGCTTCTCGCTTGAGTGCAGTCTCTTGTCCTGCCGATGCCAAACGCCACGCCGGTGCTTTGCCTTGTGCCATTAAGCGTTGCAATAATTTCCAACCCAAGGCATGAAAGGTTTGCACCGTCACAGCACTAGCACCAATTGCCGACTGCAGGCGATGACGAAAATCATCAGCCGCTTCGCGGTTATAAGTCAGTACCCGGATGCGTTTCGCCGCAGCCCCTTGATCTAACAACCAAGCTATACGCGCGATGAGCATACGCGTTTTGCCCGCCCCAGCCACCGCCAACACGCGTGCATGTCCTTGCGCATGACACGCAGCTGCTTGCTGTTCTGGGGTTAATAGTGATTGGTGAACGGCAAAAAGTGACACAAGGAACCATGATCAGAATGAATTGAATGTCGTCATTATCGCAGAAAGCCACGTTAAGTCATAACTTAGATTGACGTCTAAGGGAATGGGGGCTGGGGGAAGGAATGCAGGAAAACACATATTACCCTTTACCTTAACTGCTACCACCAGAGGTAAAATGAGTTCGGGAAGGCTAAAAAACGAGTGAAATGAGGTTTTTAGCGCTTACCGTCACTTGATTTTTAAGGGCATTTTCGGTAACATTAGAAAAGCAGTCATTTAAGACTGCTTTTTTGTTTCGAGCACACGGACGGGATCATCTTGAGCCATTTAATGCCTACCTACAGTCGCCTACCAGTGACCTTCACACAGGGTGAAGGGGTTTGGTTATGGGATGATCAGAACAACCGCTACCTAGACGCTATCAGTGGCATCGCCGTGTGCAACCTCGGACATTGCCACCCTGCTGTCACGCAAGCCATTTGCCAACAAGCCAGCCAACTGGTTCACACTTCTAATCTATACCAAATTCAGCGTCAAGAAGAGCTGGGCGACGCCTTGGTTGAAGCTTCGGGCATGGACAAGGTTTTTTTCTGTAATTCTGGAACAGAAGCCAACGAAGCGGCTATTAAGCTGGCTCGCCTCTATGGTCACAAAAAAGGCATTGCCCTACCCACCATTGTGGTGATGGAAAATAGTTTCCACGGTCGCACCATGGCAGCATTGACGGCAACCGGTAATGAAAAAATTAAAGAAGGCTTTGGGCCGATGCTCGAAGGTTTCTTACGCGTTCCTTACAACGACATTAACGCTGCTGAACAGGCATTTGCCAACAACCCAAATATCGTGGCGGTACTGGTTGAACCAGTACAAGGTGAAGGGGGTGTTTTGCCTGCCGATCCCGCTTGGTGTCAGCGTCTGCGCGATTTGTGTCAAACGCAAGACGCCTTAATGATGATAGACGAAGTACAAACCGGCATGGGGCGTACAGGCAAACTTTTCGCTTTCCAGCATCACCAATTTTTGCCCGATGTGGTTACCCTTGCTAAAGGCTTGGGCAATGGCATGCCCATTGGCGCGATGATGACGCGCGGCAAAGCGGCTGAGGTATTCGCGCCTGGCAACCACGGTACTACCTTCGGCGGTAATCCGCTCGCTTGTGCTGCTGGCTTAGCCGTGCTCAACACCTTGAGGCAGCATCCTGAACACATCACGAATGCCACTGAACTTGGCAATTTTATGCGTGCTGAATTCATCCGTCGTTTAGCTAATTTAAATGGCATTAAGGTCATTCGTGGCTTGGGTTTGATGATTGGTATTCAACTTGATCGCCCTTGTGCCGAACTGGTTAAGCGGGCGTTAGAGAAGCACCACTTGTTAATTAACGTCACACGCGGCGATACGGTTCGCCTGTTACCGCCCTTGGTTATGACTCAGGATGATGCTGAACTCATTGTCAGCGGCGTTTGTGATGTTATCCGTGAATTTTTAAACACCAATGCGTAACTGCATTTAACAACCAAATACGATGTAACTTTATGACTTTACCGATTAGACATTTTCGCACCCTGCTCGATTGCACTACAGATGAACTCAACTATCTGGTGCAACGTGGCATCACCCTAAAAATGTGGCGCAACCAAGGCAAGGTACACGAACCCCTCGTCGGCAAGGTCATGACCATGATTTTCGAAAAATCATCAACACGTACGCGCATTTCTTTTGAAGCTGGCATGGCTCAGTTAGGTGGTCATGCCATTTTCATTTCCCCTCGTGATAGTCAACTCAGTCGTGGTGAACCCTTAGAAGATACAGCTAAAGTCGTTTCACGCATGACCGATATCGTTATGATCCGCACCTTCGGACAAGATATCATCGAGCGTTTTGCCCAACACTCTAAAGTGCCCGTAATCAATGGCCTGACCGACTTACATCACCCTTGCCAAGTGCTAGCCGATGTCATGACTTTCATCGAACAACGCGGCAGCATTAGCGGAAAAACGGTTTTGTGGATTGGTGATGGTTACAACATGTGCCATTCTTTCATGCACGCGGCCAAACAGTTTGGTTTTCACATCCGTGTTTGCACCCCTGAAGGCTATGAGCCTAACGCGCAGGTTCAAGCCGAATGTGAAGGTAGCTTCAGTTTGCATCGCGATCCTCTAACAGCGGCACAAGGCGTTGATTTGGTGGTCACCGACGTGTGGACGAGTATGGGCTGTGAAGCCGAAACCGAAGAGCGTCATGCTAAGTTTTTCCCTTACCAAGTCACCACAGAGATCATGGCAGCGGCAGGGAAACAGGCTTTATTCATGCATTGCCTACCCGCACATCGTGGTGAAGAAGTTGCTGGTGATGTGATTGATGGTGAGCAAAGTGTGGTGTGGGATGAGGCGGAAAATCGCTTGCATGCACAAAAAGCCCTGATGGAGTTTTTACTCTTAGGACAGCAGAATTAATTCCAACTTCAGTGTTATTTGCTGTTATGAAAAAGCCCTCGATTATCGAGGGCTTTTTTATGGTTAGCCATAACGCCAGATGGCAGTGCAATCGGTTTTAATGTCGATGTAATAACGCCTGCGCTAATGTCGCCCCATCCAACAACTCCAAACTGCCGCCGATAGGCACACCCTGAGCCAATCGGCTTGTTTTGACTTGAGCGGCATCGGTGAGTTGTTGAATATAATAAGCAGTCGCTTCACCTTCCATGGTGGGATTGGTAGCGATAATTACCTCCTCAATCACCCCTTCAGCTAAACGCTCGGCTAACAACGGCAAGCCCAGCTCTTGCGGACCCAATCCATCTAATGGCGATAACTGGCCATGCAGCACAAAGTAAAGCCCTTTGTAGCTTCCCGTTTGCTCAAAAGCCAAGACATCTAATGGTGACTCAACGATACATAATAAACGGGCATCCCGCTGCTCATTCGCACAAACCGAACAGAGCCTAGCTTCACTTAAGTCTCGACAACGGCTACATTGACCTACACCAGCCAAAGCATCACTAAGTGCTTGCGCCAATTCAGCCGCTTGGTGCCGCTTGTGCAATAACAATCGATACGCCATACGCTGCGCACTTTTCGGTCCAATGCCTGGTAATTGGCGCAATGCCTGTGTGAGTCGATTCAGTAACGAAGACATAGGGATAAATTTAGGTGACAGCGCAACTCGCTTTAACCGAAGATATTACCCAAACCTGCTGGCAAACCAGCCGTTAAACTACCCATTTTTTCCGCTGTCACCTGCTCGACTTTACGATTAGCGCTATTGATTGCAGCAGTAATTAAGTCTTCTAACATTTCACGATCATCCATCAGGCTTTCATCAATACTGACTTTGATAGCCTCATGCTTACCGGTTAAAGTCACTTTAACCAACCCCCCACCTGCTTCACCTTCTGCAGTCATGGCTGCCACTTCAGCCTGTAACTTTTGTGCTTTTTCTTGCATTGCTTGGGCTTGCTTCATTAATTGACCCATTCCCGCTTTTCCGAACATGATTGGTTTCCTTGTGATTAAGTGTAATATAATATCAAGTGTGATTTAAAACGCTATCGCTTCTAACTTAGCCCACTGGGGCGTTAACCCCAGCGACTGATGTAATTTTTGTAATCGTGGCTCTTGCTCAATGTTTGCTTTAATGGCATCCAGTTCAGCTTGTTTGAGTTGTTTTACCTGACCTTCAGGACTCACCCAATCGGCTAGCCATTCATTTCTCCAGTCAAGGCTTGCTTGAGGCGCTACCAAACGAATGGCTGTGAGCAATTTATCGCCCCAATAAGTGACATTAGCCGATGCACTGCTCGGATAAGCCAACACAATCTGGTTTGCGTCCTCATGTGCTAAGCGAAGGCATTGATTCGCTAATTCTAACTCAGGACCTTTCAGTCGCCATTGGTGCAAACAGGCTTTCCAATCTTCTAGCGGCCAAGGTATGCTTGATGATTGGGGCGGTGTCGAAGGCTTTGCCAAAACCTCTAAAATCGGCGCTTTAACTGGCAGAGGTTCACTCGTTGCTGGTGCAAGAGTAGCCGACTCAACCTGATCGGGCAAGTTTGGAGCCGCTGTCACAGCAGCCTGTGGCAAGGGCTCAACATTCAGTGTTTTTTTTTCAGCCGTATCGCTATTTTTTCGAATCCCCAAGGCAGCTAAAGCCGCTAAGTGGGGAGATTCATGGCCATCACCACTGGCTACAGATGCGGTTGGCGCTTCTGTTTGAACTGGACTAGGCGTTTGTTGCGATCTGCTGGGTTGTGTTACAACCACTGGTGCAGTGCGAGAGACAGGCATTGGCTTGGTTGACACTGCTTGAGCTGATGGGGTCGAATAGCCAACAAAATGCAGCAAACGCATCAACATCACTTCAAAACCCATTTGCGCTGTTGGTGCAAGGCGCATATCGTCTTGCGCCAACAACATCACCTGCAACCACAACTGCACTTGCTCGCTCGAAACCTGATCGGCAAGCGAACGCAACTGGCTATCTGCTTCGTTGGCAGCAAGGGCGGGGAAACTTTGCAACATCGCCAGTTGATGACATTTTTCTAACAGTTGCTGCTGTAAGCGATCGAAATCGGCCCCCCAACGAATCCAATCGTGCAACAAAGCCAATACCTGAGTTTGATCCTGTTGCGCTAGTGCCAACAACAAGTCATTCACTTGTTCATCGGAAGCCAATCCCAGCATGTCACGCGTCGAATCATAATTCACCGCACCAGAGCCTAACATAATGGCCTGATCAAGCAAGCTGAGCGCATCACGCACACTCCCGCCCGACATGCGCACCACCAAATCCAAGGCGCTGGATTCAAAAACAATGCCCTCCGCCGTTAACACCTTGGCTAAATGCGCATGCAATACCCGAGGTGTCATGGGGCGTAAATGGAATTGCAGACAACGCGATAAAATCGTTACGGGAAGTTTATGCGGATCGGTGGTTGCTAATAGGAATTTAACGTGCTCCGGTGGCTCTTCCAAGGTTTTTAACAACGCATTAAAACTGTGCGTTGATAACATGTGTACTTCATCGATGATATAAATTTTGAAGCGACCGACACTGGGCGCATACTGCACATTATCCAGTAGCTCACGTGTGTCTTCGACTTTGGTACGACTAGCGGCGTCAATTTCAATCAAATCAACAAAATTACCAGCATCAATGGCTTGTGCAATATCATCTTGGCAAGGTTCGGCACTCATACCCGCGCGACAATTGAGCGCCTTAGCGAAAATACGTGCCAAGGTAGTTTTACCCACGCCGCGCGTACCCGTAAACAGATAGGCATGATGCAGACGACCCGATGTTAAGGCTTGCGATAAGGCACGCACCACAGGCTCTTGACCGACGACTTCTGAGAATTGTTGTGGACGCCACTTACGTGCGAGAACCGTGCTAGCTGACATGAGACCTCGAGTTTCGGAAACGGAGACTTTCGTTAGGGTCACGACTCGAAACAAACCCTGAGCCTAACAAAATAAAGACGACTTGAGCCAGCTGAACCTCGGCGCCCACATCACAAATACCGTTGCTTCATTCCTGACCTGGCGGGGTTTTCTGCTTAGTGCCGCGAGGGACCAACCCAAATCGCATCGCTATTCTACCATAAGGCGGCAACACAAAACAGTCAGACGCAAGCACTCGTTAGATTTAAGGAGCAACATAACCACCGCTCGGCCATGACAAAGCTGCACCTGTTGATGACTTTCCCCTAGATCGATCTTGATCCAGAGCTGATGAGGAAAAGACAATAATGTCTTTATTGCGTTCAATCAACTTAGGACCAAACCCCTTGATCTTACCTAAGTCATCCAAACTCCTAAATGGACCGTTTTCTTTACGCCAAGCAATAATCAGCTGTGCTTTCTTTTCACCCACACCCGACAAAGCAGAAGCCAATTGTGCCGCATCCGCCGTGTTTACGTTCACCTTTTGTGCTGCAAAAACAGGCTGTAGTAACAAGAAACATAACCAAATTCGGATTAAAAACACACTACCCCCCTTTTTAGTCTAAGCGCTATACGCTAATATAGCAAAGAATGGTATATTTAGGCTGACACTCAATGGACATTACCCAACTACTCACCTTTTCGGTACAACAAAAAGCCTCAGATTTGCACATTTCTGCGGGATTACCTCCCATGTTGCGTATTGATGGCGATATCAGAAAAATCAACGCTCCCGAATTAGATGCCAGTCAGGCACAAGCATTACTTTATGACGTGATGAACGACTTTCAACGTAAACAATTCGAAGAAAAAAATGAATCCGACTTCTCATTTAATCTACCGGGAATTGCCCGATTTCGAGCCAATATTTTTAGACAAGATAGAGGGCTTGCTGGTGTTTTTCGCACCATCCCATCCGAGGTGTTATCACTAGAGGCATTAAACGCACCAAGTATTTTTAAAGAAATAGCAAACACACCTCGCGGGATTGTACTGGTTACAGGCCCTACGGGCTCTGGAAAATCCACAACGCTAGCCGCCATAATTGACTACATTAATGAGCATCATTTTTCGCATATTTTGACCGTTGAAGACCCAATTGAATTTGTACATAACAGCAAAAAATCACTGATTAATCAGCGCGAAGTCCATCGAGATACCTATAGTTTTGCCAATGCCTTGCGCTCAGCGCTGCGTGAAGATCCCGATGTCATACTTGTCGGAGAAATGAGAGATCTAGAAACCATCCAACTTGCACTTTCTGCAGCAGAAACCGGACATTTGGTGTTTGGCACACTGCACACCTCTAGTGCAGCCAAAACCATTGACCGTATTATTGACGTATTTCCTGGTAATGAAAAAACCTTAGTTCGTTCTATGCTGTCAGAGTCGTTACGCGCCGTCATTTCTCAAACACTGCTCAAGAAAAAAGGAGGTGGACGTGTTGCCGCCCATGAGATCATGATAGGTACACACGCTATTCGCAACCTCATTCGGGAAGACAAGGTACCGCAGATGTACTCGATTATCCAAACTGGCTCGCAAGAAGGCATGCAAACACTGGATCAATGCCTACAAAAATTAGTCTCTCAAGGAATAGTCGATGCAAATGAGGCTGCTTTTAAAGCAGTCAATAAAGCGTTATTTCAGGAATAATATTGAATGAACAAGCAACAGGCTCTAGAACAATTAAATCAACTCCTTGAGGCCATGCTAAGTGCAAAAGCATCGGATATGTTTATTACCGAAGGAGCACCCGTTAGCCTAAAAATTGATGGAAAAATGACGCCCATCACACAACAGCCTGTATCTGCAACCCACACACGCTTACTTGCAGAAAGCTTGATGAGCGAAGCACAACTCAACGATTTCTCACGTACTAATGAATGTAATTTAGCCTACGCAATGGGAAGCTCTGCACGTTTTCGAATCAATGTTTTCGTACAGCGAAATAGTGTTGGTATGGTTATTCGCGTTATCAATACTCTCATCCCCCAAATAGAAGCGCTCGGCATACCGAGCATTTTGAAAGACTTGATCATGGAAAAGAGAGGGCTCATTTTATTTGTTGGTGGTACTGGATCCGGGAAGTCGACCTCTTTAGCCGCGCTGATTGGTTATCGTAACCAAAATAGTCATGGTCATATCATTACGATTGAGGACCCCATCGAATTCGTTCATCCACATAATGGTTGTCTAATCACACAACGTGAGGTCGGAACCGATACAGAAAGCTTCGAAGCTGCGCTCAAAAACACCCTACGCCAAGCACCAGACGTTATCTTAATCGGCGAAATTCGTGAGCGCCATACCATGGAGCACGCCATCACTTTTGCAGAGACTGGACATTTATGTCTGTCCACCCTGCATGCTAATAACGCCAATCAAGCACTTGACCGCATTATCAACTTTTTTCCTGAAGAACGCAAAGCTCAACTATTAATGGACTTATCACTGAATTTGAAGGCCATTATCAGCCAACGACTTATTCCAAAACAAACGGGAAAAGGAAGAGTTGCTGCTATTGAAATTCTCATTAACACCCCCCGCATGTCGGATTTGATTTTCGAGGGTAAGGTGCATGAAATGAAACCTTTAATGGCCAATAGTACGGAACTCGGCATGCAAACCTTCGATCAATCCCTATTTGATTTGTATGAAAGCAACCAAATCAGCTACACCGATGCCTTACGTTTTGCCGATGCCGTTAATGATCTACGCTTACGTATTAAACTCTCCTCACAACGTTTCGCGCAAGAACAACCCGATGCCAGCATTCAAGACGGCACCAATCGTTTTGAATTAAAACCCACGCAATCCTAGCTAACCAACAATTGACGCAAGCGTTTAATTTGATCGCGCAATTGGGCAGCGGCTTCAAAGTTTAATGCTTTCGCTTCATTGTGCATGGCTTTTTCCAGCTGACCGATTTGCTTAGCTAAACTGTGCGGGTCATGTGCGTAAGCCGCCACTTCTTCTGCTGCCACCAGCAAGTTATCATCGTTACTAGCGCGCTTTTTACGGCTATTCACTTGGTTCTTGCCCATCATGGCCGACACATCGATCATATCTTCGACGCGCTTATTCAGCGATTGTGGCTGCACACCTAGCTTTTCATTATAAGCAATTTGTTTCGCACGACGACGTTCGGTTTCTTCCATCGCTTTACGCATGGATTCAGTAATTTTATCGGCATACAAAATAACACGACCATTCACATTACGAGCGGCGCGACCGATGGTTTGAATCAGGCTACGCTCTGAACGCAAGAAGCCTTCTTTGTCGGCATCGAAAATAGCGACAAGCGATACTTCAGGAATATCCAGCCCTTCGCGCAATAGGTTAATACCAATCAGCACATCGAACACCCCCAAACGCAGGTCACGAATCAGCTCGACCCGCTCAACCGTTTCAATATCCGAATGCAAATAACGCACCTTCACGCCCTGCTCGTTCAGGTAATCAGCCAAATCTTCCGACATACGCTTGGTGAGGGTGGTAATCAGTACCCGCTCTCCCCGCTCGGCCACAGCACGAATTTCACCATACACATCATCGACCTGATTGAGTGCAGAGCGAACCTCAATAACCGGATCTAACAATCCTGTTGGACGAACTACCTGCTCCGCTGGCGGACCTGAATGTTCCAACTCATACTTACCCGGCGTCGCTGAAACAAAAATACTTTGTGGCATACGCGCTTCAAATTCTTCAAACTTCATCGGACGATTGTCGAGTGCTGAAGGCAAGCGAAACCCATAATCAACCAGGTTTTCTTTGCGCGATCTGTCGCCTTTGTACATGGCACCAATTTGTGAAATACCAATATGTGACTCATCAATGACCAGCAAGCCATCTTTCGGCAAATAGTCGAATAAGGTGGGTGGCGATTCACCAGGCGCTCTGCCCGACAAATAGCGCGAATAGTTTTCGATACCATTGCAATAGCCCAGCTCTAGCATCATTTCCAAATCAAGTCGCGTGCGCTCTTCTAAGCGTTGTGCTTCAACCAACTTATCTCGCTCTCTGAACCAGGCAAGCCGTTCGATGAGTTCGGCTTTTACCGAATCAAT
Organism: Gammaproteobacteria bacterium; assembly: GCA_014763665.1. Lineage (GTDB taxonomy): Bacteria > Pseudomonadota > Gammaproteobacteria > Thiomicrospirales > Thiomicrospiraceae. The sequence goes on from JACXUY010000010.1 coordinate 25,394, forward strand.
CATAGAAATCAGCTGTTCATGCGGCGTAACATAGTGACTTTTAGGATAGACAGTGACACGGTTGGTTTTTTCGATCACTTCACCCGTTAGGGGATCAAACCAGCTTATACTCTCTAGCTCATCATCAAAAAAGTCGAGCCTTACCGCAGCAAATTCCGATTCGGCTGGGTAAATTTCAATAATGTCGCCACGCACCCTAAAGCAACCCCGTTCTAACACCAACTCATTGCGTGTGTATTGCATAGCGGTTAATTGTTTGAGTAGCTTGCGTTGGTCGATTCTATCACCCAAACGGGCTTGAAAAATCATTTTCAGGTAGGTTTGCGGATCGCCCAGTCCATAAATGGCGGAAACGGTGGCGACCACCAACACATCTCGTCGCTCCATTAAGGATTTAGTGGCCGAGAGCCTCAATTGGTCGATTTGAGCGTTAATCGCTGCATCTTTGGCAATATAGGTGTCGGTACTGGGAACATAGGCTTCGGGTTGGTAATAATCATAGTAAGAAACGAAATACTCCACCGCATTATTGGGAAAAAAACCCTTAAACTCACTGTACAACTGCGCGGCAAGCGTTTTATTCGGCGCCATGACCATGGTGGGACGTTGAAGCTGAGCAACGACATTGGCAATGGTAAAGGTTTTTCCCGTACCCGTCGCACCCAATAAGGTTTGAAAGGCTTCGCCATCACGCACACCCTGCACCAGCTGCGCTATGGCTTCGGGCTGATCGCCCGAAGGTTGGTAAAGTGACACTAATTGAAAGGGTTTACCCTGCACCGCTGACATAGATTCAGGCCCGCTCAACAACGGAACATAACAACACAAAGTAGGCGGTGAGAAACAATGTGAAAACCTGATGAGAATGGCTTAGACAAGGCAAAAACCCACGCAACAAGGCAAGTTTACGTGCAGTTAAATGCGTTTTGAGTCGGTTTTTAACGCAGTATAAGCCATAGGGAATCTTTTTCATGCCGTTTCTAGGCTGCACCATATAAGCCTTCACTCACCAACTGCGCCGCCTTGAAAATGGCACGAGACTTACTCAGCGTTTCTTGCCATTCAGACTGAGGCACTGAGTCGGCAACGACACCAGCTCCCGCTTGCATATACAAGGTTTGATCTTTAACCACAGCAGTACGAATGGCAATCGCCACATCCATCTCACCCGACCAGCTCCAATAACCTACCGCACCACCATAAACTCCACGCTTCACTGGTTCTAGCTCATCGATGATTTCCATGGCACGAATTTTCGGCGCTCCCGATAGGGTTCCAGCCGGAAAAGCGGCTTTCAACGCCTCCATCGCCGTCACTTCTGGACGCAATTTCCCCGTGACATTAGAAACGATGTGCATGACGTGCGAGTATTTTTCAATAATCATCTTTTCTGTCAACTGCACACTACCCGCTTCACTGATGCGACCGACATCATTGCGCCCCAAGTCAATCAACATCAGATGTTCGGCAATTTCTTTCGGATCGGCCAGCAAGTCTTGTTCATTAGCCAGGTCTTGTGCGGGCGTTACGCCGCGTTTACGCGTACCGGCAATCGGACGAACAGTCACCTCACCATCGGCAACACGTACCAAAATTTCTGGTGATGAACCCACCACTTGGAAACTACCAAAATCCACATAAAACAGATAAGGAGAGGGATTGAGATGACGCAAGGCACGATAGAGTGACAAGGATGAGTGCTGATAAGGCACACTCATGCGCTGAGAAATCACCACTTGCATCACATCGCCCGCTAAAATGTATTCTTGGATGCGACGCACAGCATCCTCAAAAGCTTGCTCGCCAAAGGAGGAAACAAACTGATTTTCATCAATCGGCGCAAGCGAAGTTGAATGTGTCTTTGGCATGGGCTGCGTCAATGCTTGAGCAATGCTGTTCAGGCGTCGTTCACCAGCCGCCAGACTGTCAGCGTCATCATTCACATGCAGGATAATTTGCGTCAGTCCCGATAAGTTATCAACCACCAGCACTTCATCGGCAACAAACAAATAAATGTCCGGCACGGCCAAGCTATCTGGCGGCGCTTTACCCTGCAAGCGCGGCTCCATCCAACGCACCGCATCGTAACCCCAATAGCCAACTAGCCCACCGGCGAAGCGCGGCAAACCAGCCAACTCAGTTGCTTGCGCATAGGCCTGATGGACTTGCGTTAACCAAGTCAGCGGATCGGCACAGCTAAAGGATTCGACGACCTCGCCTGTTTCAACAAAAACCTGCTCCCTTTCAACGCGGATACGACGCTGCGCAGGCAAACCAATAATCGAATAACGACCCCACTTCTCGCCCCCTTGTACCGACTCAAACAAAAAAGAACCAGCACCCAAATCCAGACGTTGATACAAGCCTAAGGCAGTATCACCATCGGTTAGCAAAGTTCGTGTCAAGGCACGGCGAGGAGCAACATCGAGTTTCATCGGCTAATTCCGTTACTTCAAGCGTTCAATATGGTTTGAAAGTTCGATCATGCTATCAATCACCACATCCGGATTAGCCTGGCGAATGTCTTTACCGTGATTGTAACCATAACTCATACAAATAATGTGAAAGTTCGCTGCACGCGCCGCCTTAACGTCAGAAATGGAATCACCAATCATCAAGGCATTCTCAGGCGATACACCCATTTTCTCCGCCGCATAAAGCAAGGGCATGGGACTAGGTTTTTTCTCAGCGCAGGTATCACCACTGACCACAAACTCAAAATAATCCAGCAGCCTCTTGTCACGCAATAATGGCATGGTAAAAGCTTCGGCTTTATTGGTGACACAAGCCAAACGATAGCCCTGATCTAACAACCAGGTTAAACCTTCAGTGACGCCTTCATAAACGCAAGAACGTTGCGCATTATTGTGCAGATACAATTCTTTGAAAATCGGCAAAGCTTTCGCTAACAAGGCCGCATCGGCATGACCATCAACCGAGTTGATGAGTGTGCGCTCACAAAAACGCTCGACACCATTACCCACCCAATGACGAGAAGCTTCCTGACCACGAGGGGGCAAGCCCAAGGCTTTCATCATCTCATCGCCACAGTAGGCTAAGTCAGGCACGCTATCAATGAGCGTACCGTCAAGGTCACATAAAATAAAACCCGGCTTAAATTTCGACATTAACAAACCTTTTATTTATGAACTGTAAAACCGTCTTTTAGCTGACAAAATGACAAGGCGGCAAGTAACGCAACAAAAGGCACGTATACAAAGTATATGACTTTTTAAGTAACCTACTAATGCCGTCAGTTGGCAGTGCAACAGGTTTAAACCAACTAGATGACGCTGTTCCAGCAGTGCGCAACAACGCCATAAAGTTGCGCAGTAAATTTTTTAGGCTTTAGCGAGTTCGTCGCGCATTTGGCGGATAATGCTATTGTAACGGTTAGGATCAGCAGCATTTGCTTTACCAAACAAGCCAGAACCAGAAACAAAAGTATCACAACCCGCTTCAGCGATTTCACGAATGTTTTCCGCTTTAACGCCACCGTCAATTTCTAAACGGATATCGTAGCCAGATTCATCAATCATTTTACGTACTGCACGCAATTTATTCAGTGCTTGCGGAATGAAGCTTTGACCACCAAAACCAGGGTTAACCGACATAATCAAAATCATGTCAATTTTATCCATCACATATTCTAAGTGACTTAGCGAAGTCGATGGATTAAATACCAAACCCGCTTTGCAACCACATTCTTTAATCAGCCCCAAGCTACGATCAATATGCTCTGACGCTTCTGGATGGAAGGTAATGTAATTCGCACCTGCTTTAGCAAAGTCAGGAATGATACGATCAACTGGCTTAACCATCAAATGCACATCAATCGGCTGTTCTAAACCATTTTGGGTCATGTAGTTTTTCAGGCTATCACACACCAAGGGACCAATGGTTAGGTTAGGCACATAATGGTTGTCCATGACGTCAAAGTGTACAATATCAGCACCAGACAACAAAACATCCTTGACATCGTCACCTAAACGGGCAAAATCTGCAGATAGAATTGAGGGAGCGATCCAATTTGGATGTTTCATAAGGTTAGTCTCCTAAAAAAATTAAATTAAGTTTCTGGCATTTTACCAAAAAATGCCACATGATGGGGTCTGTTAACCCAAGCCTTTTCATGTTTTAACCAGCGATGGGCTATCAAGAGCCTAAAAAGGAAGTTTATGGATCCGCGCGAAACCAGTGAAATGCCCAATCACGCCCCGCAGCAAAGCCCTGAAATGCGTTTTTTACACCCCATTTTTCATGTTGTTGAAATCATTGGTTTGGTCATTATTGCCATTATCACCATCATTGCCGGTATTCAAGAAGTTCAAGTGATGATTGAACGCGGATCGGTTACCCTGTCCGACCTGTTAATGATGTTCATTTACCTTGAAATTTTGGCCATGGTCATTATTTATCTGGAATCAGGGCGACTTCCCATTCGTATCCCGCTTTATATTGCCATCGTTGCCTTGGCACGCTACATGATTTTAGACATGAAAGGCATGAGTGAATGGAAAATTCTAGGCATCTCGCTGGCCATTGTTGTGCTTGCTGCAGCCGTACTCATTCTCCGCTATGGCCACACCAAATATCCTTATGCTTACGGCGATGGTCGCCGTGGCAAGCGTTCATTTGACACGCGCCAATCACCAGATCAACACGTAATAAAGGAATCTTAATGAAAGCCCTGCATGAAAGTCAGCTCAGTCGTTTCAACCTCATTCATCAGGGCAAGGTGCGTGATATTTACGATTTAGATGCGCAACATCTGCTGATTGTCACGACCGATCGTATCTCCGCTTTTGATGTTGTTATGCCCACACCCGTGCCAGGCAAAGGCGAGTTGCTCTCGCGCATGACCCGCTTTTGGATGCGCAAAACCGAACACATTATTCCCAATCAGCTCACCGCCATTCAACCTGCCGATGTGTTAACAGCGGATGAGTTGGCGGCTGTTGGTGATAGGGTCATGGTGGTTCGTAAATTCAAACCCCTTCCCGTTGAAGCCATCGTACGAGGTTATTTAGTCGGTTCTGGTTGGAAAGACTATCAACAGAATGGCAGCGTTTGTGGTCATGCTTTGCCTGCAGGGTTAGCGCAAGCAGCCAAATTGCCACAACCTATTTTCACGCCTTCAACCAAAGCCGCTGTGGGCGATCATGATGAAAACATTTCTCGTGAGCAGTTGGTGGCTATTATGGGCGAAGACAAAACCGCTCAAGTCGAAGCCCTCGCCTTAGCGATTTACCAATTTGCAGCAGACTATGCTTTACCACGTGGCATCATTATCGCCGACACCAAATTTGAATTTGGTGAAGATGAAAACGGCGTTATTCACCTCATTGATGAAGTGCTAACACCGGATTCTTCTCGCTTCTGGCCAGCAGATCAATACCAAGTGGGCAGCAATCCTCCCAGCTTCGACAAGCAGTATATTCGTGATTACTTAGAAAGCTTAGACTGGGAGAAAAAAGCACCAGGACCTGTGTTGCCTGAAGATGTGGTGGCCAATACCCTAGCGAAATATCAAGAAGCGGAACGTTTGTTAACCGCGTAATGTCATGAAAGGCCTATTCATTACCGGCACCGATACTGATGTCGGTAAAACCTATGTCACCAGCTTACTGGCGCGTCAACTGAAAGCAGCAGGTTATGGTGTGTCAGCACGCAAACCCGTTGCCAGTGGCTGTTCGCATGGCTGTGTTGATGCTGAACACTTAGCAAAAGCGACAGACGAAGACCCGTTCATCGTCTGCCCTTATCGCTTCGCTCCCGCTATTTCGCCCGAAAGAGCCATACGTTTAGCAGGAAAAACCATTTCATTGATTGATTGTGTTGATGTGTGCCGCAACAGTCAGACTTTTACCTTGGTAGAAGGTACGGGCGGCTGGCTCAGTCCACTCTGTTCAGATGCTGACAATGCCGACCTAGCCCATGCCTTAGCGCAACCCGTGTTACTGGTTGCCAGTAATCGCTTAGGCTGTATTAACCAAACGCGCCTCACCCTGCAAGCGATTGAGCAACGCGGCCTAACCTGCCTTGCTATCATTCTGAACGAAGTGAGCCCAGACAGCGACGCTGACAATCTGTTCGATTTACAAAGACTGATTCCAGTGCCGATTTTCAGTTTGGCTTATCAAGCCAAGCAGTTACCTGAAGCGTTGGTTGCACGAGTTTCATCTCGCATCTGAATAGAAATTCCTAAATTCATTCAATACAGCGTTGTTTAGTCCCCTATTCTCCCATCAGAAAGCGCTAAAAGACGCATGCAGGAGAGGATTTAGGCTGGCACAAAGCGCATAATGGCATAAAAGAGTGCCATGATAGCTGTTAGGTAGCTGACCGTTCTCATGGTCTGTTTGCCCATTTCTTTGGTCAGTTTTAATTCTACGTCTTTAATTTCTAAACGTGTTTTCTCGATTTCGCCCATTAGGCGCAGTTCGTTTTCTTTAATTTCACCGCGTGTCATCTCGATCTTGTCAATCAGGCGCAATTCGGTTTCCGATAAATCTCGTTTGGTGGCGGTATAGGCCAAGTCTGGGTAGTTTTGCTGTACGGTTTCTAGGGCTTCGGCAATGATTTTGGCACGCTCACGTTCATCCATGTTTGGACGAGACAAAAGATCATAGACTTGAATGCCTAGGTGTTTGGGGTCTAAATAGTGTTGTGTTTGCATGGTGCTAACTCTAAGCCTTGTTCTATGTGCTTATTTTAGCATAAAAAACCTACCGATAGGCTAGGTAAAAGTGGATGCCATTAGGTAATGCCTATCACCCCCATTCTTATCTAGCTGTTGAATCTCTACTAATTAGATGGTTATCACTATCCAACATCCCTGTAGCTCATTGATGGATGAAAGCAGAGATGATAGGCTTCCTGCAATCAAGTCCAGAGGCAATTGTAGCATGAGCATACAGCACACCAAAGCAGCTAACACTTAATCACAACTCACCAAACACCTGCTGCCATAGCGCCATCACTTGCGTTCGATAAGTACTGACCTGCTCAATGGGAACGGCTTCAAGCTTTTTCTCAGCCAAGGCATATTGATGCCCTAAATGACGGTAGAAACGATAAGCACTCATCAGTGCTTCGCTGGTTTCCGCGTCGAGCACCCCAGCAGCAACCAGCCTCTCAACCTGACGAATATTGTCGCTATAGCGCACCACATCGGGTGACTGATGCGCGTGCAGCAACACCCAATATTGCACCAAAAACTCAATATCAATCATGCCACCCTCGCCTTGTTTAATATCCATAAACTCAGCGCTAGACTTATCCAAATGAGCGCGCATTTTTAAGCGCATCGATAATATAGCTTCTTTCAGCGTCGCCTCATCGCGCGCTTGCGTCAAAAAATCAAGGCGTTCTTGTTCAAACTGAGCGATTAGCACAGGATCGCCCGCAATGGCACGTGTGCGAATCAGCGCCTGATGCTCCCATATCCACGCCTGCTCACGCTCGTAACGGAAGAAACTCGCCAGCGTTGGCACCAAGGCACCTGAAGCACCATGAGGTCGCAACTGCATATCCACCTCGTAAGCGATACCCGACATGACATTGGTCGATAACAGACTAGACAGCTTTTGCCCCAAACGTGCCATGAGCACTGTATTATCCAAAGGACGAACCCCATTCGTCATAGCTTGAGGGTCTAAATCAGGATCAGACATATAAACCATATCCAGATCCGATCCATAACCCAACTCCAAACCGCCTAACTTACCAAAACCAACCACAATCATTGGAATGTTATTTGAACGCATACCCGCTGGCTGTCCATGCTTAGTCACCAATACCCGCCAAGCCCATTGCAAGGCTTTTTCAACGATGGTTTCCGCAATCCAAGTTAAATAATCACTCACTTTCATTAAGGGCAGCTTGCCCATTAAATCAGAAGCTGCCACACGGAAAACTTGCGCATGCTTAAAGCGACGCAAGACTTCCATAAAACGCTCTTCATCCTCCACATCCACACACTGATGCGCTAACTCTTCTTGTAATGCCGATTTAGACAGGGGTGCATAGAGTTGTCTCTCATCGAGCAACTGATCCAACAAGGCGGGTTGTTCCACCAAATAACGGGTTAACCAAGGACTAGCCGCACACAATTGCACCAGCTGAGCACGCGCCGTCTGACTCTCGCGCAACAACACCAAATAAGCACTGCGATTCAGTACCGCTTGAATCACCGAAAGCACCCGCTTCAAGGCTTCACTTTCGGGAGCATGCACCGCCAACTCTGCCAGAATAAGCGGCATCACCGCTTTGAGTCGATCACGTGCATCATTACTCAACACCGCCACTTTACGACTTTGCGTCACATCCGTTAACAGGGTGCGCCATTCCGCTTCGGCAGCAATGGGTTGCGGAAAAGGCGCCACTTCGGGTGCTTGCCATACCGACAACCATTCCGTCTGCTCATCAACAACTTCAACCCCCAACACCGCCTTAAATTGTTGTGATACATTGAAACGATGTTGATTTAATTGCGTCATAAAGGCATCCACCGTCTCGAACTGCATGGATTCAGCCAAAAGCTGCAAACGCTCCGAGTCAGTAGGCAACAAATGCGTTTGTTGATCGGCCCACATTTGCAATCGATTTTCTACAGCACGCAGAAAGAGGTAAGCCGTTTTCAATCGCTCCATCTCCTCAACCGCCAAATACTGACGATCCGCCAAGGTTTGCAACATGGGTAATAATGAGCGACCTCGTAACCGTGCATCTTGTCCACCATGCACCAACTGAAAGGCTTGCACAATAAACTCAACTTCTCGAATGCCACCATTGCCCAGTTTAACGTCTCTATCTGCCCCTTTTTTCAGCACATCCAAGGCAATCATCCGTTTCAAATCGCGTAAAGAAGCCAGCATGGTGAAATCAACATAACGACGATAAATAAAGGGGCGCATCATACTTTCTAGCTCGGCAATATCAGCAGGCTTGCCTGTCATCGCACGCGCTTTAATCATGGCGTAGCGCTCCCAGGGGCGACCATGTAACTGATAATATTGTTCAAAGGCATCGAAGCTATGCACCAGCTGACCCGAGCTGCCAAAAGGCCTGAGCATCATATCGACGCGGAAAACAAAACCATCCGCAGTCGTGTTATTCAACAACTGATTGACTTGCTGACCGACCTTAGTAAAAAACTCGTCGTTGGTGATGGATTTCGTTTCACTGTTGGTAAAGCCTTTTTCAGGAAAGACAAAAATCAAATCAATATCCGATGAGTAATTCAGCTCTTGGCCACCCAACTTACCCATACCCAAAATAATCAAAGTCTGTGCTGTCGATGAATGCTCACCAATTGGCTCACCCCATTTCGCCGCCTGCTGACGATAAGCCCAATCGTAGGCTAAACCAACCAACACATCCCCCATGGCCGAAGCATCGGCCAGGGTCTCTTCCACACTGGCTAAGCCTGCTAAATCGCGCACCGCCATACGCACCATTTGTTTTCGACGATACTGGCGCAAGGCTTGCATCATCTGTTCATCCGTTTGCGCCCAAGCCAACGATGCCCGCGCTTGCTCACGCATTTGGTCTAAGGTTAAAGACGCGCTATCCGCTTCACAAAGCAAATCGGGATAGCGTTCCAATTGTTGACGTACAAATAACGAAAAACGGCTGGCAATGTCGATAGCAAATTGAAGCATCATAGAGGGGGTTGTCCACGTTGATTGAATCCCCTCATTGTGCATTGAGTCGGTCATTTAGGCAAGTTAGTAGGCAATTAGCTATAATGAAACTAACCATGATGTTTTCTGAGGTAAGGATTATGCTCGAACGGTTACACAGCTTTCAACAACGCATCAATCAGGTATTAGAAACCACGATTGCCGAACGACGCAATACTATGCCTGAACGGCTGTTTGACGCCATCAACTATAGTGTACTCGATGCGGGAAAACGCTTGCGCCCTGCCCTCACCTATGCCGTTGGCGAGGCTTTAGGTACGCCGCTCAGTCTAGTCGATGCACCAGCAGCTGCCATTGAACTCATCCATTGTTATTCATTAGTACACGATGACTTGCCTGCCATGGATGATGATGATTTGCGTCGTGGCAAGCCTACCACTCACATTGCCTTTGATGAAGCTACGGCTATTTTGGTCGGTGATGCGCTACAAGCCATGGCATTCGATCTGCTCTCGCAAGCAACCGAACTCACCTGTATGCAACGCCTAGAGATGATTCGTGTGTTATCCAGAGCCGCTGGTGCCAATGGTATGGTTGCTGGTCAAATGCGCGACATGATGGCAGAACACACGCCTTTGACCATTGACGAATTACGCCGACTACACCAACAAAAAACAGGCGCCCTAATTGAAGCGGCTGTCAGCTTTGGCGGTCTGGCTTCGACTCAAGCGAATGAGGCTATTTTACATGGTCTAGAGCGTTACGGTGCGCATTTAGGCTTAGCCTTTCAGATTCAAGATGATATTTTAGATGTTACCGAAACTAGCGCTCAGCTGGGCAAGCCGCAAGGATCGGACGAACGTAATGACAAAACCACCTTCGTCAGCTTATTAGGTCTGGCAGAAGCCAAAAATGAAGCGCTCAAACATGTCAGCCTCGCTAAAAGCGTATTGCAAGAATGTCACCTGCATTCCGATTTACTCACCGACTTATGTGACTATATCGTCGAACGCACGCATTAGGGGGTTCTTCTCATTAGGGTTTTTAGAGATCACCATTAATGTTAGAATAACAGCATTGATTTATTGGAAAATTGGCTATGGCTTTCACCCTGACAACTCAGCTCGAATTTGCTGCTGCCCATCGCTTGCGTGGCTATGATGGCAATTGCGCGCGCCTGCACGGTCACAACTGGAAAGTCGAAATCAGTCTGAAGGGTTCGCAATTGAATGACGTGGGTATGCTCATTGATTTCAAGGAAATTAAACGCACTGGTAAACAGATATTAACTCAGCTGGATCATTACTACTTAAATGACATCCCCCCTTTCGATGCCGAGCTTAACCCGACTGCGGAAAATATCGCCTTTTATCTGTTTCAACAGTTAAGCGAAGCCTTGAACGATGAACGCATCAGCGTCTCTGCCGTAACGGTATGGGAAAACGAACGCAATAGCGCCACCTTTAGCCTTGATTAATATTACCACTTGGCCCATTGAGGTCACCATTGCTGGGTATGGCATGCTGGGACTCATTCTCGGCAGCTTTTTATCTATGCTCAGCTACCGACTCATTCAACATCTAGACAGTGACACACCCACACTCATGAGAGCATTAGTATTAGATCGTTCTCGCTGCGCTCACTGTCAAACTCCACTCACCGCCAAACAGCTCATACCCTTATTCAGTTGGTGGCGTTATCATCGTGCAACTCCCTGCTGCGGGCAGTCCATTTCATGGCGTTATCCCCTCATAGAAATCGCTACTGCCCTCATCACCGCGCTCACGGCTGCTCAACACTTAACGGGGGATGCGGGTGGACTATTGGGACTGAACGGTCACGGTTGGGCATTGCTGGTTTTCAGCTGGACACTCATCACCATCACCATCACAGATATGGAGCATCAGCTCATCCCAGACAGGCTCAGCCTGCCCTTACTCTGGTTGGGATTGCTGCTAAACAGCACGGATAGTGGACTGGTTTCGCTTAACGAAGCCGTATGGGGGGCAGCGCTGGGTTATGGCAGTCTGTGGCTGTTATTTCAAGTTCATCGTGCGATAACCGGCAAGGAAGGCATGGGCTATGGTGATTTCAAGTTGACGGCCGCTTTAGGGGCTTGGCTAGGCGCTTATGCCCTAGTCCCCATTTTCATTATGGCAGGACTCTTAGCGATAGGGGTAATGGGTAGCTTGCTGCTGTGGAAAGGGAAAGAACATCAGGCGTTTGCCTTTGGACCTTGGTTAGCCATCGCTGGTTGGCTGGTGATGATGGGATGGAGCCCGATTTAACACTCTGCAACGCACATTAAGCGACGCGTTGCGCTTCCTTTTTATCGGCATTGGGGGCAGCGACATACTGGCCATCCATCAAACAGACTTCAACCATACGCAACTCATTCATGCGACGAAATCCCATCACATAATCAAACAAACCGGGATTGCTTTCTTGTAAGGCCGAATCGATGATTAAACTACGCTCACCTTCAAACACTTCGGGATGCAAGTAATCCGAATAGACCAAACGATGTTGCAACCCATACTCTGCATCTAGGGATGCAATGCGGTCGATCCAGTCAGAAGGGCGAAACTTCTGACCCGATTCAGTAATGCCTTGTATGACATATTTACAGTGTTTATTGCGTTGCATTGCCTGTTAAGCCAACAAAAAAGGGTTAAAACGATTTCATTATATCAGTTGGGGCAAAGTGGTCAAAGCCCCGCTGTGTCGGAATCGCTAACAATTTATCGGCATGCCACAAACCAATACCGCCTTGTGTATTGGTCACTACACCTACTTTCGTCAAACGCACATTCAACTCAACCGATAGCTTTTGGATGGCATCGGTTTGCTCTGGAGCAGCAGTGAAAATGAGTTCATAGTCATCGCCACTGATTAGCGGCAAACAGGGATTAGCGCTATCCTGTATCCATTCTAAAACTGGTTCTGAAAAAGGAAACTGATGTAAATAACAACCCGCGCCCAAACGTCCACTCGCTTTTAACAGATGCTCTAAATCGGCCAAAAAACCATCAGATACATCCACCGCGGCTGTTGCCAGTCCGCGTAACGCCTGACCCAAAGCCACGCGGGGTTGCGGACGATGCAGTCGCTCAGCAACCTGAACTAAAGGCTGTTCACCGCGATACAACTGGGCTAAGGCCAGCCCTGCATCACCAACTGAACCCGATAACCAAATCTCATCACCCACACGCGCACCTGCACGCTGAATGGCTTGTCCAATCGGCACAACACCCATCAGCGTAACACTTACCGTTAAGCGATCACTACGCGTAGTATCACCCCCAATCAAGGCCACACCAAATTGAGATGCTAATGCTCGCCATCCCCGCATAAAACGCGCCAACCAATCACTGGTCGCCATCGCTTCTGGCAAGGACAAAGCCAACAACGCCCAACGTGGCTCAGCACCCATAGCGGCCAAGTCCGACAAGTTCACAGCCAAAGACTTCCAAGCGATGTCTTCGGGCGCACAGCCAGCAAAGAAATGATGATTCTCGACCAAGGTGTCTAACGCAACAACAAGCGACTGACCTTCTGGCGCTTGCACAACCGCCGCATCATCACCAATACCGAGACAAACATCGTCTCGCTGACCAGCCAAGGGCGCAATCTGCTCATAAATCAGCGCAAATTCTGTAGCAACCGACATGGAACCCCTAGGACTTAGCTTCTTCTGGGCGCAAGGTTTGTGCTAGCTTATCGAGTACACCATTAACGTAGGCATGCCCACCTTCCGCACCAAAAGCCTTCGCTAGTTCTACCGCTTCGTTAATGACAACACGATAAGGCGTTTCTGGCATCAAGCTCAATTCACACACTCCCAAGCGCAAAGCCGACAACTCAACCGGATTTAACTGTGCGATAGGTCTGTCCAAAGCTGTCTCGATCGTCTGGTCAATTGTCTCTAAATTCGACAATACACCCTGCAACAATCCCGAGAAGAAAGCTTTGCTACCCACCTGAATCGCCGCGTCAGTTAAAAACTGTTGCTCAATTTCGACCAAACTACTGGGGTTTATTTGCCACTGGTAGAGCGCTTGCAGCACCGCACGACGCGCTTGTGTGCGCACAGGCAGTCCTTTACGCGCTTCAGTCGTTTTTGGCTTAGTGTCACCACCCACGGTTGGGTTCATCTCGCTCATGCATTCGCCTCAATCGCTTTCATTAACTGAGCCATTTCAATCGCCGTTACTGCCGCTTCAAAACCCTTGTTACCCGCTTTAGTGCCAGCACGCTCAATGGCTTGCTCAATGCTATCAACCGTTAGAATACCGAAAGCAACTGGTAAGCTGAAGTCCAACATCGCTTGTGCTAAGCCTTTAGTGGCTTCATTTGCAACAAAATCGAAGTGTGGGGTATGACCACGAATGACCGCACCTAAGGCAATAATGGCATCGTACTTTCCCGTTTGTGCCATGCGCTGCACAGCTAACGGAATTTCGTAAGCACCAGGTACACGCGCCAGCACCACATTGTCTAGGCTACCACCATGACGCACAATCGCATCTTTAGCACCCGACTCTAACCCATCCACGACAAAACTGTTGAAACGCCCCACTACCATGGCAATTTTCAAACCTTGTGCCGTCAACATACCTTCTAATGTTTTCATCTCTTATTCCTTTTTTACCCAAACTAAAACCGTTTATGAACAGAAGATTGCTAGGCAGCACGGAGCGCAAATGAAGAAGTGTACATAAAGTACATGACTGAATTGAGCACCGCGCAACACCGCAAGATGACTGCGCAATAGGTTTACTGTTTTTCAACGAATTCTGTTACTTCTAAACCAAACCCTGTTAAAGCAGACAACTGCCAAGGCGTGCCAATAATACGCAATTGCTTTAAACCCAAATCCGATAAAATTTGCGCCCCTAAGCCATAGGTTTTGACATCATCATTCATGGGTTCTAAGGCTACCGTTAAATGCCGGTCTTGATGTTGCATCGCCTGAATGCGCTCTAGCAACACACGACTGTCGGCATCTTTGCGCAGCACCACAATAACGCCCTTACCGGCTTTAGCAATCTGTGACATGGCAGCCCGCAAGGTCCAACCGCACTCAGGGCGCGTTGAGGCGAATAAATCGCAAATACTGTCCTGCATATGCACACGCACCAAGGTAGGCGATGCATCTAACCGTCCCATACTCAAGGCAAAATGCACGCGCTGATCGAGCAAGTCTTGATAAGCAGTGAGCTTAAATTCACCAAACTCAGTCGGCAATTTACACTCCGTAACACGTTCGATATTTTTTTCGTGTTGTGAGCGATAACGAATCAAATCAGCAATCGTACCAATTTTAATGCCATGCTCAGCAGCGAAAACCTCCAATTCAGGACGACGCGCCATGGTACCATCTTCGTTCATAATCTCGACGATAACCGATGCTGGCGTTAAGCCAGCAAGTCGCCCCAAATCACAACCGGCTTCGGTATGACCAGCCCGTGTTAACACGCCACCACGACGCGCCATTAACGGAAACACATGTCCCGGCATGGTAATGTCACTTGGTTTAGCGTCTGCCGCTACCGCCGTGCGAATGGTATGGGCGCGATCTGCTGCTGAAATACCCGTTGTCACACCCTTTGCCGCTTCAATCGACATAGTAAACGCCGTTTCTTGATGATCAGTACTGCCGCGTACCATCAAGGGTAAATTGAGTTGTTGGCAACGCTCTTTTGTTAAGGTTAAACAAATCAGCCCACGACCATAACGTGCCATGAAGTTAATATCTTCAGGGCGTACCAAGTCAGCAGCCATGATTAAATCGCCTTCGTTTTCACGATCTTCGTCATCCATCAGAATGATCATTTTTCCAGCGCGATAATCCGCTAAAATTTCTTCTATGCTATTGAGTGCCACAACTGGCTCCTTTTGTCGCTTTAAGCTCTGTTCGCTAATGTCGCATGAAACGCAAGGATTTGCGTCATCAAGCCGCTACCCTAACTTCAAATTAATGCAAGGATGACTCACTTCCAAAATCCATGTTCCGCTAAATAAGTGGGCGTTAGCTTAGTTTCTTGTGGCTTAGCCGACTGCCCTGTCAGCAAGCGCTCCAAATAACGGGCGATGACATCGACCTCTAAATTCACCACCGAGCCGACGCGCAGTTCACCTAAATTGGTTTCTTGCAAAGTATGCGGTACTAAATTAACGGTAAAGCTGCTATCACTCACTTCATTAACGGTTAAGGATACGCCATTAATGGTAATAGACCCCTTATGAGCAACGTAATGGGCAATAGCTTTCGGCATGGTAAAAGCATAACGCCAAGAAGCACCATCGACCATAATGGATGCTAGATTACCCACAGCATCAACGTGACCACTCACCATATGGCCACCGAGCCGATCGGCCAAGCGTAAGGCTTTTTCTAAGTTCACAGGTGATCCAACCGATAACTGCTTGAATGCCGATACATTAAGCGTTTCGTTCGACACATCAGCAACAAAGCTGCTCCCAGTCATCGCCACTACGGTTAGACAAACGCCGTTCACAGCAATCGAATCCCCTAAAGCCACATCAGACATATCGAGTTTACCGACGGCCAAGGTGAGCTTCCAGTCGCCACTGGCGTTAGGTGCAATGGCACTCACCTTACCAACTGATTGAATGATTCCTGTAAACATAATCCGTTCCTTTTGTTGTGTATCTTAGTCATTAACCGCTGCAGGCGGCAACCAACGCATTCGCACATCTTGCCCAACCAAGCGTTGCTCTAGCAACCGCCAACGCGCAACCTGTTGCATCGAACTGAACAGCGGCATACCAGCTAATGCCGAGCGTGCCTCTCCCAGCATTGCCCCAGAAGTATACCACCAGAGCTCATCGACCATCCCAGTCGAAAGCGCACTTGCAGTTAAACTTGCACCCGCTTCTAACAATACATCGTTAATGAAAAAGTCGGATGCCAACAGCTTCATCACCCTAGGTAAGTGAAGGCGTCCCAAGTCATTCACGGCAACAGGCAAGACGTGAACACCCAGCTGAGTGAGCGCATCGACTTTTTTTGCTTGTTGCGATAAGGCTTGCGCTGAGGTGAGAATGAGCACTGAGCCTGACAGTCGGAAGAG
>JACXUY010000011.1 GCA_014763665.1 Gammaproteobacteria bacterium
TACTGTCAACTGCTATTTTAAACTTGTTGACTTTTGATGCATTTCTGCGTCTCACTCGAAGCGATGCCTTGTTTCGAGAAGGTGAATTATGGGACTTACACGCCTTTTTGGCAAGCGTTTTTTTCACTATTTGTCATATTTTTGTCATCACAGCATAAAATCAACAAGTTAACGACATCAACAATGCATCTTCACTGAAGCCCTCTGCATTTCGATAGTAATTTTTGCGTACAGCGTCTTGCGTGAAACCCAATTTTTGATAAAGCGCGATGGCTTTAAGATTCGTTTCGCGCACTTCTAACACCACACGGTCACAACCCAAGGCTTTCGCTTTATAACAACAAGCAGCTATTAACTGAGTGGCTACCCCACGTCGCTGGTAAGCTGCAGCCACGGTAATTTGTAGCACTTCGAACATGTCACCCAAATGCATGGCTAATAGATATCCCGCCAATTGACTTTCTTGATAATAGACTTCACAGCTCGTCAGCGGATTATCCAGGCTATCTTCAAATTGCTGTAACGTCCATAAACACCCCTTTTCCTGTTGCTCAAACGCATAGAGCTTTGCTGCTAAACTCGATTCAGCCACGAAACCACTCCTTGCGCACCCCATCGCGCCGTCGCTAGGCTAGCCGTTAACAAATAACCACCCGTTGGCGCTTCCCAATCCAACATTTCTCCAACACAAAAAACACCGGGTTTTACCTTTAGCATGAGCCGTTCGTCCAGTGCAGTCGCCTTAACGCCGCCTGCACTGCTGATCGCTTCCGCCAAAGGACCCGTTCCCATTAATTGAATGGGATAATGTTTTAATCTTTCAGCAACTATTTTTAGGGATGCCTTGCTTGCTTCACCCTTTAGACTTTCTTGTATTAACGCCACCTTAACAGCTGACAATTTGAGCGCTGTGGTTAATTTATTACTGAGCGATAAGCGTTGAGGGGCTTGCATTAATTTTTGCCTGACGTGATCGAGAGACAAACTGGGTAATAAATCTAAATGTATCGTTTGTGGTCCATTATCTGCAATGGCTTCTCTGAGCAGAGCTGAATAACCGTAAATTAAGCCACCTTCCAGTCCTGATAATGAGAGCATTAACTCCCCTTGACGGCGATAAGATTGACCATGAGCATCTTCATAAACAAGCGCGACGGGTTTAATCGGAGAACCAGCATGCTGCTGTTGCATATACTCACTCCACACCACATTGAAGCTGCAATTAGCTGGTCTAAAAGGAGCAACCTCTATCCCCAAACGGGCAAACATATCCAACCAATCGCCTTTAGAGCCTAGCTGTGGCCAACTAGCGCCACCCAAGGCTAACACCATCGCATCCGATGCAATCGTTTTTTGTCCTGTAGGAGTATCTAATGATAAAGCTTGACCTTGCCATCCAACAAAACGATGCTTCATATGAAACACCACACCCGATTGTTTGAGTCGGTGCAACCAAGCTCTCAACAAAGGTGCTGCTTTTTTCTCAGTAGGGAAAATGCGACCTGAGGAACCGACAAAGCTGTCGATACCCAAGGAACGCATCCAAGATTGAATCGCCGAAGCGTCAAAGGCGCGAACCATCGGTGCCAACCATGTTGAGGCTTCATTATAATTATGCAGAAAATCGTCAATGTGAAGACTGTGACTGATATTCAGACCACCTCTACCCGCTTGCAAGAACTTTCTACCCGCTGAAGGCATGGCATCATAAACGCTCACCGACAATCCATGCTCCACTAGGACTTCTGCCGCCATAAGGCCAGCTGGTCCTGCACCGATAACAGCAACCTGTTTAGGCATGGGTCAAAAAATGCTGGCACAAAGTTAGCCACGCTTGCTTCTTAAGCTGTGGCTGCGTAAGCAAATCGTTCAAAGCGGGTAAGTTGACCATGTATGTCATTGATTCGCCAAAAGCAATACCTGCAGAATCAGTCGGCTTATCTTCTAGTTGATCACAAGGAAACAGTTGCTCTGCTGACAAGCCGAGGGATTGAGCAATCGACAGTAATAAGCGCCAACGAGGGTCTTGCTCATCATCCCAAAAAGATTCTAAATCTAGCGACCAGCACCATAGTTCTTGTAGTGGCTGACTACTTATAACTTCAGCAGTCTCGCTCTCTTGGCTAGCCAGCCGCTGATCTCGCCAAGTCACCACCCCTAAAGCCTCAGCTAAGTTCACACGCCACCTTGGTATTGTGGATGCGAGCGTTTAGCATGAACCGCCAATTTGTTTAACGCATTAATATAGGCCTTTGCCGATGACATCATAATATCTGTATCCGTACCTTGGCCATTAACAATGCGTCCACCCTTTTCCAAACGAACGGCTGTTTCGCCTTGGGAATCGGTACCATTAGTAACATTACTCACCGCATACAATGACAGATTGGCACCTGAATTAACCATGCTTTCAATCGCCTTAAAGGTTGCATCGACAGCACCCGCACCAGCCGATTCAGCGCGTTGCTCCTCGCCATTAATCCATAAAGTCACTTCAGCTTTAGGCAACTCTCCCGTTTCAGAAACCACTTTCAATGAAACCAGACGATATTGATCACTTTCTAATTCCACTGCATCATCCGCGACAAGCGCTAACAAATCCTCATCATAAATATCATGTTTTAAGTCTGCTAGCTCTTTGAAACGCACAAAAATGCGATTCAACTCCTCTTCACTCGCTGGAGCAACACCGATAGACTCTAAACGTGAACGTAACGCATTACGACCTGAATGCTTTCCTAACACCATTTTATTTGCCGACCAACCCACATCTTCTGCCGACATGATTTCGTATGTTTCGCGATGTTTTAGCACGCCATCTTGATGAATGCCCGACTCATGCGCAAACGCATTGGCACCAACAATCGCTTTGTTTGGCTGTACCGCAAAACCCGTGATGGCCGATACCATGCGCGAAGCAGGCACAATTTCTTTAGTGTTAATACGTGTGTCAAACGAAAAATAATCTTGACGTGTACGAATGGCCATGACAATTTCTTCTAACGCCGTATTGCCCGCGCGCTCACCCAAGCCATTAATCGTACATTCGATTTGACGTGCGCCATTTTGCACCGCTGCCAATGAGTTAGCCACCGCCAAGCCTAAATCATTATGACAATGCGCTGAAAAAATGGCTTTATCAGAATTGGCTGTGTTAGCGATGACATACTTAAACAAAGCGCCAAACTGCTCCGGCAAATTGTAACCTACGGTATCGGGGATATTAATCGTCGTTGCACCCGCTTTGATGACGGCATCAAATACTCGACACAAAAACTCAGGATCAGAACGTCCAGCGTCTTCTGCCGAGAACTCAACATCATCGGTATACTGACGAGCGCGCTTCACCGCATAAACAGCGCGCTCAACCACCTCATCGGGAGTCATGCGTAGTTTCTTTTCCATGTGAATCGGTGAGGTAGCAATAAAGGTATGAATACGCCCACGTACCGCAGGCTTAACCGCCTCTCCAGCCAAATCAATATCACGATCCACCGCACGAGAAAGACCACACACAACCGATTCTTGAACCGCTTTAGCCACAGCTTGAACTGATTCAAAATCACCTTGACTCGCTGCTGGAAAACCAGCCTCAATCACATCAACACGCAACTTTTCTAACACTTTAGCGATTTTAACTTTTTCTTCACGCGTCATAGAAGCGCCAGGGCTTTGCTCACCGTCACGCAAGGTGGTATCAAAAATAATTAAGGTATCTTTCATGAAATAGCTCCTTACTGCAGTTCAGTAAATTGTACAGATTTATCCTGAGCCAACTGACTCTTATTATTTTGAGAAAAGTCCGCAGTTTGTTTTGTTTTCTGTCTCAGACTACGACGCTCTTTTAGTCCCCAAATAGTCACAATCAAACCCGATACTGCATAGACAAAGAGAATTAAAAACAATAGCGTTGCCGGATCGATCAAAATGATAATGGCCACTCCAACCAGCAGCAACATGGTGATAAATGGCACACGATCCTTTAGCTTAAACTCTTTGAAACTGTGATAGCGGAAGTTACTAACCATCAACAGACCAGCCGCGATGGTTAACAGGCTAACGAAAACGACTGTAATTTGACTAAAGCTCGCATCACCCATAATCCAGACGAATGACGCCAACACCCCAGCCGCGGCTGGGCTGGGCAAGCCCTGAAAGTAGCGTTTATCAGCAATACCTACTTGGGTGTTAAATCTTGCTAAACGCAGTGCCGCAGCAGCAACATAAATAAAAGCAGCGACCCAACCGAACTTACCCAACTCGTTCAAACCCCAGCTGTAAACCAACATCGCAGGGGCAATACCAAAAGAAACCATATCGGACAGACTATCGTACTCTGCACCAAACTCACTGGTGGCATTGGCCATACGAGCTACGCGACCATCCAATGCATCGAATACCATGGCAATAAAGATAGCAATGGCTCCTTGCTCAAATTGCTGATTAACACCCGCAATAATGGCGTAAAAACCACAAAATAAGGCTGCTGTTGTTAGCATATTGGGCAACCAATAAATCCCCTGTTTTGGTGTCTGCACAAGACGCTCCTCCTATTCATGTTTAGTGTGCTAATGCTAACACAATCGATGGGGTTTACCACACCTATTACGAATGGGCTTGATAGGATAAAACAAAAAAGCCAGCATTAAGCTGGCGTTTTCAATCGAAGTAGGATCGAAATTAGTTCTTTTCTTTATCAACGATTTTGTTAGCAGCAATCCAAGGCATCATAGCGCGCAATTTTGCACCAACAACTTCGATACCGTGCTCTGCATTTTGACGACGACGCGCCGTCATTGAAGGATAGTTAGACTGACCTTCTAGGATGAACTGTTTAGCGTATTCACCCGATTGAATGTTAGCCAAAGCTTCGCGCATCGCTTTGCGAGATTCTTCGTTAATAACACGTGGACCAGTTACGTATTCACCGTATTCAGCATTGTTAGAAATTGAGTAGTTCATGTTAGCGATACCGCCTTCGTGCATTAAATCAACAATCAATTTCAATTCATGCAAACATTCGAAATAAGCCATTTCTGGCGCATAACCCGCTTCAACCAAAGTATCGAAACCAGCTTTAACCAATTCAACGGCACCACCACACAATACAGCTTGCTCACCGAACAAGTCAGTTTCGCACTCTTCACGGAAAGTGGTTTCGATAATACCCGTACGGCCACCACCTACACCCATAGCGTAAGAAAGTGCCGTTGCTTTAGCATTACCAGAAGCATCTTGGTGAACAGCGATTAAGTCAGGGATACCACCACCACGCACAAACTCCGAACGCACGGTATGGCCAGGTGCTTTTGGTGCGATCATGATGACGTCTAAGTCTTCACGTGGCTCGATTTGGTTGTAAATAATTGAGAAACCGTGAGCAAAAGCCAGCGTTGCGCCTTTTTTAATGTTGGGTTCAATCTCTTGCTTGTACAATTTAGATTGGAATTCATCGGGTGTGAGAATCATCACCACATCGGCCGCAGCAACGGCTGTTGCTACGTCAGCTGTTTTTAAGCCGTAACCTTCTGCTTTCTTGATTGAAGGCGAGCCAGCACGCAAACCAACAGTCACGTCAACACCCGAGTCTTTTAGGTTAGCCGCATGAGCATGACCTTGTGAACCGAAACCGATAATCGCTACTTTTTTGCTTTTGATGATCGATAAATCACAATCTTTATCATAATAAACTTTCATTGAATATCCCCAATGCTAATGAATGTGTTAAAAAATGAATGGCTAAATTTGTAACCGTTTTTCGCCACGCATGATGCCAAGCGCACCTGAGCGAACGGTTTCCAGAATTAAACTCGCATCCAATGCATTGATGAATGCATCGCTTTTACTTTTATTGCCCACCAATTGAATGGTGTAAGTGGTGGCACTGACATCAACGATTTGCGCACGGAAAATATCTGCCAAACGCTTAAGCTCTTCACGATGTGCGCCTGTCGCCATCAACTTAATAAGCAACAGCTCACGCTCAATGTGCTCGCCATTAGTTAAATCAACCACTTTCACCACGTCAACCAAACGGTTAAGATGCTTAACGATCTGCTCAATTTGCTGCTCATTACCTTCCGTAACCAACGTCAAGCGCGATACCGTTTCATCTTCCGTCGGCGCAACGGTTAACTCTTGAATATTGTAGCCACGTGCTGAAAACAAGCCTGCAACACGTGACAAGGCTCCTGACTCGTTTTCCATCAGCATGGAAATGATATGACGCATCTCCTAGCCCCCTTATACCAAAATCATTTCGTTTTGACCCGCACCAGCCGGAATCATCGGGTAAACGTTTTCTGTGTGATCGGTTTGAATATCCATGAACACCAAACGATCCTTCATGGCAAAGGCTTCACGCATCTTCGTTTCCAGCTCAGCTGGATCAGTGACTTTCATACCAACATGTCCATAAGCCTCAACCAGCTTTACAAAGTCTGGTAGTGAGTCCATATAAGACATAGAGTAACGGCGATCATAGAAAAACTCTTGCCACTGACGAACCATACCCAAGAAGCGGTTATTCAAGCAAATAATTTTCACTGGCAAACCATACTGCAAACAGGTAGACAGCTCCTGGATATTCATCTGAATACTACCCTCACCGGTCACACAAGCGACTTCAGCATCGGGAAAGGCCATTTTGACGCCCATGGCATAAGGCAAACCGACACCCATCGTACCCAATCCGCCTGAATTAATCCAACGACGCGGTTTATCGAACGGATAATACTGAGCTGCCCACATTTGATGCTGCCCAACGTCCGAGGTGATATAAGCATCACCCTTGGTGATTTCATGCAATAGCTCAATGACAGATTGAGGCTTAATCACCTTAGTTGATGGTTGGTAGGTCAAACACTTGATGCTACGCCACTCATCGATTTGTTTCCACCAAGCGGCAATGGCCTCACTGTTCGGCTTACGCTTTTCATGACGCAGCATATCTAGCATATCTTCTAATACTTGTGCGACAGGACCGACAATCGGTACATCTACCTTCACATTTTTAGAAATCGAAGCTGGGTCAATATCGACGTGAATGATTTTAGCAGTCGGACAAAACTTCTCGATCTTACCCGTTACCCGGTCATCGAAACGTGCGCCAATGGCAATCAAGACATCACAGTGATGCATGGCCAAATTGGCTTCGTAGGTGCCATGCATACCCAGCATACCAATCGACTGAGCATCACTGGCTGGGAAAGCCCCTAACCCCATCAAAGTTTGTGTGATGGGATAGCCCATAGTACGCACCAGCTCGGTTAGTTGCGCTGAAGCATCGCCCAACACCACACCACCGCCCGTATAAAACACTGGGCGTTCTGCATTCATCATTAAATCGATGGCTTTACGGATTTGACCTGAGTGACCTTTAGTCACGACATTGTACGAACGAATATTAACTGATTCAGGATAAGTGTATTCGGTCTTGGCATTCTGAACATCCTTGGGAATATCAATTAACACTGGTCCTGGACGCCCCGTTAGCGCAATGTGAAAGGCTTTTTTCAGTGTCTCAGCCAAGTCGGCAACATCACGTACTAAAAAATTATGTTTCACAATCGGACGACTGATGCCGACGGTATCCACCTCTTGGAAGGCATCTAGCCCAATCATATTAGTGGGTACTTGACCCGTGATAACAATTAACGGAATAGAATCCATGTAGGCGGTCGCTAAGCCGGTAATGGCATTAGTCGCACCTGGCCCAGACGTGACCAATACGAGTCCTGGTTTACCCGTGGCACGCGAATAGGCATCGGCAGCATGGGTGGCAGCCTGCTCATGTCGAACCAAAATATGTTGTAACTTGGTCGCAGTTGTGTCTAAAGCATCATAAATAGGTAATACAGCACCACCTGGGTAACCCCAGAGATGTTCAACCCCTTCGTCTTCTAAAAATTTTACGACGATCTGAGCACCAGTCAACTCCACGCCACTCTCCTTCAATCCCAATTATAATTAGGGGTAAAACAACATATTGTAATACAATTTTAGGACTACAAACGAAGTTTTATAAAAAATAATACCCGATCATTTTGGTCAACTATTAGATTAGAGTCAAGCGCCAATGAGAAAATTGTGACGATAATGGCGCATCTCAGCGATAGATTCATGAATATCCGATAAGGCCGTATGCGTACCCTTTTTCTGAACCGCATCAAAAACGGGTTTATTCCAACGGCGCGCAACCTCTTTAAAGCTACTGACATCGAGCAATCGATAGTGTAAATAGTTATCTAGCGCCGGCATATATTTTTCGATAAATTTACGGTCTTGGCAAATACTGTTACCGCACAAAGGCGATGACTTGGCAGGCACATATTGTTGCACAAAAGCCAAGGTCATCTCTGTTGCTTGCTCAATACTAATGGTGCTTTGACGACAACGTTCAATGAGTCCGGAAGCGCCATGCGTTTTCAAACACCACTCATCCATGCCCGCTAACACCTTATCAGATAGATGTATGGCGATTTCTGGTCCTTCGGCAATCACATTTAATTGACTGTCCGTAATGACAGTCGCCACTTCCATGATGGCTTCGGTTGCCACGGACAAGCCGGTCATTTCCAAATCCATCCACACTAAATTATCTGCACTCTGCATAACGACTCCTTAACCAAATACCTTGAACATCTTCTATAATGATGCGACTACTAAGGACATAACCGATCATATCAGGAATTTTTGCTATGCTAGATATTAACACGTTACAGAACCAATCATGCCAACCCATTACGCCAAATAGTCATCGTATGGTGATCCCCACCGTAGAAAGCTACTTAAGCGTATTACCTGGCTGGCAAGCTGGATTTGACTACAATAGTATCGAGCGAAGCATTCAGTTCAAAAATCACTATCAGGTAATGGCGTTTCTGAATGCGCTTGCTTTTATCTGTCATGAACAAGATCACCACCCTGAAATTTGCTACGGCTACAACAAGGTAACGATCAAACTAACAACCCATACGATTAAAGGTGTTAGTTTGAACGACATGATTATGGCAGCCAAAATTAATCAGTTGCGCCCCGTATGAGTAAACGCCGGCTGTCAGAACAGCAGCAGCAACGCATCGAACAACGCCGTTCTGGCAGCAAACACCATAGTCAAGGCTTTGAAGGTCTGGTGGTGATGAACTCTGGTAAAAAAGCGACGGTGCAACTTAATGATGGTCGCCTACTTACCTGCCACCAACGCGCCAATTTAGCCAATGTGGTTGCTGGTGATAAGGTCATTATTTCGCTAGATGAGCAACATCCTCCTGTTATTGAAAGCCTACTACCCCGCCGCAGCTTGTTGTCTCGACCTGGTTTTAGAGGGGTTATTAAACCCGTTGCGGCTAATGTAGACCAGTTACTGGTCGTGATTGCGCCAGCTCCTGGTATTGATTTAGATCTACTTGATCGCAGTCTGTGCTACTGTGAATGGCAAGGATTAGATGCCGTCATTATTCTGAACAAGGTCGATTTGCTGGCCGATGATTATCGAGCAGGCTGTGATCAGTTAGCCACCGTTTATACGGCTATGGGCTATACATGGATAGAAACCAGCACAGAAGCCGATATCGGTCTAGAAGCACTCAAGCAAATCTGCAACAACAAAACCAGTGTATTTTTAGGCAATTCGGGCGTGGGCAAATCATCGCTCACACAAGCGTTGATTCCAGACGTTGCCATTCGCACGCAACAACTTTCAAGCTCAACAGGTTTGGGTCAACACACCACCAACAACGCCACCTTATACGAGCTTGATATTGGCGGGCGGCTTATTGATGCCGCCGGCATTCGCAGCTTAGAACTGAGCGAGTTCGCTATCGAACAGCCCGACCGCTACTGGCGCGATTTTCGCCCTTACCTAGGACAGTGCCGCTTTAGTAACTGCACACATGACCACGAACCAGGTTGCTCAGTAAAAAATGCCGTTGAATCTGAAACGATCGCAATGCATCGCTATCAACACTACCTAAGGTTATTGCACAGCAACACCTAATAACACGCAAAACATATCATTTTTTGCTAATACCGCTTGACAGCATCGCAACACTTGTGTGTAATTAACAACAATCGGTGAGAAACCGGGCTATTATTCTAGACATCCTTAATGGAGCTTACACCATGAAAAAATTAATCGTTGCAGCAGCATTATCTGTGTTAGCAATGGGCGCTCAAGCTGCAGACGAAGCTGCAGGTAAAGCGAAATATGCTTCTTGCGCGGGTTGCCACGGTCCTAACGGTAAAAGTGCCTCTCCTGCTTTCCCAACCTTAGCAGGTAAAGACGCAGCATACATAACAGCTGCATTGAATGACTACAGATCGGGTAAGAAAAAAAACCCAATGATGTCTCCACAAGCTAAAGGCTTGACTGATGCTGACATCGCTAATCTGTCTGCTTTCTTAGCTGCTCAAAAATAATTGAGACTTGCTGGTAAGGCAATGAGGGGGGCTTCGGCTCCCCTTTTGCTTTATAGCATACACTTGACGCATGAAGCCAAAAACGGTTTAATGAAATCATAATTAAATCCAATTTGGAGCACTCACATGAAACGCCTTTCGGTACCTCTTGTTGCCATGACATTAGTACTACCTGTTTTCGCAGGTGATAAAGCAGCTGGTGAAGCGAAAACCCAAGCCTGTGTTGGCTGTCACGGTGCTCAGGGTAAAAGCTTAGTGCCAACCTTTCCAAGGTTAGCAGGTCAACATGCTATTTATTTGGAAAGCACGCTAAAAGAATTCCGAAGCGGCGCTCGAAAAAATGACCTAATGTCTCCTTTTGCTGCTGGCTTGTCTGATGCCGACATTGCTGATATTGCCGCCTACTACGAAGCACAAAAATAATCCTTTCTCTGCAGTCTGCGCCTTGCCAACTTGTCTTGGCGCTCTGCACCTAGATTACTGCTCATAGTTTAACAGGATAAAACAGAAACCTCCTAAGTTTCGGATCTGCGTTCGAGTCGCGGTGAGCAGACCAAACAATCACTTCAGAATTACATTACTACATCAGCCGAA
This sequence comes from Gammaproteobacteria bacterium, assembly GCA_014763665.1. GTDB lineage: Bacteria > Pseudomonadota > Gammaproteobacteria > Thiomicrospirales > Thiomicrospiraceae. Next base: position 11,014 of record JACXUY010000011.1, read on the forward strand.
TCAAGTCACTACCAATTCAACACCATTACCATCAGGATCGCGACAAAACAAAGCATTTCGTCCAGATTGACTCAAAGTAAACGAAATATTGGCATCGACTAAGCGCTGTTTAATGACTTCTGTCGTTGTGACTCTGAGCGCCAAATGACGGTCACGGCCAACATGTGCTGGTGCAATGCGCTGCGCATCTGGATTAGTCAAACAAAGTAAATGAATCGACTGATTTTGCCCTACTGCCAACCAAGCCCCATCGAACCCCAAGTTAGGTCTGGCTTGCACCGACAACCCGAGTATCTCTTGATAAAAATGCAAAGCCTTGGCCAGATCGCTGACCAAAACGCTCACATGATCTAAACCCACGACCATCTCAAACCTCCGTTACGCTCTATTATTCGGTATAATAAGCCAATTATCACCACTATTCGTTTTTAAAAACAAGGAAAGTTTCCATGAGCGAACAACTCAAGTCCATTATTGAAGCCGCATTTGAACGTCGTGCCGACATCAACCCAAAAAACGTTGACGCTGAAAGCAAACGCGCCGTTGAAGAAGCGCTACACCTACTAGACACAGGCGCCATGCGTGTTGCCGAGCGTCAAGCAGTAGGCAAATGGACAGTAAACGAATGGTTAAAAAAAGCAGTGCTACTGTCATTCCGCATGGAAGACAACAAAGTCATGCCAGCAGGCGGCAGTATGCAGTTTTACGACAAAGTTCCCACCAAATTCGCCAACTATTCAGAAGCCGACTTTCAAGCGGCTGGTGTGCGTGTCGTACCACCAGCGGTTGCACGTCGTGGCAGCTACATTGCATCGGGTGCGATCTTAATGCCTTCATACGTTAACATTGGTGCTTATGTCGATAGTGGTACTATGGTGGATACTTGGGCAACCGTTGGTTCTTGTGCTCAAATCGGTAAAAACGTCCATCTGTCGGGAGGCGTTGGCATTGGTGGTGTTTTAGAACCGCTACAAGCGTCGCCGACCATTATTGAAGACAATTGCTTTATCGGAGCCCGTTCAGAAATCGTTGAAGGCGTCATCGTAGAAGAAGGCTCCGTTATTTCAATGGGCGTTTACATTGGTCAATCAACACGCATTTATGATCGTGAAACCGGGGAAATTCATTACGGTCGCGTACCTGCTGGCTCTGTCGTTGTTTCAGGCAATCTACCGTCTAAAGATGGTAGCTATAGTCTTTACTGCGCAGTCATTGTCAAAAAAGTTGATGCTAAAACTCTTTCAAAAGTAGGCATTAATGAGCTATTACGCGATCTATAAGTGAACATCCGCGTTTGACGACGCTTTGTCTAAAGCCGACCTTTGTGTCGGCTTTTTTATTGCGCATTGAACATTGCATTAGTAAATGTCTTTAAGCATAATGACAGCTATGTAAGTAGCTGGCAATTACACACGAGAGGAGCGCAATGGACAAAACCTTGTCGCATGAACAGGTTTCCGCCTATCTGGCTCAATTGGGTCATGAAATGCGCTCGCCCCTGCACAGCATTTTAGGCTTTACGCACATGCTCAGCGAGTCGTGCAAACAACCAAGTCACCTCGAATGGTTAAGTCATATTCGTTCTTCAAGCCAGCACTTGTTGGAATTAATCAATGACATCATTGATCTAGAACTGCTTAATTATCATAAAGTAAGCATCGCCGATGAAGTTGTTGATGTTTTTGAACTGGTCAAACTAATCCAACAAGGCTTACAACCACAAGCCTTAATCGGACAACTGCAACTAGATTGCCAAATAGAGGTCAATTGCCCTCGCATCTGGCGCGGTGATAAACGCAAATTGAGACAAGTGCTCATTAATCTCATTTCTAATGCCATTAAATTCACACCGCCCCAAGGTCAAGTGACGGTTTCTCTCAGTCAAGTGACGGAGGGGTTACGTATTAGCGTAAAAGATACGGGTATTGGTATCAATACCGATGCACTTTCACAATTATTTACGCCTTACTATCACAATACTAGCGCACTAAATCAACAGGGCGTTGGCATTGGCTTAGCCATTACACGGCGTTTAATTGAGCTTATGAAAGGCGATATTTTAGTGAACAGCCAACCGGACGATGGTTGCGAGTTTATTATCATCCTGCCACTTAAGGTGAGTGACGAGGCTTCTTTATATGCTCAAATCAACCATGATCAACTTCCAGAGCTGCTTAAAACAACCTCGGTATTGTTGGTAGACGATGATCAATTACACCACGAAGTTTTTCATGGCATGGTTCAAAAGCTACCTTTTATCGTCCATAGTGCAGTCAATGCCGAACAAGCGTTAACACTGTATAAACAAAAACAACCACAACTGTTACTGATCGATTACCGCTTGCCGGACAGCGATGGGCTGACGCTCGCTAAAAAATTACGTCACCTGATTAATCACTATGACCGCCGACAACAGACGCGAGTGGTCATGCTGAGCGCTCAATCGAACGAGTATTTTGAAAGCGCCCTATTAGACGGAACGCTAGACGCTTGGTTAAGCAAGCCACTGCAACTCAAAGAACTTATCCTGCTGGCCAATGACTGTGAATTAAATTCACATAAACCAGCTTATTTGCCGCCAAACAAACAAATCAGCAACAGCGACAAGGTGGAAATTTTACTGGCCATTGATATGTTGCCCAATTATTTACGCAATTTGTGGCCTGAGTTTGTCAGCGAGCTTCATAATGGCATTCGTTATTGCCAACAAATGTTGGATGCCAACAAAATGACCGAACTGATGACTAAGGCGCACCAACTCAAAGGGCAATCGATGGTATTCCAGCAACGCCCCCTCATTCACCTTCTTGAACAACTAGAGCAACACGCTCAAAACCGAAATAAAACTGCTTGCCAAGATTTGCTGACGCAAGCAAGTCATATTAAAAGCATTTAGGAGCCGACTATGAAATTAACGCGCATTGCCATCATTGACGACCACCGCATCGTTACTCAAGCTATTTCTGGACTTTTGGCTCAATTCAAAGACTTTCGTGTCGTAGGCGTTGGTTACGATGGTAAGAGCGCACTAGAGCTGGTTGTCAGCCAAAAACCTGATTTACTGATACTCGATTTACAACTACCCGGATTATCGGGTAGCGAATTATTACCCATTGTTAAAAAAGCTTATCCCCATTTACGCGTCATTATCTTAACCGCTTCACAAATCAAGCAAACCTGGCAGAAAGTCTTAGCCTTGGGTGCCGATGGTATTGCCTTGAAAAGTGTCGCTTCCGATGTACTGGTCGAAGGCATCCGCCAAGTAATTCAAGGACAAATGTTTATTGATCCCGATATTCAGCAAGAGCTGTCACGTAATGATTCTGGCGTTTATTTGTCATTACCAGAAGCCTTGGCAGAACAGTTGACGCGGCGTGAAAAAGAAATATTACTATTAGTGCTGAACGATTTAACCAGTAAACAGATTGCTGAAAAACTCAACATTTCAGATAGAACCGTCTCTAAACATCGAGAAAACATCTACCATAAGCTAGGCGTCAACTCATCGGACGAGATACTGCCCATTTTGCAACAAATGACAAACTAATACAGTTAATTGAAAGACATAAAAAAGCCCAACTAGGTTGGGCTAAGCGGGCTACATTATAGAAAGAAGCAATCGCTCCTAACACACCCTTATTTGACCATAGATTTTAGTTAGACAAGTTGATTGTGATCAAGTTTTGCCGCTAATTTTTTAAATTATCCGATAAATCTTTTACTTGCACCGATCAATGCGAACAGTCAGAGAATTATCCGGCAATACGACCACACACCCCCTCTTCCTGATGATTGGCTAACGCATCTAAACGAGCTCTGTGGTGAATCGTCAAGTGCTTTTGTCGCCACTCAACCAAGCCCTCTTCCGAAAACTTAGCCAACACCCGCGACACCGTTTCGGGGGTTAAGCCTAAATACAAAGCAACGTCTCGATGCAATAATCCTATGCGAAAAGACTCATCATTGAATCCTCTTCGTGCTTGACGCTGTGATAGCCACAAAATGAACAATGCCAAGCGCTCTTCTGCACTTTTACGTGCTAAAAACTCGGCATGCATCCGCTCATCGCTCAGCTCTTTGCTCATAATCGACAATAACTGTCGATTGAGGGTTGGTAGTTGCAAAGATAATTGCTCCAAATCCTTAAAGGGGATTTCGCACACGGTTGACGTGTCCATAGCCACAGCAGTTGAAACATGCTCATCCGTTGATAACGCATCAACACCTAAAATATCTCCTGGCAAATAGAAGCCAATCAACTTATCTTCACCACTAGCATGTTGTGTGAATACCTTAAAACCGCCTGCCTTTACAGCATAAACAGCCTGAAAAGGTTGCCCCGAACGAAACAGGATATCTCCCTTTTGCAGCGCTGGTTTTCGTTTAACCAAGGCGTCTAAGCGTAACACTTCACTTTTTTCTAAACCCAGTGGGAAGCAGAGTTTTTTTAAGCCACATTCATTGCAGTTGGCATTAAATAGCGGAATCGGTTGTGTCATGGTTAGCCCAGCATGCGCATTATTCAGTATTTTTATTGATTGTAATCAAGAAGCGCTCACAAGTCGAGTGAGAAACAACTGAAGGTTCACTATCTCAATACTAAAACGATTCAGACCTGACTTAACGCCGTCTCAATACGAACAATATCTTCGGGCAAATCCACTTCTAATGAATCATGAGCTGTGACCACTACCCGAATGCGCTGACCATTTTCAAGAACTCTTAATTGCTCCAGCTTTTCAACTTCTTCTAACAAACCCGGCTTGAGCTGATTGAAGTTATCAACAAAGGCTTTGGTGTAGGCATAAATGCCCAAATGCTTGTAGACAGGATGTTGCCAATGATCGCGCCCAAAGGGAATGGCAGCCCGTGAAAAATATAACGCATTGCCATAGGCGTCAAAAGTCATTTTGACATCCTTAGGGTCATGAATTTCACGCGCATCGGTAATGGCATAAGCTAAGGTAGTCATGGCAAAACTGCCATCGTAATCATCTAAAAACGGACGCATTACATCTTCAACGCTATTGGGATGCACCAATGGCTGATCGCCCTGCACATTGATAATGAGATCATTGTCAGACAAGCCAACCTGCGCCGCCGCTTCTGCTAAACGATCTGTACCCGTATGCGCGGGCAGCTTAGTCAAAATCGCAGGCGCTCCCAAATGGGCCACGGCATCGGCAATGCGTTCATCGTCGGTAGCAACGTAAACTCCATTTAAGCCCTTGGCGGCTGCTACGCGCTCATAAACATGCACAATGAGCGGTTTGCCCGCAATCAGCGCTAATGGCTTAGCAGGAAAACGAGTAGAGCCATAACGAGCGGGGATAAAAGCGATTTTTTTCATATCACATCCGCTTATAAAGCGCTCGCAACTTATCATCGGTGACTTCGCGTTCCCAATCATCGCCATAGACGTTTTGCCACAAGGGTTTCATCCCTTTACAAATAGCAATCATGCGGTCAATATCATTTTCAGACCAAGTCGCCGCCAGATTTTTGGGGATGTCGATATTATGTTTCTTCACCATTTCGCGAAACTCTTTCACGCCGTCGCCATAATAGCCATCGAGCACATCAAAGGCGATACAGTTACCAATACCATGATGATAACCAAATACATATGACAAGCCGTAAGATAAGGCGTGACAGGCACCCACTTGCGAGTAGGCGATGCTCATGCCACCCATGTAGCTGGCCATCATCAATTTTTCATCACTATCCGGATGATCTTCTAAATAGACCTCACGACACAACGCCAGGGATTTATCGCCAAAGGCACGCGCAAACTCGTTAATAAAGGTACCATTTAAGGCTTCGATACCATGAATATAGCAATCCATACCCGTGTAGAACCATTGATTTTTCGGCACACCGTCAATCAGTTCTGGATCCATCATGATTTGGTCGTACACGGTAAAATCGGAGTTCAAGCCAAGTTTACGCTCAGGACCTGTCAGCACAGCAGTGCGCGATGCTTCTGCGCCAGTACCCGATAGGGTCGGAATACCAATATGATGTACCGCAGGGTTCTGAATTAAATCCCAACCTTGGTATTTGGCTGAACCGCCGGGGTTGGTCAACATCAAGGAGACGGCTTTGGCCAAATCTAAAACCGAACCGCCCCCTAAACCAATCACGCTATCGGGTTGGGTTGGCGCATGAGCTTTCACTTGCTCGGTAAAGCCATCAACTTGAATGGTACTGGGTTCTTTCGCCACATTCGCCCAAATAATTAAGTCTTGCGCTTGAGCAGGAATACGCTTGGCCAGTTCACGGTTTTGATGCACATCATCGACCACAAATACCACCCAGCCACTACCACCATCGCGCTGTTCTGCCAAAATATCATCTAGCTGATTAAACGCTCCACGTCCAAACACCATGCGCGGCACACATTTAAAATTACGAAACTTGGGTGCTGACATGATTATGCTCCTGTAAAGACTTGTTTGAGTTTTTCGATACGCTGCTCAATATCTGCTTCTGTCCAATTCAGTTTGATGAGCATGGAAATGCTACGACTCATCACCGCATCGGAAGCAGAGGTATCTAACTGGGTATAATCGGGTAAATCATCATTCAGATGAATGGGTAGCTTGGCAGCACCAACCATATTTTGAATTTGTGGCCAGTTTTTAATGTAATGCCAATTATTAGCATACCAGTAGAAGCAACCATCAACCCCAGAATCTTTGAGCTTTTGATTAATTTCCACTGTACGTGCTTCTGTTGGCAACATAAAGGTTAGGAAGCTGGCTTGATCGCCCTCTGGATCGGGAAGACGACGGAAACTAATCTCGCTAAATTGACTTAAAGCATTTTTTAACTTGGCTTTGTTTTTGCGTTGAACCGCGACCATATCGTCCAGTTTACGCAACTGCGCCACGCCCATCGCCGCATTCAAATCGGAAATACGGTAATTTAGGCCCATAATCGGATGACCTTCGGCACCACGATCATTACCGATGTGATCATGTCCGTGATCAGAGTACATGTGCGCATTTCTATAAATGATTTCATTATTAGTAATAATGCCACCACCTTCGCCACAGGTTATGGTTTTAACCGAATCGAACGAAAAACAACCCACATCACCAATGCTGCCCAAGGGCTTACCCTTATAGCTGCCGCCAATCGCTTGGCAGGCATCCTCGATGACCAATAAATTGTGTTTTTTAGCAATGGCGAGAATCGCATCCATGTCCGCCATACTGCCACACATTTGCACGACGTTAATGGCTTTGGTGCGTGGCGTGATTTTGCTTTCTACACTGGCGGGGTTTAAACAAAGGGTATCATCGACATCGGCAAAAACAGGAATCGCACCCGCTGCTACTAGAGCTTCGACACTGGCCACAAAGGTAAAGGTCGGTACAATCACCTCATCGCCTGCCCCGACTCCCATCGCATGATAAGCCACCGATAAAGCACCCGTACCGCTTGAAACCAAATGCGCATACTGAGTTTGCATACGCTCGCACAGCATGGCTTCCATTTCACGCGCTTTCCAGACGTTATTACGCACGCCATCGAAGTTGTAACGGAAAATAAAGCCCTGATCGAGCACTTGGTTAATCTCCGCCTTTTCTTCGGCGCCCATCCATTCAAAACCTGGCATGAAAGTGTTCCCTGATATGATTCGCAAATAATAGGGTGATTTTAGCCCTTTCCACGCTAGGGGGCTAGGGTTTAGCACAGAAATAGAGGAGATGTCAGTCGAAATTAGGATTCTAGAAAGTAACTAGATGAAAAACGGAAACAAAAAAGGTTAGTATTGCTACTAACCTTTTTAATAATCATGGTGGCCGGGGGCGGAATCGAACCGCCGACACACGGATTTTCAATCCGTTGCTCTACCGACTGAGCTACCCGGCCAAACTATCCAGTCATTATACTGGCAACCGCCACAAAATACCAGTACTTTTATCGGTAGTCGTCAAAGTCCCGCTAAAATACGCGTTTTAACACGCTCAATATTGTCGGTACCATCTACACGAATGTATTTTACCGACCCCTTAGCTGCTTCCGCTTTATAGAAATCGACAAGTGGTTGCGTTTGCGCGGCATAAACATCCAAGCGTTTTTTCACCGTATCAGCTTTGTCATCATCACGTTGAATTAATGCTTCACCTGTCTCGTCATCTTGACCATCTACCCTAGGCGGGTTGTAAACCACATGGTAAGTGCGTCCCGAAGCCGGGTGAACACGACGACCCGCCATACGCTCAATAATGACATCGAAAGGAACATCAATTTCTACCACCGCATCTAATGCAACACCTGCAGAAGCCAAGGCCTCAGCTTGAGCCAAGGTGCGCGGGAAACCATCCAACAAAAAACCATTTTTACAATCAGGCTCACTAATGCGTACTTTAACCATACGAATAATCAAATCATCGGGAACCAGCTGACCGGCATCCATATAACCCTTAGCTTCCAAGCCTAAAGCCGCACCCGCACGAATGGATGCTCGTAACATATCGCCGGTGGAAATTTGTGGAATATTGAAATGACTGGTTAAAAAAGTAGCTTGTGTGCCTTTGCCTGCACCGGGAGCACCCAACATCATGATACGCATTAATTCGTCCCCTTTAAAGAATAGACGATAATTCTACCTGATTAGCCTATAACAAAAAACCGCCCGAAGGCGGTTTCTCGTTGATTCTAGCAAAACTCAGTAAGTAAGTAATTACTGTAATTTAGCCAATTGTTTAGCGGCAACTGCAGCAGGCAATGGCACATAACCATCTTTCTCAACCACTTGCTGACCTTCTTTAGACAATACCAATGTCATGAATTCTTTAACCATTGGGTCCAAAGGCTTACCTGGTGCTTTGTTAACATAAATGTATAACGAACGAGCTAATGGGTACTTACCAGAGAGTGCGTTAGCTTCGTTCGCTTCAACAAACGGTTCGCCCTCTTTCTTAACTAAAGGCACCGCACGAACACCAGAGGTCTTATAACCAATACCTGAGTAACCAATCGCATTGATAGAGGTAGCAACTGACTGAACCACAGAAGCCGAACCTGGTTGTTCATTCACGTTACTTTTGAAGTCACCTTTACAAAGTGCTTTCTTTTTGAAGTAACCGTAGGTACCCGATACAGAGTTACGACCATAAATTTGAATCTCTTTGCCAGCCAAAGCGCCAGTACCACCTAACTGATCCCAGTTAGAGATGTCAGCAGGACCGCCACACTTACGTGTCGCAGAGAAGATCGCATCTACTTGCGACATAGTCAACCCTTTAATGGGATTATCCTTGTGCACATAAACAGCCAAAGCGTCAATGGCAACAGCAATACCAGTTGGTTTATAACCATACTTAGCTTCGAAGGCTTCAATTTCTTTTGACTTCATTTGGCGGCTCATCGGACCAACGTTCGCAGTGCCTTCGGTCAGCGCGGGTGGCGCAGTTGAAGAACCCGCAGCTTGAATTTGGATATTAACGTTAGGGTAAACGCGTTTGAATTCTTCAGCCCATAGCGTGGCTAGGTTTGCTAAGGTGTCTGAACCAACACTTGATAGGTTACCAGAAACGCCCGAAACTTTTTGGTAGCCTGGCAAAGCGGGATCAACTGCAGCGAAAGAAGGGGCGACTAGCGCTGTTGCCGCCACGCCCATTAAGGCTGCCATAATAGTCTTCATAATAAACTCCAAGTAAGGATTAACGTGTTAACGAGGCAATTATGAAGCGCAAATATGACAATCAGATGACAAAAAGACGTCAATTATATGACAAACCCAAAGTGATTAATCGACCATCATGCTGCTAACGGTATCGTGATTCAACGCATTGCTTGAGTTTTGTGAACAAGACAGAATGGGGCAATTTTGACAAACACAAGCACCTATGCTCCCTAGCGACATCACGAACAACAAAGCTAGAATAACTTATGCCTCAGAAGAGAACTGAAGGCAAGGCTACTCTATCGGTGCTACCGCTCCTGCAGAAAAATGACAACTAAAACAACTTCCCTTGCCTAGCTGACTTTCTACCGTCAATTTAGCATCGTGCTTGTCTAACACATGACGGGTGATCGCCAAGCCCAACCCTGTGCCACCCGTCGCACGAGAACGGGCCGAATCGACACGATAAAACCGCTCAGTAATGCGTGGAATATGCTCTGGAGCAATGCCAATACCAGTATCGCATACTGAAAAATGCACACCGATTTCATCCAACCACCAACGAATACGCACTTCACCCCCTTCGGGTGTATAACGAATGGCATTGGTGACCAAGTTGGTAAAAGCACTGCGCAAATAGTTCTCATAGCCCCATAAACCCACATCAGTTTCTAACGATAGAGAAATATGATGACCTGCCTCTCCCGAAAACTGCTCAGCCTCTTCTTGAATTTGCAACAGCATATCGACAATGTCAATGGCCTCTTTCTCCATACGATCATCATCGGCTTCCAATCGGGACAAAGTCAGCATATCTTCGATGATTTTACGCATCCGCTCCGTTTGCTGGTGCATTTGCTGCAAGGGTTTTAACCATTGTTGCTGATGACTCCCAGGCGTATCCAGCATGGTTTCAACATAACCATGCATAACCGTTAATGGCGTACGCAGCTCGTGCGAAGCATTAGCAACGAAATCACGACGAATACGATCAATGGTTTTGAAGGCGGTAATATCGCGCACAATCAACAATTCGTGACCCAGCATAAATGGACGCAACTCGACGGATAAGGTCCGATTCGGATTCACTGGCGATGTCAATTCTGCCATCTGATAACCAGTATTTCTGAACAATGCCAAAACTTCCGGCGTTCGAATCACACTGAGTATAGATCGCTTACGGTCGCTACGGCTTAATCCCAACAAATCAACCGCCGCTTGATTGAACCAAGCCACCTGAAACGACTTATCGAGTGCAATCACCCCTTCTGGCAAAGCTTTGGCTGCATATTTGAAATAACGGGCGCGGCTAAGCAATTTCTGTGATTGACGGCGTTCTTTCTCCAACAATCTCATCGTGGCTAATAAAAAATAGGAAAAAGGACCGGCTACCCAATAATGCCAGCTACGTCCACCCGACGTAAGCCAGGACTGAGCCGTCCACAAGGCCAACCACCAGCGCACTAAAATAATAACCGCAAACAACCAGCCCGCCAGTAACCAAGCATCCCACCACCATGCAACCAGCAAGGCAACAATCAGCAGCCAGGATACCGTTGCGAATTCGCCATACCAAAAGCGAAAGTTATTCATTCGGCTCCGTCACCGAAAACCGATAGCCAGAACCCCGTACTGTCTGAATATAAGATTCACAACCATGCTCCTCTAAAGCACGGCGTAAACGGCGAATATGCACATCGATAGTACGATCTTCCACCACAACACGATCACCCCAAACTTCATCAAGCAATTGATGGCGCGTGAAGACACGATTGTGATGTGCCATGAAGAACGCCAGCAAGCGATACTCTTTTGGCCCTAGCTTAACTTCATTACCATCAATGGAAACGCGATGACTCTGACTGTCTAATAACATTCTGCCTGCGTGCAGACTATCTGTGCTTTGACCATCATCTAATCGACGCAGCAATGCTTTAATACGCGCTAACAGCGCTCTGGGTGAAAAAGGCTTGGTGACATAATCATCCGCGCCTGTTTCAAATCCCTGAACCTGATCTGACTCTTCTGCTCTGGCAGTCAACATAATGACTGGGATGTGACGGAGTTTGTCGTTGGCTTTTAACCTTGCCAATAAACTCACACCGGGTACACCTGGTAGCATCCAGTCAAGAAGGATAATATTCGGCTGATGAGTTAATGCCAACTGCCAACCCTGCTCCGCATTCGGTGCTTCTAACACCTGCATTCCAGCCGTTTGCAAGGTAAACCCCAGCATTTCCCGAATGGAAGATTCGTCTTCGACCACCAGTACTTTAATCTCAGCCATTATCACCTCTTGCATATCATGCGTATTTACTCGTCACTTCTGCCAAGCGCTCAGGGCTAATTTGGCGCATGTCAGAGCCTTCGACAATATAAAACACATGCTCAGCAATGTTCAGGCTATGGTCGGTTACACGCTCCATCGCACGCAGGCTATTCAGCAACTCTAACATGGCAGGAATTTGTTCAGAGTGTTGCATCATATGTTCGCGCATCAATTTTTGTGCGGCACGATATTCTTGATCAGCTTTTGCTTCTTTAGGGAGCAAAGTAAGCGCTTTTTTAGCATCTAAATGAGCGAAGGTATCCAATGCAATTTTAATCATGTCCTGCGCACAAATGGTCATTTCAATTAAATGATTGTAACCTGCGACACTCTGACAATCACAAGGCGAATCGCCTTCACACAAGTTGATGACCATACGTGCCATTTTGGTAATTTCATCGCCCATGCGCTCTAAATCAGTAACGATGTGAATGGCCGACATAATCAAACGCAAATCAACTGCTGTCGGTTGTTGCACAGCCAAGATACGAATGCACAGATCGTCAATACTTGACTCTTGACGATTAATAAATCGGTCATAAGCAATGACTTCTTTCGCTAAGCCACTGTTGCTATGGCGCAAAGCATCGAAAGCACGTTGCATTTGTGATTCAATTTGACCGCCCATCGCCAAAATGCGATTGAAAAGCTCTTCCAACTTCTGGTCATAACGACGAGAAATATGGGGGGTAATAACATTAGTATCCATGATGTACTTTCCTCGTCAATTAACCAAAACGGCCAGTAATATAATCTTCAGTTTGTTTTTGTGATGGGTTAGTGAATAGCGTATCCGTATCGGTATATTCGATTAGGTCGCCCATATACATAAAAGCAGTGTAATCTGAAACACGTGCTGCTTGTTGCATATTATGCGTCACAATCAGAATGGTGAACTTTTCTCTCAGTTCAAAAATCAGCTCTTCAATAGCCAAGGTCGAAATAGGATCTAATGCTGAAGTTGGCTCATCGAGCAATAGCACTTCTGGTTCAATAGCAATGGCACGTGCAATGACCAAACGCTGTTGCTGACCACCCGACATACCCATAGCATTTTCATGCAAGCGATCCTTCACCTCATTCCACAAACCAGCACCTTTTAATGCCCATTCGATTTTATCTTCCAACACGTTACGATTGTTCTCACCTGCTAGGCGCAAACCATAAGCAACGTTTTCAAAAATCGATTTTGGGAAAGGATTGGGTTTTTGGAACACCATACCAACCTTGCGACGCAGAAGAGATACATTCTGACGCTTGTCCATAATATCGTTGCCATGCAAACGAATACTGCCTTCGGTACGCACACTGTCCACTAAGTCGTTCATGCGGTTAAAGCAACGTAACAGCGTTGACTTACCACAACCTGAAGGACCAATGAAAGCGGTAACGCGTTTTTCGGGCAACAACATATTAATGTTATTTAACGCTTTCTTTTGACCGTAATACAGATTCCAATCTTTAACCTCAATCGCTACAGGTTCACTGGCAAGATCCAGTTGACGACTTTTGTGATCTAAAACAACATTCACTGAACTCATTTTGACTAATCCTTCGTTTATTAGTTATCAACTGATTTGAAACGTTCGCGCAGACGGTTACGAATCGTAATCGCGGTAATATTCAGCGCAATAATAATCAGCACCAGCAAAAATGCGGTTGCATAAACTAATGGCTGTGCTGCTTCAACATTCGGGCTTTGGAAGCCAACATCATGAATATGGAAACCCAAGTGCATGATTTTACGATCTAAATGGATATAAGGAGCAATTGCATCGACTGGCAAGCTCGGCGCTAGTTTAACCACGCCCACTAACATCAGCGGAGCCACTTCACCAGCGGCACGGGCAATGGCCAGAATCAAGCCAGTCATAATTGCTGGAGAAGCAATTGGCAACACCGTGTTCCAGAGGGTTTCAATTTTCGTGGCACCTAAAGCCAATGAACCTTCACGCATAGTACGTGGAACACGCGCCAAACCTTCTTCAGTAGAAACGATCACTACTGGCAAGGTTAACAAGGCCAAGGTAAGCGCTGCCCACAACAAACCTGGCGTACCAAATGTCGGCGCTGGTAGTGCTTCTTGGTAAAATAATTGGTCAATGTTGTGACCCAACACATAGACAAAGAAACCTAAACCGAATACACCATAAACGATAGAAGGAACACCTGCCAAGTTATTGACGGAAATACGCACGGCACGCGTAATCCATCCGTCTTTAGCATACTCGCGCAAGTAAACAGCAGCGATCACACCGAAAGGCATCACCAATACCGTCATGATAAAGACCATGGTCACGGTACCAAAAATGGCTGGGAAAATACCGCCTTCCGTATTAGCTTCACGAGGTTCATCCGATAAGAATAGCCAAATACGATGAAAGTAATGACCTAGTTTTTCTGTCATCGTCATGGCATTCGGCATAATCGATTCAATGATTTTGTCGATTGGCAAGGAAACAACATCACCGGTCATGATCTCAATTTGCGCCTTACCCAGTGCACTGGCAGTTTGCTCTAATTGACGCATTTGCGCTAACAGCGTCTGGTACTCGTTGTCTAACTGACGACGTTTTTCATCCAGTTTCGCATTCGCTTGTTCGGTGAGTTTATTATCTAGCTCCAAACGACGACGATCTAAACGTAATTGTTCGACACCCGCGTTAACCGCACCAATATCATGCTTTTGAATGCGGACAATTTGCTTGTGCAACTCGGTGTGACGTGCGATTAACTGCTGGAAGGCATCCCATGCTTGATTTCCCGTAACCGTCATTCCATCACCTAAGGTGACCGACCTCAGTCGACCGTAGAAATTACCCCACTCGTAACGCTCAACCATAATCAAATCTTTCGGCGTGACGTCTTGGGTAATCGCCTGTTCGTCTACCCATTTAAAGTCGGCACCAAAAATGTCACGGTTACCCACTTTAACCAGCAGCTGAGGAACCTGCGTAACGCCTTCTTTAATATTGCCTTCAACACGGTCACTACGGCGGTGCAATTCACCGATCAATTGCACCGTGCCGCCTTGACCATCTTGTACCGTATAAGCATGAATGTCTTTCGGCCAAAAATGCCCCATGCCTTTAAACACGATAAAACTCACTAACCCCATCACTGCCAACAAACTGATGGCAACGGCCATGGCATTAAACCAGACCCAGTGATTCCCTTCTCGCATCCACGTACGTAACATTGTCCTAGACTCCCTTATAGTGCGCCATAGCGTTTAAGCATGCGCTGACGCACCGTCTCAGCGATGGTATTGAAGAAAAAGGTGAACATAAACAGCACCAAAGCCGCTAAGAACAGCACTCGGTAATGGGTACTACCCACTTCTGACTCAGGCATCTCAACCGCAATGTTAGCCGAGAGTGTGCGCAAGCCATTGAAGATGTCAATATCCATCACAGCAGTGTTACCTGTTGCCATGAGTACAATCATTGTCTCACCTACAGCGCGCCCCAAACCAATCATTGTGGCAGAGAACAGAGCCGGCGAAGCAGTCGGCAACACCACACCAACCATAGTCTGCCAAGGGGTTGCACCCAAGGCTAGAGAACCGTTAACTTGGTGACGTGGTACGTTATAGATGGCATCTTCTGCAATCGAGAAGATAATCGGAATAATTGCCAAGCCCATTGCAATACCGACTACCAAGGCATTACGTTGGTCGTAGTCGATACCCGCCACGTTGGTTAACCACATTGGCATGTCGCCTGCAAAAAGCAGCTGCTCAACGGGATCATCCAACCAATGCGCAAGCAAAACAGCGAATAAAATTACCGGTATAAGCAACGCTGCTTGCCAACCATCCGGCACGCGATTTCGGATCATCTCTGGAGCACGACTCCACAAATAACCGAATAAAAACACCATCAACGGCATAATCAGCAAAACCAAGAAAAATGATGGCATATGTTTTTCTAAGTAAGGCGCTAACCACAAACCTGCTAAGAAACCTAAAATAACGGTTGGCAGCGCCTCTAGCAATTCAATGGTTGGCTTAACCGCTTGACGCATTTTGGGCGCCATAAAAAAGCCAGCGAACATCGCTGCCATAATAGCAATCGGCACAGCAAACAGCATGGCATAGAATGCCGCTTTGAGTGTACCGAAGGCCAAAGGCGCTAAGGAATACTTCGGCTCAAAATCACTTGCTGACGAAGATGACTGCCAAATGTAATCCGGCTTTTCGTAACCTTCATACCAAACTTTTTGCCATAGCACTTCGAATGACACTTCAGGATGCTCGTTTTCCAAGTTCCACAAATGCATCTTACCTTGCTGATCTTCAGCCAAGAAACCATCTGCACGAGGCGTCATTGCAATATTGGTAATCGCTGTGGGTGAAACCTGATCTAAACCTACCACTCGGTGAGCCGTAGCATGATAAACACCTACATGACCCGACGCATCTGCTAGCACAAAACCCTTACGACGTTGTTCTACCGCCATGTCGGTAATAGCCGCAGACTGCTCATCAAATCCCCTGATTGCTTGGAAGGTGTACTGGTTATTTGCATCGCGAGTCGGAAACCACTGGGTTAATTTACCCGACTCTTCACCTAATAATAATGAGATACCACCCAGCAAGAAACTTACCGATGTTAGCTTGCGTTTCTCTTTACCTTCAGCAGGCAAAGTATTTATGCGAGCATAGTCCTTAGGTGCTTCAACATCACGAATGGAGAAAACCTGCATGTCACCCGTTGAATCAATGGCGTAGAGCCAATCGTTCATGCCATCCACTTTAACCCATTCTGGCACGAACGCCAGTTGTAGTTGACTTGCCGATGTTTGCTCCAAACTTACTTCGTCTGAAAACATAGCTTTTTTCAACTCGAATGCTCTAAATTCAACCACAGGTACATTTTTGGCTGCTCCAACTAACACCATAGTTTCACCAGATGCACGACCAGATACTTGAGCCAAAGCCCTGCCTTGCGCATCCATAACCAGAGGTTCTTCGCCCAATGGATAGCTAAAATGAGGCTTGATTTGGCGAACACCATCTAGATAATTAACAGCGAAACCATACTCAGCCAGGAGTAGTTGACCATTAGAAAGACCTAGCGCAACTTGTCCATCTGCATCATCAAGCACATGATAAGCAGTAACGCTGACACCTTCTGGAACTGGCAGTTTAATGCTTTCAACTAATTCGCCTGTTTTGGCTTTAAAGAACACAACGTTAGCATCTTCAGTAATTCGCAAAGCCGTATCTTTATACTCGTCCACCGCAAGCAACAGCGTTTTAGACGCTCCGGGACGATCGTAACTAGCCACTTTATCCATCGTTGCCGATGAAAAGAGAGGAGCTACTTGAATGAAGAAGAAAAACATCATCAGCAGCACAGCACCGATAACGGCCAAACCACCAACACCAATCGCATACTTGGCTATAGAATCTTTATAGCCTCGCATGCGCTCACGTCGAGCCGATTGCATTTGTAAAACAGTTGAAGACATGTTAACTAGACCTTTTTATTGAATTTGCATATCTTAACCAGTGAATATTAAGCTTTCGTGACACTATGACACTATTCACAACCCGTTTTGACGCACTAATCTGGTGCCATTGCACCAAAAAATTAGCATTTTCAAATCGACAGCATTGCAAGCCAACTGGCCAGAGTTTCAGGTAAGCATTACAGATAATTATTTTTATTAATTGTTCTGGTTTTTTGGCACACTTCGGGCTAATATTAAATTTGGAATTAACTGCTGAGCAGATCCATGTTCAATCTATGTTTGAGCGTGAAACACGCACTTGCTTACATTTTTGATAAAGGACCTTCAAATGGTAACAGAACTTATCGCACGTCTTAAAGAAGAAAACATCAAATGGGTGGATCTTCGTTTTTGTGACACACATGGTAAAGAACAACACGTAACCATTCCTTCACGTAAAGTTGACGAAGCTTTCTTTGAAGTGGGTCAACCATTCGATGGTTCTTCCGTTGCTGGTTGGTTGGGTATCCAAGCTTCTGACATGGTTTTACTGCCGCACGCTGATACCGCAATCATGGATCCATTCGCCAATGATCCCACCATGATTATTCGTTGCACCATCCACTACCCTATTTCAATGGAAGGTTATGATCGCGATCCGCGTTCAATCGCCATGCGTGCTGAAGCTTATCTAAAATCAACGGGTATCGCTGATAGCTGTTTCGTTGGACCAGAACCAGAATTCTTTGTCTTCGACGATGTTCGTTGGGGTTCAGACATGTCGGGCTGCTTTGTTAAGGTTGATTCTAGCGAAGCCTCTTGGAATACCGAAAAAGTTTACGCCGACGGCAACATGGGTCACCGCCCAGCAACCAAAGGCGGCTATTTCCCAGTACCTCCTGTCGATCAATTACATGAAATTCGTGTTTCTATGTGTGACTATGCTGAAGCAATGGGCTTAGGCATAGAAACACATCACCACGAAGTGGCAAACGCAGGTCAATGTGAATTAGGCATCGCTGGCAACACTTTGGTGAAAAAAGCTGACGAAGTATTGATATTGAAATATGCCGTTCACAATACCGCACACCTTTATGGCAAAACCGCAACTTTCATGGCTAAGCCGATCGTAGGTGATAACGGCTCTGGTATGCACGTAAACATGTCATTGTCAAAAGATGGCAAAAACCTGTTCGTTGGTGATGGTTATGGTGCTCTGTCTGACACAGCACTCTACTTCATTGGTGGTATTATTAAACACGCTAAGGCGTTAAATGCGTTTACGAACTCTGGTACTAACTCTTACAAGCGGTTGGTTCCTGGCTTCGAAGCACCAATCATGCTCGCTTACTCAGCACGTAATCGTTCAGCGTCAATCCGTATTCCTTACGCGCCTAACCCACGTACACGTCGTATCGAATGCCGCTTCCCCGATCCAATGTCTAACCCATATTTAGCTTTCGCTTCAATCTTGATGGCTGGATTAGATGGCATCATGAACAAAATTCACCCAGGTGAGCCAGCAGATAAAGACTTGTACCACTTGCCAGCAGAAGAAGCGAAAGCCATTCCTCAGGTTTGCCACTCGTTAGATATGGCTTTGGAAGAGCTAGACAAAGATCGCGACTTCTTAACAGCGGGCGGCGTTTTCACCAATGACATGATCGATGCCTACATCGAATTGAAGATGAAAGAAGTCACGCGTATGCGTATGACCACTCATCCAATTGAATTCGACATGTACTACAGCCGTTAATTCACTTTCGGTGATAAACGACTCATAAAAAGCACCCTGCGGGGTGCTTTTTTATTCGCTAAGGTATTTGATAAATTAACAATTGCGTTTGACGTCCATCTGATAACTCCCATACCTCCAGAGGCTCGACACCCTCAATAGCAAAAGAGTTAGACACTAACAACGCACCCGACTTCATTTCAGCACACCCCTTTTGCCACAAACGCGTCATCGGCACGGGTGATAAAAACACATACACCATATCAACCTGACTTAAATCGGTTTGCCACATATCACCACGCGACACCTGACCTAGACCCGACCATCGACACACCATCTGAGAAAACCATGCCAGCACTGGTGAATACTCAACACCCTTCGCTTCGATGCCCGCCTTTGCCAAAGCACGCACCACCCCACCTAAACCAGAACCCAAGTCCAACACAGATTTCACTTGATAGGTCTGCGCTAGCTCCACCAAAGCTTGATGCGTTGACTTGTTCGTTAAATACAAAGGCACCCTGTCTTTCAAAGCCGCCGAAAACACCAACATGAGCAATAAAGCCAAACCAGCGAACCAAAGGGGGTCAACCAGAGTTTGCGTCGCCCCCCAATACAAACCCAGCGGTAACACAGCTTGCACCCACAACCACCAGCGAGGCAGCCCCATGAGCCAACTCAACAGCACCGACAAGCCCACTTGCAACAACAAGAAACTCTGTACATAGGACAAGCCAATTAACCAATCGACCCAAATCCTGGCACTAAATTTAACCAGCAATAGCGCAACAAACTGCACCAACAACACCCACCACAGTGGATGAAGGTATTCAGAAATGGATTTTTTTGTTTTATTTTGGTGCATATATTAGTAAAAACTCAACTAAAATTTCAATAAAATTTAACATAACCATTTGTTTTTAATTGATTAATAATAATAGTGGCACATTTAACGCTTTTAGATTAGCACCACAAGATTCCAACAACCACATTTTTATTGAAACGTTAAACACATTGGAGTGTAACATGAAAAAACTATTATCAACCGCGATTGCTACTGCTTTAACTGCCACTGGTTTATTAGCCACTTCAGCTACACTCAATACTGCAGCGGCCGAAGTTTCTTTTAATGCCGGCGTCATGAGTCAATACATTTTCCGTGGCGTAACTCAACGCGATAGCGCTTCAATCAACGGCGGCATTGATTATGAGCACAAATCCGGCCTTTACGCCGGCCTGTGGGCAGCTCAAGTTGGCACCGAAGTAAACCCAACAGGCCACTTTGGCGGACCAAGCTCTTCATCAATGGGCTGGGAGTATGACATCTATGGTGGTTACAACACTTCTTTTGGCGACCTTGGGTTAGGCGCAGGCTTTACCAGCTACCAATACACTAACAAAATCACCTCAAGCAAAGCGGGCTTTGATACACAGTACAACGAACTTAACTTCGAAGCCTCTTATGGTCCCTTCACAGCAACCGTCAATCCCGGATATCGCGAAGCAAATCCAGGCAGCGGTAGCAAAGACGCTAAATATCTATTCACCTCAGTTAAAGCTGAACTAGCGGGATTTTACGGACTTTACGGCTACTGGGACTGGGACAACAATGGCCCTAAAGACGGCTCTTATCTGCAAGCAGGCTACACAACAACACTAGGCGGCATTGACTTAGATGCAGCTATTGTTCGCTCTAGCAAAGAACTGAACGTAGTCGGCGCAAAAGCAGGCATTGATGAAGATACACGCATGACTATCTCAGCCAGCAAATCTTTCTAACCTAACCTGATTGATCCTCATGTTAACCCTTAGCGGCCCTCGGGCCGCTTTTTTTACTCCACGCAACCTATACCCCTCTTAATTTCATTTTGGTGCAAAAAATACCATTAAAAAACCAAATAACCTCAACAGCACCATCATAACAATAAAAAAATAAGAACAACTTATTGATATTAATATATTTATACGATATGGCACAATATAAGCTAATTTAAAACTGATTATCACTATTCTAAAACACGGAGACTCGTCATGAAACTGATCACCGCCATCATTAAACCCTTCAAACTCGACGATGTTCGAGAAGCTTTGAGTACGCTTGACATACACGGTATGACCGTGACTGAAGTCAAAGGTTTTGGTCGTCAAAAAGGCCATACCGAAATTTACCGTGGTGCTGAATACACGGTCGAGTTTTTACCGAAAATTAAAGTAGAAATTGCCGTTGCTAGCGAGCGCGTAGATAGCGTGATTGAAGCCCTGATTGGTGCGGCTCACACTGGCAAAATCGGCGATGGCAAAATTTTCATTACTAATCTAGACGAAGTGATCCGCATTCGCACTGGTGAACGTGGCTCAGTAGCACTCTAAGTCATTTTACTCATAAGGAGAAAACATTATGCAAGCACTTGCTCAAAAAGCCTTGCTTACCCTTGCTGGGGTCGGCAGTTTAATGGCGCCCATGCTCAGTTGGGCAGAAGAAGCCGCTGAAGCCGCAACCGAAGTGGCAGCAGAAGCCGCTGCTGAAGTGGCAACCATTAGCGCCGGCGATACGGCTTGGATGCTCATTTCTAGCGCACTCGTTCTACTCATGATTATCCCAGGCTTGGCACTTTACTATGCGGGCATGGTTCGTCAAAAAAATGCCCTTTCAACCATGATGCAAGTCTTCGCTGTTGTTGGTGTGGGAACGCTGGTATGGTTTGCCTACGGTTATAGCCTAGCTTTTGGTGATGGTGGTGACTACAATGCTTATATTGGTGACTTGTCTAAAGCTTTTTTAGCGGGCATCACGCCTGATGACATCAAAGGCACCATTCCCGAAGTCTTATTCATTATGTTCCAAATGACCTTCGCTATTATTACGCCAGCTATTATCGTCGGCGGTTATGCTGAACGTATGAAATTTTCTGCCGTGTTATTATTCACTGCGCTATGGATCACCTTTATTTATGTGCCTATTGCCCATTGGGTATGGGGCGGTGGTTTCTTGTCAACCGATGGCGTATTAGATTTCGCTGGTGGTACGGTAGTACACATCAATGCGGGTATTGCAGGGCTAGTGGCTGCCATCATGATTGGCAAACGTAAAGGTTTCGGTGCTCAGGCTATGCCTCCACACAGCATGATGCTAACCATGGTCGGTGGTGCATTACTGTGGGTAGGTTGGTTCGGTTTCAACGCAGGTTCTGAGTTAGCAGCTGATGGCGTTGCTTCTATGGCAATGTTGGTAACACAAATTGCAACAGCAGCAGCTGCAATCGGTTGGATGATGGCTGAATGGATTGTGCGCGGTAAACCAACGGGTTTTGGCTTAATCTCGGGTGCAGTTACTGGCTTGGTTGCTATTACCCCAGCAGCGGGTTTTGTTGGCCCAACAGGTGCTTTATTACTTGGTATTTTAGCCGGTGTGATTAGTTTCGTTGCCGCTACCAGCATCAAACGTGCCTTTGGTTACGATGATGCTTTGGATGCCTTTGGCGTGCATGCGGTTGCCGGTATCGTTGGCGCCTTGTTAACTGGCATCTTTGTTGACACTATGTTCGGTGGTAAAGGATTGGCAGAAGGCGTAAGCATGATGTCGCAATTCATCATCCAAGCAGAGGGTGTGATTGTTACCATCATCTATGGTGTCATTGTTACGGCAATCATCTTAAAAGTCATCGACATGATGGTTGGCTTACGCATTAGCGAAGAAGAAGAAGTGGAAGGTATGGACATTGCGTTGCATAACGAACGCGCTTACATCCATCACTAATTCATCTAACTGGGATCAAGTTCCTATAAAAAACCCGCAAGCAGTTGCGGGTTTTTTATTAGGACGATGAAGACTCGGTGCTAACAGTAGCGTGATAACGAAGCAAATCCATGCGTCCATCTTCATGCTCAACCAACGCAGTACAGGACTCGACCCAATCACCACAATTCCCATACCAGCCCTGATCGGTTTGACGTATTTCAGCATGGTGAATATGGCCACAGACAACACCATCAAAGCCCGCTTTATGCGCATCTCGCATGAGCAAATGTTCATACTCGTGCATGTACATCACCGCTCGCTTCACGCGATGCTTGAGATAAGCCGATAAAGACCAATAACCAAAACCCCAGTATTGACGTAATTTGTTGTACCAGCGGTTGACATGTAACATGCTCTCGTAAGCCCAATCTCCTAATAAAGCCAGCCATTTATGACATGTTACGACACCATCATAAGCATCACCATGCAATACCCGCAGCTTTTGCCCGCTTAGCGTTTCATGCACTACTTCATCGCACAACTCAATGTTGCCAAAGTGAATGCCCGAATAGCGTCGTAAAAAATCATCATGATTACCTGTAACATAGACAATGCGACTGCCCCGCTTGGCTTTGGTAAATAGCCGACGAATAACATCGGTATGACTTTGTGGCCAAAAATGGCGCTTTTTCAAGCGCCAGCCATCCACAATGTCACCAACTAAATAAATAACAGGGGCATGGTGAAATTTCAAAAATTCAGCCAAGGCTTCAGCTTGGCAACCTTTAGAGCCTAAATGCACGTCAGAAATAAACAAGGCACGATAATATTTATGCACACCATCGGCTTGTTCATCGGTTGGCATCCATGCTGGCTCTGTCGCAACTTCATCAGCCATCATCTTCATCCACTGTTGATCCGTCATCGCTTATACCGCCTGCTGCGCTAGAAAAGCAGGAACATAGCGCCGCATCAATTTGGCTGTTATCTGCATCGCTACATTCTGCCACTTAGGTAAATGATGGGCATAAAATGCATGCCATTCCATATGTGCAACCCCGCCACGCATACGTTTGAAATTGGCCGAACCAGCCCCCAAATTGAGGTAATACTCTTGCTCGATGCTTTCACGCAACACCCTTGCCATCAACAAGCGATATAGAGCCAATTCAGTCGGCAAACTGGTGTCATAACCAAGCATCGGTGTGGTCATCACTCCGTTTTGTGCAAAAACACCAATAAAAGCAATGAGCTGATCTTGCTCATCGGCAAAACCATAAAAAGACAACCACTGATGCTCAATGGCGTGTTGAAAATAAGCCGGTGTATAGTGTGCATTCCAGCGTGAATGCTTATCGACGTATAGCTGTTTATAGAGCTGAGCCATTGCTGGTGCATGAGAAGCATTAAAATCTTGTGGAAACAAAGGGGTGAGCGTCGTTTTTTGTAACAACTTTTGATCAATTTGGTTATTGCGCTGTTTCATCCATCGGCTCGATGTTTTCCAATCAAAACCATAGACAACGCGACTTGGCCATAATTGCCAACCTTGCTTTTGCAGTGCTTCGATTAAAGGTGCATCGTAGCTCTCATGCAAGGTGCGCAACCACAAGGCGCGCTTTGGATGTTCCACAACCAATCTATCCCTTAGCTTAGTCAATATGCTATCTGACCAGTTTGGATACAAATGAGTAGAAACACCCCAAGCATTAATGCTAACCGACTCATCCAAGCGCAAAGCCCTAAACCAAGGCTCTGCTATCGAGAGCCCAAACTTAGCCCAGCGTTGTGCCGATGCGTCACTGAGTTGATCACACTCATCACGAGCATAATCAATAAACCCATGCTGTGGTGACGCTAAATAAGTTTGACCTGCTTTGACACAACCAATAGCCACGGGCAAGGTAGCATCGTTAATCATCATAGCCTTTAACTCAGCATGCCAATTGCTAATTAAGGCTTGTTGTTGCATGGCACTGATCCAGGTAGCGACCGCCCTACCGTCCTTCATCAACAAAGCAGCACCCTAACAAATACGTGTATAAACGAAACATCCGCCATAGATTGCTGATCGATCTGCTTGCCAAAAAGCATGATTCGCTTCCTCATCGGTTGACCAACAACTCAGTAGTGCCACAGGCAACATACCTTCTAAAGGTGACTCTTTACCTGCAGTACGGAACACCACTCTCGCACCCATGCGAGCCGTGCGGTTAATCTCGACCCACAACTCGGTTAACTGACTTTCCGACATCCAATCTTGTGCATCTAGCAACACATAAACATCAACACTCATCGCTGGACGAACCGCCAAATAATCGGTCACAGATTGATGATGAATGCTCACTTTTTCAGCGGCTTCTTTCGTACTTTTATAATGCGTTTGCTGCAAATACAGAGGCAAAGCTGATTGCTCACTGGCATTAAAACGACGTGCAAAAGCTTGCCAAGCAAAATAGTTATCAGCTAAGGGAAAATCACAGGCAAGGTGACGCAAGCGTTCCCTCAATACATCGGCCATGTGTGCTTGGTCGCCTTTTAACACTTCATATTGACGCGGTGGAATACCCAATCCATAAAGCACCCACACTTGAGACGATAACCAACGCACCAAGCGACTATCGAATAGCGGTGCGATTTGTGCATCAAAAATCACTTGCGCTTCTTCTTGGGTTTTAGCTTGCATTACCGCCGATAAATCATAACCCAAACGTTTGGCCAACCAATGACCGAAACCGATAAAGTTACCCAGCAATCCTTGATGATAAAAGTCTTGACTAAACCACTTTGCGCGACCGGTTAAATCGACCTGACCCCAATAGGTCTGTGCAAATTCGGGCAAATGGGGAATTAAATCGCGCATTAAAGCGTCATTTTGCGGCACATTACCCAATGCAAAGAGTTGATGAAACTCATCATAAGACAGGTGTTCCGCTGCCGTGCGTTTAAGCGCCAACAATGCCAAATGGGCTTCATTTAAGTCCACCGCAGCAATACTCGCTGGCTGAGCCGACAAATAGGATAAGATGTTGCAACCGCCCGAGGTGAGACAAACCATGTTTTGTCCACTTATATCACCCATCGCCATTAAATCGGCAACAGGATCCTCCCAAATCAGCGGATAGACCAAGCGATCAAACCAACGCACAAACAAGCGGTCCATCAAACTGCGACCTTCATGATGTGAAATCTGAGATGACAATCCTACTGCATCGGACAACAGCGCTTTACTTGACATAATTTTTGGCTCCCAACCAAGCATACTAATTGAATGCTGAGTGTAAATGGCCTGTGTCGCAGTTTCATGACAAGCTTGTGACAAACAGATGACAATGGACATTAATAAGACAACCATTGATAAAACTAATCGCAACATATAAAAATTCAATGATTAAAACAAGCATTAAATTAGGTTTTACTGATATGATAAAAGCACATTAATAAATAGACCAACCAGTCTAAAAAATAAGGAAAAGTACCATGTCCTCAACCCCTTTCCTAAACCAATGGTTTCGAGATCCTAAGGAAGAAACCACCTACATTAACGAAACAGCAGTCAGAATTCGTGCCGGATTTTTAATCGCCATCCCCCTGTATATGCTATATACCCTAATCGATGTGGTGTTTGGCCCTCACTGGGTCGTACCCGAAACAGCGATGATTACCGATACTGGTGATATTGATTTTGATGGCCGCATCATCTACACCGTTGAAGCCTTACGTCGAACTTACGACTACACCACTCAAACATGGGTATTGTTCTACGCGCTATTTGAAATGCTGGCCGGCATGTTTGTTGCCACATCGCGCTTATCGCCTACCATTTGGATAGCCAGCTTTTTAGCACGTAACAAACCCGTTTCATACAAACCACTTAACCCCAAACGCATGGCATGGAGCATTGGTGCTTTGATGATTGTGGCATGCTTGGTGTTCTTTAATCCAGATAGCTTTGCACGACTCATGAATAGTCTATTTGGATTAGCAATCGTTACAGATGAACAGGTTATGCCACTTTGGATTCCGCTACTGGTATTTTTATGCCTAGGGTTTATGTGGATGGAAGCCATTTTGGGATTTTGCGTTGGTTGTAAGCTGCATGCTTTGCTCGTTAAGGTTGGTATTTTTAAAGAAGAATGTGAAGCCTGCAATAATATAGACTGGGAAGCAATTGCCGCACGCCAGAAAGCAAAACAAGCAGCGGAACAAGCCAATCAGCCCCAAACTGAATAGGAAAGTTGCTTCTTGACCCATTAAAAACCCCAGCAGCTCGTGGGGTTTTTAATGGGCTAACTTCAGCCATTCCTGCTCAACCGCCGTATGTGTTTGCTGAGCTAATACGTTACGGCTGGTGTCTGCCGTTACTGTTAGGGCCGACAAAAAATGGATATGCGCTTGTAAGCAATCTTGCTGTAGCAAATACCATAGGTTAGCAATAAAACTCTGTTCACCGACATAAGCAATATCCGTTCGGCGATCCTGAGCATCATGGTAGCTTAAACATAGCGGCTGAACGCTTACACCCAACTCAATGGGCAAAGCAAACAACCGAGCATGAAAAGACTTAGGCGCATGATCCGTCGTGGTACCTTCGGGAAAGAAGAGCACACTGTCACCCGCTCGTACCAGGTTGGCCATGTGTTGCATCGCTTGGCTGGTTTCCCCTTGCCCTCGTTTGAGGAACACAGTTCCAGCACGTTGCGCTAACCAACCAATGACTGGCCAGTGTGCCACTTCGTGTTTCGACAGAAAACGTGCCGGCGACACGGCCATAACAACGAGAATATCTAACCAAGAATGATGATTGGCCACCCATACACTTCCCGGAATAGGTTGCCCCTGATGACACAACTGAACACCGATTACCGACAGCAATTGGCGCGACCACCAAACGACAAGACGTTGCTGCGCATTCGTGTAGGCACTATTCGGATGCACTCGCAAGCGGAATAGCGCCAAAATCACACCAACAGTTAACCACACCCCCAGCCACGTCAAACGCCATAGCGCTCGCCATGACTTCATGCGTTAGGCTGCCATTGCAACAGCATGAGGGGCATGTAAAGGAGGCACAACCATACTGATGGGTGTGGCACGCTGTAAGAAATGACGCGCATATCGAGGGTTCAAATCCTTCACATCTAACAAAATAAAGAAATCAGCGACACCAAAAGCAGCATCTAAACAAGGGTCACCACAAACTTTCGCGCCTAAACGCAAATAGGCTTTCAGTAATGGTGGCCAGTTAATGCTAATCGCTTCAGGCATATTTGGCAATTGTGGAATGGCGACGCGAGGTGCGACACAACGTTCGCCATCGGCCAACAGGTTGTTGTCGGCCAAATATCGACGGATGGCTTGCACCTGAACACCGCCATCAGAGAAATCAACACTGGCACAGCCCATTAAGAAGTCAAAGCCCTCTTCCAACATAAAGCTAGCCAAACCCGACCACAAGACACCAATAGTAGCACCGTTGCGAAAATCGGCGCGCACACAGGTACGTCCAATTTCCATAACACGACCTGACATTTGGCGAATTGTGGTTAAATCGAACTCATGATCAGAATAATAATAACCGCCAACTTCTTGCGCTACTTTATCCGTCAAGATACGCGTACAAGCAACAATATCGCCTGTTGCCATGTCTTCAACCAGCAAATGCGCACAAACATCATCAAAACCATCCTTATCCAGCCCCAAGTGCCCTGTCGGCAGCTGAGCACCCATTTCCAAGGCAAAGACTTCGTAACGCAAACGCTGGCAATTCATCACATCTTGCACAGATGAGGCCATGCGAACAGTTAATCCTTTTTCAGTCGCAACCATGATCGTCTCTCTCAGTAATCTTTAACGACGCCCATGATAAAGACGAACTGTGAACAGGTCGTGACAGCAAGATGATGTTTTGGTAACAGCTCGGTGACAATTTGATGACAAAAGCGTTTTTTCATCTATTCGTCATATTCACTTGATACTCTAAAATGCCCTAAAGCAGGATTTGGGCATACCTTGAAAATTCACTTGGGTGTTTAAGAATGCCGATTTGTTTGAGGAAGTTAAAAGATGCTATCGGAACTGGATAATTGTCACCCATTACAAGAACTGGATCACCGGCTGTCTGATGAGAACCAAACGCTAGTGCATCGCATTATAGATCAGGAAACTGTTTACAGCGTTTTTCAACCCATTATTCATTTAGACAATGGCAGTATTTTGGGCTACGAAGCGCTTTTACGTGGTCCTGAAGCAACCTCTTTCCATGCACCCATTCCTTTATTTCAGGCAGCAGAAGCGGTTGGTCGATTATTCGAGTTGGAATGTATTGCACGTAAAAAAGCCGTTCAAAGCTTCATTGAGCTAGATTTACCTGGCAAGCTATTCCTCAACATGAGTCCGATGAGTCTACAAGACCCGAACTTTCAGTCAGGACAAACCTTAGCGTTAATTGACAGCTTGGGCTTTTCGCCACAGCGCATCGTTATTGAGATTACCGAGCATCATCCCATTAAAGACTATCAGCTACTGATTAAAGCCGTTGAACACTATCGTGGCATGGGCTTCACCATTGCACTCGATGACTTGGGAGAGGGACACAGCAGTTTGCGCCTTTGGTCAGAGTTGCGTCCTGATTATGTCAAGCTGGACAAACACTTTATTACCCATTTAGAAACCGAAAGTAAGCATAAATTACAATTTGTCAAAATCATCACAGAATTGGCGCAATCTGTGGAAACACGAGTGATTGCTGAAGGCGTTGAAACGCTTGGCTGTTTAGAGCTCCTGCAAGGCATTAATGTCCACTTAGGTCAGGGCTATTATTTTGCCAAACCCAGTAGAACGCCTATCACTAAACCCCAGTGGCAAATGCCCAACAATGTCGATACCAGCCAAACAGTGCTTAGTCGTTACGCGCGCGATATCGTACAAGAAGCGCCCAGCATCCAAGACAGCATGCTCGTATCAGAAGCGGTCGACTTTTTTCTTCAACACCCCGAACATCAAGCCGTTGCCGTAGTCAATGAACACACGGTATTAGGGCTGCTAGAACGCAAACAAATGACCGACCTCTTTTCAAGTCGCTATGGTCGTGAACTCAATGCGCGTAAACGAATAAATCAATTTCTTGACAAACGCAGCCTGATTGTCAGTGCAAACACACCACTGGAAATCATCTCGAAAATGATCACTCAACGCGATCACAACAATGCGCAAGGGGTCTTTGTTGTTACCGACGAGGGGCGTTACGTTGGGTTGGGCTATTTTAATGATCTGTTACGTGCGATTACTGAAACCAAAATCGCCCTAGCTAAATCCGCCAATCCACTCACTGGCTTACCTGGTAACCAAGCCATTGAAAACGCTATTCAAAAACGGCTCAACAATCGTAAAAATTTTATGGTGCTTTATATCGATTTAGATCACTTTAAGGCGTTTAATGATTATTTCGGCTATGAACTAGGTGACAAAGCTCTGATAACCCTTGCACGCATACTTGAAAACCATACACACCACTCCGAATTTATAGGTCATATTGGCGGTGATGATTTTATTCTGCTATGGAACAATGAGAAGGATTGGCAAAAACGACTTGAAGGTATTTTTGCCGACTTTAGCAGCCACTATCCCGACTGGTATAGCCCAGAACAAATTCAGCAAAAGGGTTTTACTGGCAAAGACCGCAACAATCAAACGCAATTTTTTTCACTCATGAGCTTATCGGTTGGCGTTATTCCCATCGAGGCTGGTCAATTCGAATTTCACCATCAACTGGCGCGTTTTTCCAGTGAAGCCAAGAAAAAAGCAAAAGTCATTGCTGGTAACTCTTGGCATTTATTTATTTAGTAACAAATCTTAAGGAAGGTCTGAATAATGGCTTCTGCTTCGCAGCACTAAAGCGTCGCTTCTCATTCAGACTTCCCATTCTCATTTTTGGGTTGGTGGAAGGACATTAAATCACGTGGTTAGCTGTTACTAAAATGCAGTCCTTCCCCCACACTTTATGGCACCGCAAGGTGACACCCCCATCCCTTTTGTATTTTTCAGACCT